>OMZI01000009.1 GCA_900315485.1 uncultured Eubacteriales bacterium | reverse complement strand
GGTGCTGACAGGAGACCCATCCAGATTATCAAGATCTGTACGCTTTACATAGCCTTGTTTGCCATTTACTCCTGATGCAGCAATAAGATCAGGAGCATGATCTTCATAACCTTCACCCGCACCCATCCAGTCAGGGCCATAAGTCTGGCCATTCTCATTTTTAGGATATACATAATCCTTATCTTCTATGCCCGGTAAAGCAGAACTTTCATATGTACCCCTTTTGCTCTGCTGTAATGCAACCGCAGCTGTAATTACAAGCAAAATAATTGCTACCGGAACCACTATCCTGAGCCACCGTGTAGCCTTGATTGCTCGGTCGTTGGCATTATCGATATGAGAAATATACTCCACATCATCCTTAAGCAGAGTGTCGAATGAAATTGCATATTCATCACTGATGCTTCTCAGAATGCTGAGATCCGGATAGTTCTTATTATTTTCCCAGTTTGAGACCGTCTGCCTTGACACATGAAACTTGTCAGCGAACTCAGCTTGTGTCATACCCTGATCAGCCCTTATTTTCTGAATCTTGTTACCAATATCCATGGTATACCTCCTGCTTAATTCTGTAACAAAATGATAGTGCTCATTTGCAAAACCTGTAAAGCAAGAATCGTTTGACATGATAAAGAACTATCACATAAGTACTTGAAAAAGCATTGTAAGCAGATTATTATAAGTATAGAAAAAGGCTACCGATAGACGGTTAGCCCGATTATAACCAATTAAGTTTATAACCGCTTAGTGGCTTGGGCGGTTATTTTCTTTTGCCAAGGCTGTACCCGGCTACGAAGAAAGCGAGCGCGAAACCCACGATCTGCATGAACTGGAATACGTCCATAGCATTGCCCTCCTTTCTATCAGATTTCCACAAGGGATTTCTATAAATACGGAGGGTCACAGTCCCTCCGGAGAGGGCTAACCGCCTACCGTGTATGGTAGCCTTTCCGAATTATAGCACAGTCATATCTACCGTTCCATTGTTCTGTGTCTTGTATCTTTTTTGATATCGATCCTTCTTCCGGCAAGTTGTTCTGTCGCCATATCCATAAGTTTGGTCAGTGCTTTTCCCCATGCTTCTGCCCAGGTCTCCCTTCCCTGCTTGCTCAGCAGCCTGCACATCTCCGCAACTATCGCTATCGCCCTTACAAGTATGCTGTTGTATTTTCCGGGATCGCTTTTGCCGCCGGCTTCTTTGATTGACTCTGCTACCGGCTTTGATATCAGTTCCCTCTTTACCGTTATCAGGCCCTCTTTGGGTGCTCCATTACGGTACGCTGTCCATATCTTTTTGTTCCATTCATCCTTTAGTCTGTTAGTCTCCTCTATGAATTCTGCTTTAGGATTGTTCTTACCGATCTTCTTGGTCGGAAGGAATGGACTGTTTTTAGGAAACACCTGCATCTGATTTGGTTCAGACAGCTGCCTGTTCATGAGATCTGTGAAGAAAACTTTTGCATCTTCTGTGAATGTTTTCTGCTTGAACAGCGGGTTCTTTTTATCGAATAGATGCTCTTCATACACTTCGCCTTTGGGTATCATGCTGTAGCCAGGAAACAGTTTTCCTTCAGCGGTCGCTTCCTTTTTCGTCCTGACATGCCTGCCTTCAGGATCAAAATACATGTTGCGAGTCGCTATCTTTCTTACCGGTTCTTCCAGCTGCTGCCGCTCCGAATAGATCAGATGGATATGATAATTTGTCTTCCTCTTGTTATGGTGGAGAGCTGCTATGCACTCAGTGCCATACTCTTTTCGGTAGGATTCAACAAAGTATCTGAGCAGTTCATCCGGATCATATAGTGTCAATTCTTTCGGCAAAGCTATTATGAGTTCCCTTGCCTCGATGCAGTTCCCACTCGTTCCGCTCCTCCTGAAGTCCGACTGATTCTCTTTCGCAAGATCCCGCCAGTACTTCCTCGGCACTGTTTCATAGACCGCATACAGGTTCTCCTGTTTTTTTTCATCACTGATATATCTGATCCTGCCGACTACATTTGTCAGCTTTCCGTGCTGTATAAAAGTCACATTTTTTATAAGCGTCACCCCCTTTTCCTGAGCGCTTTGTATTCATTGGTACCGTCCCGCGAGGCGAAATACACAGAGTACGAACCGCAAGGTTTGTGCGATGGGTGTATTTCGCTCTCAGTCGGCGAGGCCTTTATGGCTATACATTTTCATTGTTCATTTCCTTTATCTCCCTTGTCAGGAGTCAGTGTGGCTCCTCTGTATCCACAACTGTGTGCTCCTCATATGCTCCTTTGTCCTTCAGCTACATGACAGTAGTTCGGATCCCTCTTGATCACATTCATGATCTCTGACTGTCATGAAGATCTGTCTGATTATTGTTCCCGGTCTATACCCTTCTCAAAAGTGTCGTATATCGGGTCACTTTTCAGAAAAAAGTCTTAGCTATCTCGACTTTTCTGTTCTCAATCCCTCTTGCCGATGTCTGTATCCTTTACCGGTCGCTTGCCCATCCTATACGGCCATAGTGCACACTTTTCGATCGGGCAGAGTCGTATCTCTTTCTTCTCGCCGCAACAGCAGTCAATGCACTTTGCTCTGATCGATTTTATAGGTGTCATGCTTCCCATGCGTTCGCCTCCCTTCTGAACATACCTCTGGTGACCTCAACATCCAGTCCAAGCTCATATGTCGATGATGCATTGTACAATGCCGTCATGATATATCCTCTGGTATTCACAATGTTTCTCGGTGCCGCTCTCAGGCTGTCTATTACTTCCTTCACCACATAGCTGTTTATCTTCCTGAATTTCTCTCTTATGACCGAGGCTGGTATCAGCGCTCCATTGATCATTTGCGGCTCGGTTCCATACAACTTGTTTTCTGCTATTATTTCTACTATCTCATCTATCATTCCTCTGTCTGATACCATGTCTCTTGTCAGAGCTTCATAATCTATCTGCTCTCGGACACTTTCTATTTCCTCTTGATAGATAGAGTCGTAATCTATGTTTGTAATCTTTGTAGTGTTCTCTGTATTTGTCATAGGATTTTTCCCACTACCTGTTCCGATATTTCCTATGACCTTATCGGTTTTTTCCGACACCCTGGTCGGATTTTTCCTACCAGGGTGTTCGTATCCGTCAGGGAAAGTGATCTCCATCAGCCTGTCCGTGAAGAGTTCTATATACATAACGTTGTAGAGTGTGGTGTTGCCCGTCTCGACTTTTCTGAAATGCCTCTTTATCAGCCCGAGCGCCTCCAGACGTTCTACAGCTCTTCTGCTCTGATCCTTGGTCAGCCCGAACTTTTTTTCAATTTGGTTATAGCTCAGCTGCAACATATCGGCCTTGAACCGCTTGCTGAACTTTATGCCTCCGGCATCACTCTCTTCGCACTCTTCTCTTGGTCTGTGCCAGTACATGATTTCAGAAAGGATCGTTATCGCTGTCAGATCCGGCTTCCCTTTTTCTGTCCGTATGGTGCTGTACCACGAATTCGGTATTATATTGCCGGTGAAATTCACTCCATACAGAGCATCTACCGAGTTGATCCCTGTTTTACTCACCTGCATATTTCACACCTCGCTTCAGTTCAGCCGCTCGCCGCCAAGCTGTTCCTCGAGGTACCGCTCTACCGCTTCAACAGACAGAAGTGCTTTTTTACCTGCCATCATCGCTGGTATCTTTTCTTCCTTTACAAGCTGTCGTAATTGCCATTCAGTGAGCTGGCATCCGGGATCAATCGCTCTTAATTCTTTTATCGTCTCTTTTATTGTTCTTACTTTCGTCACTTATACCATCCTTTCCGAAAGCTCGCTTCCTTCTTCTCCAAACTACTTTTTCTTTGATTCTTTTAGTTGTTTTGTAAATATTCATCTTGATTTCCTCCTTATATTCAAGTTATAACTTTATTTACAATTACAGTATAAATAAAGTTATAACTTTTGTCAAATGCGATATATTTGAAAAAATAAAGTTGAAGCTTGTTTTTGTTTGATGTATACTGTTAACGACAGGAGGATCGAAACAATGGGAAACAAAATAAAGGAAGTAAGAAAGAGCAAAGGTATCACTCAGAAGGAATTGGCAGAGAAGCTAGGGGTTACACCTCAAGCAGTATCTCAATTTGAAAAAAGTGATCCCGACAGATTTACAATAGCAACACTGCAGAATATAGCAACTGCGCTGGAATGCAAGGTAGATGACCTTATATCCAAGGACACCTCCCCTGATATCGGTTATTATTTCGAGTCTGAAAAGATTGGAAAGAATTCCAGCAAAATAACTAAAATCGTGATCGATCTCAGTGCTGTCAACAGGATGGGAGCCGATGCACTAGAGAACTATATCGATCTAATTATGAGTAATGAGAAATACACCTCACTTGACACAGAGTTCCTTAAAGAAGCCTGGGGTGAGGAAACATACTATCGCTTTTATGCAAAGGAGACAGAATCGCAGTAAAAATGGGAGAATCAAAGGAAAAGAAAACTAAACGAAAAAAACAAACCATCAATGGTCAGCCGTATATTGTTATCAATGTCAAAGTAAGGCCCTACCTCGACAAAAATGGCAACCGCAAGGTTTACAAAAAGTTCTATGGGAAGACTTTAAAGGAATGTTATGCAAAGCGTGATAAGTTTAACTCTAATCACGGTATCAATGCTCGCGAAATGTTCTTTGGCGAACTGGCAGATGATTTTATCTGTAACACATTCCTTCCTGATCCTAATTTTAAGGAAAGTACCAAGCAACGTTATATAGATGCGTATAACAATAACCTGGCTCCAATGGATATTACAAAAAAACTCATCACAGATGTTGATTACCGTGGATTGCAGGCAGCGTATAATGACATGACCTGTGCCCCTTCCGGAGTTAAGAACTGCCATAAGCTCATGAGACTGTTCTTTAAGCTCATGGAGCAGGAAGATATTTGTAAGGACATTACCAATAGCCTGGTAGTACCAAAGCCTAAAAAGAAGAATGCTCCCGGCGCAATCATAGTGTTCAATGACGAAGAGATAGAAGCTATCAAGAAATATATAGCCAGAAAAGATCTCCCCTACTATGAAAACCGAAGGGTCTGCAGATTGCGATTTCTGATTACACTTGCTATAAATACCGGAGCAAGAATAAGTGAGCTTCTGGCTCTTACATATGATGATGTACAGCCAGACAAAATCACGATCAGTAAACAAGTAGTAGAAAAGCCTATTTTCGAGGATGGAAAGACTGTCGGCCATGAGCTCGTTATCGATGATACAAAGACAGAGAATAGTGTAAGATCAATACCAATAACAGAAGAAACTTATTCCAAGCTTGCTGAGCACAGAGAGTGGCAGAAAGAAGATATGAAAAAGAATAAATACAAAACAGATCTTCTGTTCACTACAGATTCAGGTAAACTGTATGATAAGCACTCACTCAGGCACACTCTGGACCGCATCCACGAGGATGCCAAAGTAAGTCAGTATGGGTTCCATGCGTATCGGCATACATTTGGTACAAAACTTGCCTCCAAGGGAGTTGCACTTCAGACTCTCTCATCCCTCATGGGTCACAGCGATATATCTGTAACAGCCAAGTATTACATCAATGTACCGGCCGCAGAAAAAATAGAAGCAATCAAAGCGTTAAGCGCATAAACCTCATCATGAATAATATATGGATCATCGCTCGGAAGCAAAACAGCAGGCGAGCGTTTTTTTAGTACATATTTAGTACAAAAGATGTACTAAATTGCCTTTTTTGACCCATAACCAGCTGCGATTACAAAAGTTATCAATGATTATCCTGCATTACCAAAAATGGCTCTATCGCCTGAAATTTCAACGAAAAAAGCCTCTAATCATTATGATTAAAGGCTTAACTGGTTGCGGGGGAGGGACTTGAACCCTCGACCTCCGGGTTATGAGCCCGACGAGCTACCAACTGCTCTACCCCGCGTCATCATATTCGTAAAGTCGCAATCAGGCATTTATGTAAACGGTGAAGTGGTACCGGAGACCGGACTCGAACCGGTACGAGAATCGCTTCTCATAGGATTTTAAGTCCCAGGTGTCTACCAATTCCACCACTCCGGCATAGAATGTATTAAATGGCTCCGAGGGTGGGGCTCGAACCCACAACCTACCGGTTAACAGCCGGTTGCTCTGCCATTGAGCTACCTCGGAACATTCATTGCCTTATTTGCGACTCGTTTAGTATAGCGGAATCATGTGCTGATGTCAACACCCGATTTCATGTTTTTTATGCAGTGCGTAGAGCGGGTTGAGCGTTTCAAAAATAGTCTCCGCAATGAGCAATGTCATTAAGTTAATGACATTGTCCCGGGAAGGAGCGGTTTTTATTTTGCATGAAACGGAAATTGCGTTTGAGGACTGATCAGGCTAGCTCAGTTTCTGATCCGCCATTTCCTGCTCTATATTGTTATGTACGATATTGATCTTGTTCCTGTACTTGGCCGCATTGACAGTGTCCCCCGCTGCCTCGTACAGCTGGGCAAGCTCGTCCATGACATCGGTGTTGCTCGGTGACAGCGTCAGCACCTTCTTAAGGTCCGTGATCGCCTCATCGAGGTTGCCGAGAGATGCCTCAGCTACTCCGAGATAGTACCACAGAGGCCACCAGTTCTCGTATCTGCCCTCTTTGAATTTACTGAGGGTATCACGTCCTCCGAGAAAATCCCCCTGCATGATCTGATTGCAGCCCTTTTCGATGGTCACAGGATCCTCAAGATCCAGAAGCATGCCCTGTATCTCTCTTCTGAGGTCTTCAAGCTGATTGTCGTCAAGACCCGAGCCGTTATCATCCGCAGACGATGAGTACTTCAGGAAATCGTCCCATGTCAGCTTGGTTTTGAGATACAGGCCGAGATTGAGATATGCGTATCCCAGGAAATAGTATCCCATGGCAAAATCCGGGTGCATCATGGTCAGGACCTCAAATATGTCCATCGACTCAGCCTTGAATGCTGCGATGTATGCCTCACCCTTCGACTGGTCCTCATCTTCGGATGCAGTCTCATAGCACGCTTTGCACGCCCTTCCGTAGAGATATAGCGCAGCACGCGACTTCGGCTCGATCGCAAGTGCTGTCCTAAGTAGCATGCAGGACTCTTCAAACCTGCCCTCGTCCGCGAGTTTTGCGCCCTCGGATACGAGCATGGGCTCAGCCTGATCACCTGCGACAGCCTTTATATATGTCATGTACTTGTCGGCATAGAGAAAATCCGGATCAGCTCCGATGACCTTTGCCATATCAAGAACGATGGACCTGACGGCGATCTGCCCGTTCTCCCCTTCACTGATAGGGACCGGGATGCCGCTCAGGATCTCCTTTCCGCCCATCATGCGCAGGAAGTCATCACTCAGTTCACCGAACAGCATCTCCCTGTTCAGCGGCGTCAGATATGCGCTTATCCTGTCTTTCTTCTCGTTTTCCATGAATTCTCCTTATCACTTTCAAGAGCACGGTCATTGCTGATCCGTGCTCTCATATAAATCATATTGATCTTATTCAGCTAAGCTATATTGCCATATCCCAGCCGTCTCTGTCAAATCTTATAACAGCCTCTTCCGGAACAGCGCTCTCAAAGTCAGCATGAATAGCGCCTGTAACGACTTCCAGCTTGAGATCATCTTCGAATGTGCTGTATGCTCTTACAGCAAATGCGCGGAGGATCCTTGCGAGATCTTCAGGCTTCCTGAGCTTGTCTCCCCAGCCGTTCTCTGCAATGAAGTCAGTCAGTCTTCCGAAGAAGTCATACGGTCTCATGCCTGTATCGCTCAGAAGTCTAGGAATGGATTCTTTGAATCCGCCTTCTCCGATGTATGCGTCAGTGACTCTTGCGACCTGTCTGATTCTCAGAAGATCGCCGGCCGGCATATGATCGTTGGAAATCACATCGAAAGGTGTAGCTGTTGTGCTCTCATATCCGTACTTGTCAGCATCGCTTCTGAGTACAGTTCCCTTGCTGAGCTGCAGGAAATCGATCTTGACCGGTGATCCCTGAGCAAGCCCGTATGCCTTGTTGAAGGAGCGACCGAACAGCGCCTCTGTCTCCTCCGGCAGACCTGCAGTCAGGTGGATATAGCACTTTACCCTGCCGCCCTGCAGCAGCTTGGTAACATTGTACATCAGCTGATAGATGTTCTCCTTGCGGCCTACAGCAGCGAGGACTTCTGCATTGGTGCTGGCAACATCGATGTTGAATTCAAACTGTCCCTCTCTTGCCTCTGCAAGGAGACGGATGGTTTCATCATCAAGGTTCTCCCCGTCGATATTGAACTCGAATGTGGTGATGCCGTTGTCGTTATCTATGAGATATTCGAATATTCTGTATGCTCTCTCGTTGCTGAAGTTGAAGAATCTGTCGAAGACGACGACCTTTTTCACTTCCTTGACGAGGAAATATCTCAGCTCCCTGCATACTCTTCCGAGGCTCAGAGATCTGACCTTATTGTTAGGGTAAAATTTCGAATATGCTGTCGTCAGAGAATCACCGCGGATAGTTTCATAATATGCCAGATCCGTATTCAGGATAGTCTCATCATACGGGAATGGAAGATCTTCCATGTCTACCGGCTCATCGAGGCTGTTGATGATGATCTCATCATCTTCTCTGTAAGCCAGTCCCGGAACGTTCTCAAAGTCGAACTCGTAGGAGCAGACTGTATTGAGGAAGTTGAAGAGAACTGTCTCTCCCTCTCCTCTTATCACATAGTCGACCCATGGGTTGAGTTTCATGAAGCTTCTCGTTCCGAAAGAAGCCTGCATACCGCCGATGACGACCGCTGTGCTTGGTGCTGCCTTTTTGACCATTTCTGCAACGGCACATACGTTTCTTTCATTGAGTTCATCACAGTGGAAATATACGATGTTGTACCTTCCCATAATGATGTCCTCATATATTCTTCCGTCAAGCTCATACTTGCCGTAGACTTTCATCTCTGTTTCAAGAGGCGCACCCTGAACTATGGAATACAGGTATCTGAGTGCGTAATCAGTATATGTACAGTCGGTTTTGATTGTGGTAAGCAGCAGTTTCATAGCTTTTCCCTCCCTTACATCCTTTCCGGTGCCTTGATACCGAGCAGTCCGAGGCAGTTGGCGATAACTGTTCTTGATGCAAGAACGAGCGCCAGCTTGGCCAGCTTTTCATCCTTGTTATCGACCAGGATGTGCTCATCGTGATAGAACTTGTTGAATGACTGAGCGATATCGACAAGATGACGTGTCACGATCGAAGGCTCGTACTTTTCAGCTGCTTCGAGCACAACGTCCGGTACTCTGTACAGAAGCTTGACGAGTGTATAGGCCGCGTCACCTGTGAGATAGCTCCAGTCGAATCCGCCCTTTGCGATAGCTGCAAGCTCTTCTTCAGATGCATTGCGGAGTACGCTGGATGCTCTTGCATGTGTATACTGAACATAAGGGCCTGTCTCTCCGTCGAAGTTCAGGACCTTGTCCCATGAGAATACGTAGTCTTTTATCCTGTTATTGGAGAGTTCCTGGAAGATTACAGCTCCGATGCCGACTTCCTTTGATACCTCGTCGATATCAAGTCCGGAAGTGTTCTTCTCTCTCATGATCTCTGCAGTCTTCTCGACAGCTGTGTTGAGAACGTCCTCAAGGAAAACGACGGTTCCTTCTCTGGTCGACATCATCTTGATGTCATCACCGTCAGACAGGCTTACCAGTCCGAAAGGAACGTGTATGCAGTCCTTCTGCCAGGTGTATCCCATCAGCTCGAGCACCTGCTTCCACTGTTTGAAGTGGAGGTTCTGCTGCGATGCAACAACGTAGATGCACTTGTAGAAGTCGTAGGTCTCTTTTCTGTATACGGCAGCTGCGATGTCTCTTGTGACATACAGGCTTGAACCGTCGGACTTTGTGATCATTGCAGGGCTCATGCCGTACTCTTCAAGGTCTACGATCTGAGCGCCCTGTGATTCGATGAGGAGGCCCTTTTCCTTCAGCTCTTCAATGAATCTCGGCATCTTGTCAGAGTAGAAGCTCTCTCCTGCATATGAATCAAATGTGATCCCGAGCATGTCATATACTCTGTTGAACTCAGCAAGGCTCAGCTCTCTGAACTTCTTCCACAGAGCTGTCTCTTCAGGTGCTCCTGCCTCGAGCTTAACGAATGCCTCTCTTGCCTCATCCTCGAGTTCAGGATGCTCCTTGGCTTCCTGATGGAATCTTGTATAGTATCCGAGGAGTGTCTTGATAGGGTCCTTGGCCAGCTCTTCTTCGCTTCCCCACTTTCTGAAAGCAACGATCATTTTGCCGAACTGTGTGCCGTAATCTCCGAGATGGTTGATCCTGATGACATCAAAACCTACCGCATCGTACAGCTTGTAGATAGCGTTTCCGATGACTGTGCTTCTGATGTGACCGATATGGAAAGGCTTGGCGATATTAGGCGATGAGTACTCTACGATCACCTTTCTTCCTGCGCCCTCGTCAGATCTGCCGTACATTTTGCCCTCTTCGTTGACCTCTTCAACTACCTGTCCGGCAAAGTACGCTCTGTCAATGAAGAAGTTGACGTATGCATTAACGTTCTCGACCTTGGCGAAAGCCTCGTTGCCTGCGATCCTGCCTGCGATGTCGGCAGCGATCATCTGAGGAGCCTTCCTCAGAGCCTTGGCAAGTCTGAAGCACGGGAATGCGTAGTCACCCATCTTCTCATCATTAGGGATCTCGATGAGCGCCATTATGTCCTCGACCGAAAGTCCGAGCGCTTCATCATATATCTCGTCAGCAATAATTTTCTTGAAATCTACCATATATCATCTTCCTATCTGTTTTATTTGTTGCCGAATACTCTGGCAAAACTGTTCTCGTCGCACACCTTGAAGTCATCTGCGAAGAGACGGTTTTCATCACTTATGTCCGGATTGTTTCTTTCTTCAAGACATGCATCTATCAGCTTGTCTGCGAAAACACCGAGTCCCTTCGTCAGCGTGCCGGTGAAGGTTCCGTCATATACGACGCCCGTTCCGCACGACGGGCTGTTGGCCTTGAGGACAGCACCCTCAATGATCCCTTTTCTGTCGATACGGTTTCCGGCTTCAACAAGCACCGAAGCCAGTGAAAGCCTTGCGCCGTAGTCGAAAACTTCACTCATGTCGTCGCCGGTCTTGCTCACGACAGTGAATACGTCCTTGCCGTCCTCAGTCACTCTCACTTCCTTTATTTCGGAAGGAACGCGCGGGGATTCAAGTCCCGCAGCTGTCTCCGGACAGACGGTTACGCAGTCATGAGTCCTGAAGAATTCAACGATATCGTCGTTTTTGTTATTGCCCCCGTCATACTTGCAGTTGAATCCGAGGAGGCATCTGCTGATTATGTACATTACGTTTAAAAGCTCCTTATTGTCGCCACGCGAAAAGACGCGGCTTTTTCCAAATAAATATTATAGCAAACAAACCGGCGATTTACTACAGTGCCGGGTTTGCTTTTTTCGAAATATGATAAGGAAACCTTACTTGCGGTCTTTGAGCTCCACGATAGTGCATCCCTCTCCGCCGTCGTTGTAAGGGGCGGATTTAAATGACTTCACGTGCTTGTTCTTTTTGAGTTCTGCCCTGAGTCCGTTTCTCAGGATGCCCTCGCCCCGTCCGTGTATGACATGTACTGTTTTCAGGCCGGCAAGATATGCATCGTCTATGTACTTGAGCATCAGGTCAGTCGCTTCATCGAGATTCTTGCCGATCAGATTGATCTCAGTCTTGATGGTCTTGGTCTTGCCGAACGACATGCTGCCGTACTTTGCTCTGTTCTTCTCCTTGTGCCCCGCGCTCTCCGACTCTGCGATGATAAGATCGCGGATGTTGACCGTCATCTTGATAGCGCCGAGTCTGATGGCGAGATTTCCCTTGGAATCAGGCAGCGACTCTACCTCGCCCGTCTGATCGAGCTTGGTATATTTCACCCTCATGCCCAGCTTTATCTGCTCAGGCTCAGGTGCCTTTCCTGTCTGCAGAGTATCAGGCTTGCGGGTTTCCTGTGACCTGTATGCAGCCTCGGCCTGTTTGAGAGCCCTTCTGCTGTTTGCAGCACCGCCTGCTATATGTCCTTCATTGAATCCCGCGTTCCTTCTCCGTTTGCTGATGCTCCTTAGTTCTTCGGAAATATCGTCGATCGTTCCCTGGGCATCACGGAGCATCTCACGCGCCTGTTTTCTCGCATCCTCAAGGATCTTCTCCGCTTCAGCATGCGCCTTGTCCAGCTCGCGGGCAGCTTCATCCCTGCTCGACTTAGCCTGTTCCCTGGCTTCTCCGGCTTCACGCAGGGCCTCTTCAGCCTCTGCCTGATCCGCCTCGACCCTTGATACAGCCTCTTCAAATTCGAGCTGTTCCTCACCGAGAAGCTCGGTCGCCCTCTGGATTATGTCCTCACTCAGTCCGAGCTTTCTGGATATCTCAAACGCGTTGGACTTGCCCGGAAGGCCTACTCTCAGCCTGTATGTCGGAGAAAGCGTCTCAACGTTGAACTCCATCGAAGCATTCTCAACGCCCGGTGTGGACAGAGCATACTTCTTCAGCTCGGTGTAGTGTGTTGTTGCTGCAACAAGAGCTCCTCTGGACTTGAGTGTCTCAAGCTCTGCTATGCCGAGAGCCGCTCCTTCAAGCGGGTCTGTGCCGGCTCCGAGCTCGTCAAGCAAAACGAGGGAGCCTTTTCCGGCAGCTTCGAATATGCCGATCATGTTCTTCATGTGAGATGAGAAAGTACTGAGACTCTGCTCGATGCTCTGCTCGTCTCCTATGTCTGCGAAGATCTCCTCCAGCACAGGCATGTCGCTTGTCTCATCTGCAGGTATGTGAAGACCGCTCTGCGTCATAAGGCAAAGCAGTCCTATCGTCTTGAGTGTTACGGTCTTGCCTCCGGTGTTAGGGCCGGTGATCAGTAGAGTCGACCATCTGCGGCCAAGCTCTGCATCCACAGGCACGACCTTGTCAGCAGGTATCAGCGGATGCCTGCCGCGTTTTATATCTATATAGCCTTCATCATTGAGGCGCGGCTGCCTGCCTTCCATAAGGCAGGAGAGCTTGCCCTTGGCTCCGATAAAATCGAGCTCGGAGAGCAGCTTCTGGTCGTTCATCAGCTCATGATAATGCTCCGCGACCCTGCCTGAAAATGCCTCAAGTATCCTAGTGATCTCAGCCTGCTCTTCGGTATCGAGCTGCCTCAGCTCATTATTCAGGTTGACCACTGACTGCGGCTCCACGAAGAGCGTGGCTCCTGTCGATGACTGGTCATGGACCATTCCCGGGAACAGGCTTATGTATTCCCTCTTGACCGGGATGACATATCTGCCGTTACGCATCGTGACTATCGCGTCCTGCAGATGCGTCTTGGCTGATCCGCTGGTGACCATCTTCTGAAGTCTCGACTTGATCAGGTCGTTCTTGTTCCTTATCTCACGCCTGATCCTTCTGAGCTCAGGAGAAGCGCTGTCAGACATCTCATCCTCGCTCAGTATGGCCGATTCTATATCATGCTCGAGTTTTGGCACAGGCTCAAGCAGGCTGCATATCTCAGGCAGCAGCTTAAGACCTGAAGGCATGTCATCAGAGAGGAAAGCCTTCGCCGTCCTCGTTATGCTGAGAGTAGTCCTGACCTGCAGCAGTTCTCTCATGCTGAGTATCCTGCCTTTTCTCGCCATTCCGAGGATGCCGGATATGTCCCCAATCTCTCCGACCGGAATATTTCCCTTATATAGAATAACGGAAACCGCCTCAGTAGTTTCCGTTAATGCATCCTGTACCATGCGCCTGTTGGACATTGGTACCAGCTCCGCGATCCGCTCACGGGTTACCGCGGAGCCGGCCTGCTCAGCAAGCAGGTCCAGTATTCTGTTGAATTCGAGAAGTCCTAGTATCTTAGAGTTCATCGTCGCTGTTCATTCTCTTGATTGATTTCAGCTCGTTCTTGAGGTTGACATTCTCCATCTGCAGATCGAAATATGCGTTTTCCATCTCGACCAGCTTTTCCTGGAGCTTCTTCTGGTCCTCGGAGCTCTGTGACTGTCTGTCAACTTCCGACGACATCTTTTCCTTGAGATCAGTTACCTGCTTCTTGGCCTGCTCCCACTGGTTGATGTAGTGCTTGACATCGTTGTCCAGCTGATGGTTCTCAGTCTGCAGCTTGAGGATCGTGTCAGTGCTGTCCATGAGCTTTTCAGTGATATTAAGCGCAGCCAGAACAGCAGTCTTGAAATTAGGATTGAAGTTAAGTGCCTTGCTTACAGTCCTGATCTCATCATCTACATATTTAGCTATCTCTTTGATACGCTCTTCGCTCTTTTCACTTGAAAGTACGTAGTTGGATCCGCAGATCACAACATCAGCTCTGTTCTTTTCCATATTTAACCCCTTATCATTAATCATCTCTTCTTACGGCTTCATACATAAGTATTGCAGCCGATACAGCAGCATTGAGAGATTCGATGCTGCCCTTCATGGGCAAAGTTACTCTGATATCAGCAAGCGCCATCACTTCATCGCTGACGCCGTTGCCTTCGTTGCCTATAACGAGAGCGGTATTTCTGCTGAGGTCTTCCTCGTAATAAGGCCTGCCTCCCGCAGGATCCGTAACAGCTATTTTCCTTCCTGACGCCCTGAGAACATCTGCAAGCTCTTCAGTGCCGTCAGCATATACGATCGGTATCTCGAAGATCATGCCGGCTGTAGCTCTGAGAACCTTTGCGGAATACACATCCACCGTTCCCTTGACTGCGATTATCATTCCATAGCCTGCAGCAACAGCAGTCCTGATCATCGTTCCCATGTTGCCTGGATCCTGTATCCTGTCGAGGACCAGAATATTCGCACCGGATGGAAGACGGGATACGGCCGTAAGGTCAGTCTCCGGTATCTTCAGCACAGCGCATATACCGATACCATTGCCGGCATCGGTCAGTCCGGCAAAGATCTTCGCCGGAACCGTGCAGACTGTAAGTCCGGGATCGGAGATGCATTCCTCTGTGAAGGCTCTGAGACCGCTCAGGTCGTCACTGCCTCCGGAAGTCTTCCAGTCATCCGGGATCATCAGGAACTCAATGTCGAGCGACCTCTGAACAGCTTCCCTGCAGAGGTTGAGTCCTTCTATTACGAATCTCCCCTCTGCAGTCCTGCCCTTTCTGGTTGCCAGCTTTCTGACCAGCCTTATACGGCTGTTATCAGATGATTCTACTCTGATAAGCATCTTGCTGTTTCTTGCCCTGTATGCTGATTATCTGAGGAAGTCCGGAATGTCAAAATCCGTACCGGATGTTTCTGCCTGTCCGTTATCACCGAGAAGTGAGTCGAGATCTGCTTCGAATCCTTCCAGACCGTCGATGGTCACTCTTGGAAGGCTGCTTGTTCCTCTTGCAGGAGCCTCTGCCGGAGCATCAACGATTGTGCTGCCGCCCATGCCGGCCTTAACATTGCCGAAGTCTGTAGCGATGATCGTTACAGAGATCTTCTCGTTCATCTCTTCGCTGATAGCAGCTCCGAAGATGATGTTGGCATCAGGGTCAGCCTCTGTCTGAACCTTTTCAGCGATAGTATTGATGTCAAGCATACCCATGTCGTATCCGCCGGAAACGTACAGCAGGATAGACTTTGCTCCGCTGATGGATGTCTCGAGCAGCGGGCTGTTGAGTGCTGCCTGAACAGCTTCTTCTATTCTGTTCTCGCCTTCGCCTACGCCGACTCCCATGTGAGCGATTCCTCTGCCCTCCATGATCGTTCTTACGTCCGCGAAGTCTACGTTTACAAGACCGTATTCACTGATCAGATCGGAAATGCCCTGTACACCCTGTCTCAGTACATCGTCTGCCATAGCGAATGCCTCGAGCATCGATGTGTTCTTCTGGCTGGTGTCGATAAGTCTGTCATTAGGGATCACGACCAGGGAGTCAACAAAGTTGCTCAGATACTGAATGCCCTTTGCAGCTCTGTTCCAGCGCTTCTTGCCCTCGAATGTGAAAGGCTTGGTAACAACAGCGACTGTAAGTGCGCCGCAGTCCATGGAAGCCTTTGCGATAACAGGAGCAGCTCCTGTACCTGTTCCGCCGCCCATGCCTGCTGTGATGAATACCATGTCAGCATCCTGGATGTGGGAAATGATCTCATCGATAGTTTCCTCTGCAGCCTTCTGTCCAAGTTCAGGATTAGCGCCGGCTCCCCTGCCTCCGGCAACTTTCTCGCCCAGCTGGATCTTGATCTCAGCCTTGCACTTAGCGAGTGCCTGTCTGTCTGTATTTACAGCGATGAAAGATACGCCGCCAAGACCGGTGTCGACCATCCTGTTGATAGCGTTGCATCCGCCACCGCCAACGCCGATTACTTTTATGATCGCGGCATTATCTGTCTCGGATACGAAATCAGAAACGAATTCCATAGTGTGTCCTCCTCATTGAACTCATAAATAGATATAGTTATCTTAACACATATATTGTGCAAATGCATTACATTTTTGGCAAAAAACCACAATATTTAGGGGTTTTTAAGTTGACGTAACACAATTACTTGTAAATCTGTTGCTAGCCCGGATAACCGTTTCCGGGTTTACGGTCAATCATATTCCAGGCTCAAATGATGCCGATCCGTCTTCTCCGAATGTGATAGTTCCTCTCCTGATATCATCTTCGAACAGTTTCTCCACGATTTTGTGAAGTCTTCCGTTCTTGAGATTGGTCACAAGAGACTCATAGTCTGTCTTTACTACAAGCTTGTCATAGATATACGCCTTTACAGACATGTCTTCCTCATAGCCTGTCATATCTATCGATACAAAGTACATGTCCGCGGCCTTCATAGCTCTTACAAGCCTCAGCAGTCTGCTGAACATCTGCTGGTTCTCGGTTCCTACAGTGTCGCCCAGTCTGAGCTTTGTAACAACAAGCCCGCTTACGCTGGTGACCTTAGGCTCTGTACGCGTCTTCTTGAGAAGGATGCCTTCATCATCCATGATGAGATAGTCATCATCGTAATTGAAGGAGATCGCTTCCTCCCTTTCCTCGACCACTATCACAAGAGTCGACGGAAGTTTTCTCAGAACAGATGCGGACTTGATGTACGGGTTCTGTTCAAGATAATCCGTGATCGTCTTGGAGCCCGGATTGTACAGCAGGTTGTGTCCCGGAACCGCATGAGCGATGTTTATGATTTCCTCTGAGGTGAAATGGGAATTGCCCTGCACCTCGATGGAATCGACAGTGAAGAAGCCCGAAAGAGAGAAGATGAATCCCGCAACCGTCAGAGCAATGATCGAAAGGGCTGTCCAGAATACGGTCTTGCGTCTTCTGGCCTTTCTCTTTTTCTCCTTCTTGCGCTCCCTTATTCTCTTCTTTATCTCTTTTATCTCTTCAGTTTCAGGGTCGGTTTCAGACTCCGTCTCAGGTTCTTCCGCAGCGGCTTCTTCCTGACCGGTCTGCGTATCTGTTCCGGCTTCCCCGTCTGTTTCCAGTTCTCTTTTGATCGTCTGCTCCGGTGCTTCATCAGAAGAGTCTGTATCCTGCGGAGCAGCCTCGCTTTCATCATTTTCCGCAACGTCAAAGGCGGCAGTTTCCTTGCGGACGGTCTCCGCAGGAGTCTGCTTCTCCTCAGCTGCTGTTTCAGCTGCAGCGTCGTTTTCCGGTTCAGAAACTTCCCCGTCCGCAGCTGTGCTGATGTCTTCTGTATTCTCTATAGCATCAGTCTTTTCAGTGCTCACTTCCTGTATGTCTCCATGATGGTATCGCAGATAATGTCAGTAGCGTGTACCGGTGCAACGCTTCTGCTGGCTGCTTCCATCTGTCTTATCTGTTCCCTGTCGCTGTCAAGTGAACGTATTATCCTCATGACATCGCGGACTGTATTCTCGTTTTCCCTGACTATGAATGCCCCTCCTGCATCAGCAACCGCCTTTGCATTGTAGTACTGATGATCTGCGGTGACATTAGGTGAAGGGATGAATATGGCAGCACGACCCTCCATAGTCGTCTCTGCAGTTGAAAGAGCTCCGCTCCTGCTTATGGTCATGTCTGCTGCCGACAGTACTTCCGGCATATTTTTGATGAATGCGGATATCCTTACGTTATCAGGACTGAATCCTTCACGGGCGAATCTCTCCGTTATCTCATCGTAGTACATGCTGCCGGTGCCCCATATCACGGTATAGCCATTCCTGCCTGCATATTCTCTTGCTATTTCCTCACCGACCGTATTGGTGGTTTCAGATCCGAGGCTGCCGCCGAATACCATGATGACAAAATCGTCTTCCGGTATTCCGAGAGTTCTGCGGTCGTCCTGTCTGTTTCTCTCTCTGAAGTCGCTTCTTACAGGATTGCCTGAGTAGATGATCTTGCTCTGATCGGCAAAATGCTCTCTCGCTGCCTCAAATCCGAGGAACACCTTCGTCGCGAATCTCGCGAGGAATCTGTTCGACACTCCCGGATATCCGTTCTGCTCGTGCAGATATATTGAAGCTCCGAGACTTTTGCCCGCAAGAACAACAGGCACGCTTACGTAGCTGCCTGTGCTCACAACAACATCAGGCCTGAAAGACTTCATTATCTTTCTTGCCTGCTGCCTTCCTCTCAGGGTCCTGGCCGCTGTGACAGCTGCCTTGCTGATGCTCCTTCTGTCGAGAGGAGCAGTCTCAACTTCATACAGCTTGTACCCGTGGTCAGGTATGATCGATCTCTCAAGAGATTTTCCGCTTGCTATATATATGATTTCTGTCTCCGGGTCTCTTGCCTTAAACGCATCTCCGATGGCAAGTGCCGGATATATGTGGCCTCCTGTAGCCCCTCCCGTGAGGACTATTCTCATTGTCTTACTGCCTTTCTGTTAAGTCTGCTTCCCGGTTCCTGCCGTTTGGATACATTGAGCGCTATGCCCATGACCATCATGAATGACCAGATGGATGTACCTCCGTAGCTGATGAACGGAAGCGTGATGCCTGTCGCAGGCATCGATGATGTTACTACGGCTACGTTGATGATCACCTGCAGACCGAGCATTACCGCCACGCCTGTGGCCAGGTAGAAGCCAAGCCTGTCTCTCGCCTTGAGGGCTATCATCATCAGCCTTGTGATAAGTATTATGTATGCGGCCATCAGGATGAGGAATCCGATAAATCCGAGTTCTTCTCCGAGTATGGCCAGAATAAAGTCGTTCTGAGGTTCAGGCAGATACATGTTCTTGGCTATGCTCTGGCCGAATCCGAGGCCCTTGAGGCCTCCGTTTCCGAGAGCTATAAGGCCCTGTGTGACCTGATAACCGTCGCCCTGTCTGTCCGCAAAAGGATCCATAAAGCTCGTGAGCCTCTGGTACCAGTGATACGGATTCTTGAATGTGATGATGTAGAAGTATCCGGCGACAGCCGCAGCCATAGGTACCAGCAGGAAAGCGAGGTTGAGTCCCGCAACAATCATGATGGCGATCATGATCAGTACGATTACGATAGCGGTCGACAGGTTAGGCTGCAGGATGATGAGTCCGAAATGCATTCCCATGACAAGTACGAGTATCCCCAGGCCCTTGGCCGTACGGATATTGCTCGGATCTCTCACAAGGAATGCCGAAGTGAAGATGATCATGAACATCTTCGAAAATTCACTCGGCGTAAATCTGAAGAATCCGAGATTGATCCATCTTACAGCTCCGTTGACGTTCTGTCCTATGAGAAGTACCAGCACGAGCAGGCCTATACTTACAAGAGCCGCCGCGTTGCCCAGCTTCTCATATCTGTGATAGTCAAAGCATGCAAAGAATATCATCCACAACAGACCGGTCGCTACGAATATACCCTGTCTTATAAGATAATAGAACGGATTCGGACTGGCCGTATTGATCGTCTGATAATATCCGGCGCTGAATACCATGGCAATTCCGAAGAACGAGAAAAGAAGGACCATGACGATCACGACGATGTCGCTCCCGCCTGTAGCTCCTCTGACTCTGTCCCACAGGTTCTTCCTTCTCTGCTTCCTTGCCTCTGCTTTGGTTGCCTTGCGGTCCGCCCTGCGCTTTGCCTTGAGCTCCCTGCGTTCTGCAGCACTGAGTTTTCTTGATTCTGTTTTACTTGATGATTTTTTTGCCATCAGTCTCCCTGTGCTGTTCTCCTGCGGCCGTTAACCGGTTATATCCCTGACACACTGCTTGAAGTGTCTTCCTCTTACCTCAAAATTAGGATACATGTCCCAGCTTGCACACGCCGGGGACAGCAGTACCTTGTCGCCGCTGCGTGCCAGTTCAGAGGATTTGCGTACGCATTCCTCCATGCTGCCGCATGTATATATATCCGTGAATCCGGCTTTGCGCGCTGCCTCCTCGATGAGAGGTGCGTCTCTTCCGAGCAGCACCAGTGCTGTTACAGCACCGTTAAGATGCTCGGCGAGATCTGTAAAGTCCTGCGCCTTGCCGTCGCCTCCTGCGATAAGGATGATGTTGTTCCTGAGAGCCTTGAGCGCTATTACTGCAGCATCCACATTGGTTCCCTTGGAGTCATTGTAGTAATCAACACCGTCCCTGGTCCCGCAGAATTCGATCCTGTGCTCCACGCCCGGGAAGGCTCTGACAGCACTGCCGATCACTTCCTCATCGATGCCTGCATAATAGCTGAGAGCTGCTGCAGCGAGCACATTCTCTACATTGTGGTCTCCGATTATCCTGAGATCTCCCTTGCTGCAGATGCGGTGCATGCTTCCGTCAAAATCTCTTATGACTATATCGTCACCATCGAGATATGCCCCTGCGTCGAGAGTCTTCTTTCTGCTGAAAGGAACTACGGTCGCCCTGCTCTGCTGTGCCAGTTCCATTGCTGCCTCGTCATCGCAGTTGATGATGAGGTATTCTTCAGGAGACTGGTTCACAGCCACTCTTGCCTTGGCATCTCCGTATGCCTTCATCGTCTTGTGTCTGTTGAGATGATCCGGTGTGAGGTTCAGGATGGCAGATACTTCCGGTCTGAAGTCCCTTGTCGTCTCCAGCTGGAAGGATGACACCTCCGTTACCATCCACGAATCGCTGTCTGCAGATACTGCTTCCGTTACCACAGGATTGCCTATATTTCCGACTACGGATGTCTTCCTGCCGGCCGCCTTGAATATCTCGCCGACAAGAGTAGTTGTGGTCGTTTTGCCGTTGGTTCCGGTTATGGCAGCAAAATGAGCGTCCGTCATTCTGTATGCAAGTTCCAGCTCTCCGATGATCTCAGCGCCTTCCGCAGCCGCTTTCTGAACGAATTCAAGCTGAGGAGGAACTCCCGGGCTGAGTACCAGCATGTCAAACACAGACATGTCGTCCGGAAGGGATCCGAAGTATGTCTTCACATGCCCTTCCTCCAGGAACTGCAGGAAATCTTCATCCATATTGGATGCATCCTGTGAATCCTGTGCGTACAGCACAGCGCCTGTTCCTGAAAGCGCTCTGAGCGCAGCTTTGCCCGACCGTCCCATTCCGACGACCAGTATATTCATATCCTTCAATCTGTTTCTGAAAGATTCTTTCATTTTCTGATTATCCCCTTCTTTTTTACATAACTGATATTACTGCGATTATGCAGCAGACCAGAGTGAACAGGCAGAATACCCTGACGACCTTGGTCTCATGCCATCCGCCGAGTTCAAAGTGATGGTGTATAGGTGCCATGCGGAATAATCTCTTCCCGCCGGTCTTTTTGAAATATGTGACCTGAATGATAACAGACAGAGCCTCACATACGAAGATGAGGCCGGCTATCGGGAGAAGCCACTCAACATGCCCTACGATAGCAGTTGCCGAAAGAACACCGCCGAGAGCCATGGATCCGGTGTCTCCCATGAATATCCTTGCAGGATAATGGTTGTATACCAGGAATCCGAGTGCCGCTCCGAAGACTGCCTGTGCAGCAGCTGCCATAGGCTCATTCCCGCCAGGGATGATGAACATGCCGATCACTGCGAAGCATGCGGCAACGATCGCAGATGTACTTGATGCAAGTCCGTCAAGACCGTCTGTCAGATTAACTGAATTGGCCATCGCAACTTCGACGAAGATTATGAAAGGTATATAGAACACCCCGAAGTCCACGCTCACCTTTGCAAACGGGATGAGTACAGATGTGCCCTCTCTGAGCATCATGAAAACAGCGAGAGCTGCACCGAAGAGCACCTGAAGAACTATCTTCTGGCGAGGTGTAAGACCCTCATTCTGTTTCTTGGCTATCTTATTGTAGTCGTCAACGAATCCTATGAATCCGAATGCGTACATGCTCAGCAGTATAGCCAGCTTGTCAGCTCCGAACTTTCCGGTAATGAAGCTGCTGGCGATCAGAGCAACTGTGATGCCCGCGACCATCGCGATGCCTCCCATAGTAGGCGTCCCCGCCTTACTCAGATGAGCCTGCGGACCGTCTTCTCTGATAAACTGTCCGAACTGCTTTTCTCTGAGAAACGGTATCATCCTTGCTGTAACGAACATCGAAACCGCAAAGGCTATGACTGCTATCAAAGCGTACTTGTACAACTGCATACTTTATGTGTTCTCCTGTGATTATTATTCGCTGTAGATATATACTATCGAGTCTTTGTCCGCCCTTGAGCCCGCTTTCGGGTTCTGGTCGAGGACCACAAAGTTCTCTGTCTTGCCGTCTTCAGGTTCAGGCGCGATCTTGTATCCGAGATCATTCTTCTTGAGCTCCCTGATCGCATCCTTACTGTTCATGCCTGTGACATCCGGCACCTTGACCTGGCTCTTCTTGACTTCCTTGGCCTCACTCTTGGTGTATTTTCTCTCTACTCCCATGTACTGCAGGGATTTCTCCATTATCTCCTTGACGATCGGACCTGCAGTATAGTTACCGTACTGGATCTTGGTAGGTCTGTATACGATAACTATCATGGAAATCTGAGGATCATCCATAGGCGCCATTGCTACGAATGAAGTGTTGGTCGCGCTCTTGGAATATCCCTTGCCTTCTACTACGTTAGCCGTACCGGTCTTGCCGCCTACTCTGTATCCCGGAACATAAGCCTGATCTCCGGAACCAGACTCCGCGACATAGTATTCCATGATATCACGAATTTTTGCAGCTGTTTCTTCTGAAACGACCTGCCTTACTTCGGTATCCTCAACAGTCTTGACTGTATTGCCTTCACTGTCGATGATCCTCTTCACCAGCTTAGGCTTCATGAGCACGCCGTCATTTCCGAAGCTGTTGACCGCGCAGAGGATCTGAAGCGGAGTGACAGCGATTCCCTGTCCGAATCCCGTCGTCGCCAGATCTACATCTCCCATGCCGTCCGGATTCTTGACGATGGAGTTGGTTTCTCCCGGAAGATCTATTCCGGTCTTATCGTTGAACCCGAACAGGTCGATATAGTTGTAGAAGGTGTTCGCACCCATATCGAGGGCGACCTGCGCGAGTGCAGGGTTGCAGGAATTACCTACGGCTTCCTTCAGCGACTGTTTTCCGTGAATGTCGAGGCACCTCAGATTATAGTTGCCTACATGGATGCTTCCGTCGCAGTAATATCTTGACTTGCTGTTGGCGCTTGCAGATTCAAGTGCCGCTGCAGCTGTTATCAGCTTGAATGTCGAACCAGGCTCGTACACAGTACTTATGCCGTCGATCGTCCACATTCTGCTCAGATACTCCGTCTGCTCCTCGGGGGTCATCTTCTTGAACTTTTCCTTCTCCTCCTTGGAATACGGTTCCGAGGAGTTGTTAGGGTCGAATTCAGGAGTCGTTGCCATCGCAAGGATATCGCCTGTCTTCGGATTGGTCACGATGCATGTTATCTGGCTCGCGCCCGTCTTCTCCATGCCTGTCTCAAGAGCCGATTCAACAAAGCTCTGGATCACCGAGTCAACGGTAGTTACGATGCTGTTTCCGTCCTGCGGCTCATAGTACTTGGTGCGGCTTCCTGACAGAGTATTGCCGTCACGGTCAGTGGTCCTGACCGTCCTGCCCTTTACCCCTGCCAGAGTCGAATTGTACTCATACTCAAGTCCGGATCTTCCGACGTTGTCAGAACTTACGCCTCCGAGGATCTGGGCTGCAAATGCATCATTAGGATAGTACCTCGAAGCCTTGGTCTTGACTGTCACCAGGCTTCCCCATATCTTCTCGGCTTTTTCCACCTGTTCCCTGGTAAGTCCGTCCGCCAGCAGTACGAGGTTATCCTCGTCTCCGCCGAGCTTGTTTCTTATAGTCTCCTCATCCTCTCCCGTGATCTCAGCGAGCTTTCTGACAGTACTCGTCTTCTCTCTGAGACTTATATCCTCATCCTTGTAGAGATACTGAGTGTATCCGTACAGCTCATACTCGGTTACAGCCTCAGCGAGCACGCTCATCTTGGAGTCATAAATAGTGCCCCTTACAGGATCGAGTTCTGTATCGACCTTCTGCATCGATACAGCCATAGTTCTCAGCTCGTCCGCTCTGACTATCTGCCAGTATCCCATCCTGAAAATGAGCGCTGTCATGAGGAGCAGTATGACCGCAAATCCAAGTACCAGCCTGCTGCGGTTCAGGGGTGTGATGCGGCTTGTGTCCGCTTCCCTGCGGATCCTGTCGCGCTTAAGGTCACGCTTCGCATCCATGCGCGCATCACCGGTGTCGCGGCCCCTGTATTCGTATCCGTCGCGGCTGAAAGCTTCTTTTCCGTATTCATCAAAATCAAAAGACCCGTATGCATACTTGTCATCAAGACCTGTGCTGCGTACTGCCTTCTTTGATCTGCGGGATTTCTCCCTCTTTTTTTCTATTCTGTTGTCTGTTTTGCTTGCTTTTCTCTTCTTCGCCATCAGTTATTATGACCTGCGTAAAGTCAGGTTTACATAGATATTTGTATTATACAACATCTTGTATACCAAGGTAAATGCCGCTACCGCATTTAGAAAAAAACACCACTGACCCGTTTCCGGATCAGTGGCTGCATCTACACCGGCATTTTCCGGTTAATTGTAAGCTTCACTTCTGATCGATGCTGCGAGGCTTGTGCTGCTTTCCTCGTTCTCATTGATGACAATGCAGTTATCTGATGTCGGATATACCATGCCGTATTCCTTTGTTGCTACCTCTTCGACCCTTGTGACCTTGGTCTGCTCGACTATCTGGCTGTTGAGAGAGTCGATCTCGGCCTGGAGATAAGCATTTTCCTGTGTCAGTACGTTGTTGGCATGCTGTATGCTTGCAGCATAAGCGCTGAGACCAACGAGAACGAATACTGCTGCCATCAGTGCGACCATTGTCAGGATCATGTTTCTTGACGCTCTCCTGGATCTGGTCCTTGCAGCCGGTAACGTGCGTACTCCGGTGCTCCTGACGTTTCCTGCAGGTAAAGTGTGGACACCCGTATTCCTCAGGTTTCCGGCAGTTATTGTCTGTGTTCCTCCGACCATTGTGTTTGTCATCTTTGCATCCCCTCAGCGGCCTCTCAGCCGCGATTCAGTGTGTTTTATCTACAGCTTTTCTATCACCCTCAGCTTTGCGCTTCTTGCTCTCGGGTTTGTTTCCAGTTCCTCCTCTGAAGGAGCAACCGGCTTTCTCGTCACCTTCCTGACATCTGCCACTTTTCCGCATACACATACCGGGAATTCCTTAGGACATGTGCACGGGTCAAGTCTTCTTTCAAATTCGGTCTTTACTATCCTGTCCTCAAGAGAGTGGAAAGTTATTATCGCCAGCCTGCCTCCGCTTTCGAGAAGGTCCGGCAGTCTGCTGACCGCTTCTCTCAGATGTCCGAGCTCATCGTTTACCTCGATCCTTATAGCCTGGAATGTTCTCTTGGCAGGATGCGGGCCGGTCCTTCTTGCTCTTGCAGGTATCGCCGCCTTGATGATATCCGTGAGCTCTCCTGTTGTTCTGACCGGGTTTTCCGCCCTGGCTCTTACGATGAACCGGGCGATCCTTGAAGCCCATTTCTCTTCGCCGTACTCTCTGATTATTCTCGTGAGTTCCTTCTCGCTGTAGCTGTTTACGACGTCATATGCAGTGAGGACATCATCCTCGTTCATGCGCATATCCATCGGCGCATCGTGCATATATGAGAAGCCCCTTTCGGCATTGTCGAGCTGGAATGATGAGACTCCCAGGTCGAGGAGTATGCCGCTCACCTTTCCGCCGGCAGCTTCTTCTATAACATCAGTCTCGCTGTAGTTGGCATGGATGAATTTCTTTCTGCATTCATATCCGGCGAGTCTTGCTCCTGCTGCCTCAAGGGCTGCTGTATCTCTGTCTACTGCGATCAGCGTTCCTTCAGTGGAAAGTCTTTCGCATATCCCGGATGAATGTCCGCCGCCTCCGACTGTACCGTCAACATATATGCCGTCAGGTCTGATGTTCAGGGCTTCCATGACCTCGTTGTACAGAACAGGAACATGTGCAAATTCCATATCCGCCTCCTAGAGGTCATACATGTCGAGCTTTCTGACGAACTCTTCGTTGTCCATCATATTCTCGCCTTCAGGGTCTGAGAGTACCTCAGTGCTCCAGATCTCTATCTTGTCCAGTGCGCCCTTGGTGACCAGGTTCTTGTTTATCCCCGCATAGTCTCTGAGATGCTGCGGGATCAGTATCCTGCCCTGTGAGTCGAGATGACATTCCTCAGTGTTTGAGAAGAACTCTCTGATGAACTTACGGACGTCTCTGTCTGACTGCGGCAGTTTTCTGATCTTGTTGACCAGCACTTCGTAATCTTCCATGGAGTAGATGTACAGGCATCTGTCGAACCCTCTTGTGAGCATGCAATGACCGCCGAGCTGATCCCTGTATCTTGAAGGGATTATCATCCGGTTCTTGCTGTCTATTGAGTTCTGGTATGTGCCTGTGAACATATAAAACTCCCCATTCTTTAGCTTGTCTCCATTTTACTCCACTTTGCTCCCTTTTTCAAAGAATATCCTTGATTTTTAGCGCTTTTCCCCCACTTTTTTGAATTTACCCCCACTTTCAGGCATTTTTTATCGCAACGCAAAAAGACCCGACACAATATGTAGTGTCGGGTCTTGTATCAGCTACTATATGTGCTCTTCAGGGCATGGGATACTCCTCCACTCTGCCCCCCTTTTTAAAGGATTCCTGTTCTTACTTTTCCGGCTCTTCCTTGCCCTGTTCTGCAGCCAGCTTTTCAGCCTCCTTTGCAGCCTTTTCTTTCTCTTTTTTCGCCTTTCTGATCTTATGTCTGATGACCAGCACCAGAATGAGTATCAGAATGACAATTATGGCAATGATCGTAAAAGTAAATCCGGCTTCAGCCTTGAACCTTCTCCAGTTCATTCTCATGAACAGAAATCCTATAGCGAGAGCAATGATCAGCAGGATTATGAGATAAGGAGCGGCTGATCCTTTTTTATTTCTGCAGCTTTTCATATGTGCCTCCGTACTATACCAGCTCACCGGCATCAGCCTTAGCCTGCTCTTCCGGAGTCATCTTCGTGACAGTGATTCCCATGAAGGCCATGATTATGCAGATGATCGGCATTACATAGTTGAATACTGCCCAAGGTGCATATGTCATGGTTGAAACGCCGAGAGTGTTCTTTATGAACATGCCGCAGGTGTTCCAAGGAACAAGACACGATGTAACAGTACCGGCTGATTCAAGTGCGTTCGACAGGCTCTTAGGATGGATCCCCCTCTCCCTGTAGGCCGGTGCATACATTCTGCCCGGTACGAGAATGGAGATGTACTGCTCAGGCATTACTACATTGGACAGCACGCATGTCGCCTCTGTGGCAGCGACCAGTCCTGCATCGCCCTTGATGTGTTTGATGATAGCGTTGATGATGACAGCAAGCTGTCCGCTTCCCTCCATGATGCCTCCGAACATCATGGCTATTACCGTCATCAGGATCGAGCTTGACATATTCATAAGACCTCCTGTTGTAAGAAGGTCGTTAAGAGCTTCTATTTCAGTATTGCAGTAGAATCCGTTCAGCGCTACTGAAAGGATATCACCCATGTCGGCTCCGTTATGCAGAAGTTCAAGGTCTCCATCGTAGACCGCGAGGTTTCCCTGGAAGATCGGTGCCATGACAGCAGCTGTCAGAAGTCCGAGTGTTATTCCCGGTATAGCCGGGACCTTGAATGCGATCGCGAGGATTACAACCAGCGGAGGCAGCAGAAGCAGCGGGTTGATATTGAATGTATCATGTATCCCCTGCATGAGTATCTCAGCCTGTGATGTGTCCACGTTTCCCCCGGAGGCGTGCATGAAGCCGTATATCCCGAAGAACACAAGCGCAATGGCATATGCGATGATAGTAGACTTCAGCATGTACTTCACGTGTGTGAATACGTCTGTTCCGGCCATTGCCGGTGCCAGGTTGGTCGTATCCGACAGCGGTGACAGCTTATCTCCGAAATAAGCGCCGCAGATGACTGCACCTGCTGTAGGTCCTATAGGCATCCCGAGGCCTGAACCAATACCTATCAGCGCGAGACCCATGGTGCCCATCGTTCCCCACGAAGTACCTGTCGCCAGTGATGTGACAGAACATATCAGAACTGCAGCGACCAGGAAGATCTTAGGTGACAGCAGCTTGAGCCCGTAATAGATCATCGTCGGGATCGTTCCTGACAGCAGCCATGTTCCGACCATCATGCCGACTATGGCAAGGATAAGTATCGACTGCATGGCCTTGCCTATGCCGTCAACCATCATCTTCTCGATGTCTGACCATTTATAGCCGAGCACCATCGCTACGACTGCCGAGATGATGACTCCCACAAACATAGGAATGTGAGGATCGACTTCGAATATGATGATTCCCACAGACATCACGGCAATCAGTCCAATAAAGGATATCAATGCGTGATACAGCTTAGGTGTCTTGATTTCACGCTCATCAGTAAAAATATTCTTCATAACTATACCTTTCAATCAACATTCTCTGTATGCCCAATTAAGTTACGCATCACCTTGCATAACTTAGTTTGTAATTATACAGATGAGTGTATAAAAATGCAACACAAAAACCGATTACATCCAATATTTTAACACTATATTGTGTAACCGGCTTTGTTTTTTAACTATTTTTTGAATTCTGTTATGCATATTGCCGGGACGATCCGTCAATGCATCCGGCAATGTATCCGGCAATGCGCTACTTTCTTTTTCCGATGAATTCTCTGAGGATCGAGTAATCAGGTACTGCTTCAGAAGACTCAATAGGATCGAAGTACTTCATGAAATTGAGTATCCTCCGGGCTTCACCATACTGCGGACTGTCCTCTTTTATTGCTTTGAGAAGAGGCTCAGCGTAAGTCCTCAGGAGGTTCGTCTCATAGACCGTGCTCGAATTGAATACGACATCAGCAGATGAGCTGTACGGGAACACGTTGACGCTCTCCCCCGCTCTTACCTTAGGCCATTGCTCGAGTGTAGCCTCTGCATTATATCCCCTGTCCCTGTTGTCTCTGACCATTCTCCTGAGGAGTCTGGCATCAGCAGTGGATATCCTGTTGTGTCTGTCGATGCCCATCTGTGTCAGAGGGCTGATATACAGCTTGAATTTGTCTTTTCTTTCGATGGATTCAGTCAGCATGTCGTTCAGGCTGTGTATTCCTTCGATAACAAGTATCTGTCCCTTTTTCAGTCTTGTTATCCTTTTGCCGAACACTTTGGTGCCGTTTATGAAATCGAACTCAGGCAGGTCGACTTCCTGTCCGTGGATCAGGTTCCCCATCTGGCTGTTGAACAGATCAAGATCCAGCGCGCCCAGACCTTCAAAGTCAGGCTTGCCGTCCTCACCTATCGGAGTCTGTTCTCTCTCTACAAAATAGTCATCAGTCCCGAGATAAAGAGGTTCGCTCTTTCTCTCTTCTATTGCCTCGCACAGCCTTTTGGCTGTCGTGGTCTTTCCGCTCGATGAAGGGCCCGCGATAAGAACGATCTTCTTTTCCTGCCTTACGATCATGTCGGCATAATATTCTATCTGCCTGCGCTGAAGCCATTCACTCGCGCGGATGACCTCATCGGAATTTCCCTCGCGTATCTGTTTGTTCAGATCGGCAAGATAATCGATGCCGGTGTGCTTTCTCATCCTCTTGCTCTCGGCAAAAGCATCATAGAGCTTATCGTCATCCCTATACTGCGGAACTTCGTCCGGGCTCAGTGCATTAGGAAGACGCAGGAGCAGGCCGTTTCTGTAAGCTCTCAGCTCAAATACATCCACATATCCGGTTGACGGGAGGACCCTGCTGTACATGCAGTTCCTGTATCCGTCGATATTTGCGATTTCAACGATTTCTTCAGGATCCCTGCCCTCAAGCAGTTCCGCCTTCTCCTTGCAGCCGACCGCGCGCCACCTTTCCGCCGCGTGAGCTGCAGTGTCATGCTCTATTACTATCTCAATATCCTGACCGACTATGGCCTCCATACGGTTCCATATCTTATGGACATCCGTGGATGTAAGCGGGCGGTCAGTGTGGGCATATGTGAAATATCCCTGATTGAGGGAATTTCCTATCCTTATGTCGGTCTCACCCATAACATCTCTGAACGCTTTCAGATAGATAAGCACCGCAGTGTTATGATAAGCCCGTTCGTCTTCAATACTTTTTATCATGAATCCGTGTCCCATAGAGCACCTCTCTTTTATCTTTAAGCATGCTTCGTGTTCTTAGTTCTTCTACCCTTATTACACCTGCCGGTTAAAACAATTGTAACACAAAACCGCCGGGGTTGACCCGGCGGTCTCTATTAAAACTATTACAGCTGCAAGTTAGATCTTCATTGCAACATCCCATGCTCCCCAGATAACCTCTCTGAGTGCGCCCCACTTTACGCAGGTTCCGCATCTGTGGAGATGCTTGTTCTTGATCGAAGCGAACTGGTCATTAGGTACGAATCCGAGTCCGTTGACTACGCAGTCACACTCTTCCTTCCATTCCTCGCCTGTCTCGACGTTCTTGATCATGCAGTATCCGTCGCCGATCTCGGTGACTGTGCTGCGCAGATGTACAGGAACGTTCTTGAACGGCAGAGCCTCTCTCAGGAATGAGGAGTTTGCAAGGCATGTGCCAGGAGCAGTGATCAGGTCATCCTGGAACTCAACTACTACCGGATGCTTGCCGGCGAGAACTGCATCGTATGCAGCTTCGCAGGATGAAAGTCCGCCGCCGAGGAATACGATCTTGTCGTATTTCTTCTTGTTCTTTCCTGTCAGCAGATCAGTGAATGTGATCGCCTTGTCGAATCCAGGAATGTTGATTGCCTTAGGGTATGTTCCGATGGATACGATAACATCATCATAAGACTTAAGGAGTGCATTGATATCCTTGATTTCTGTATTGAGCCTGATATCGATATCCCACTTCTTCAGCTCTCTCTCATACCATTTCATGAGTTCCTTGTCAGCATCCTTGAAGGACATTGCGGAAGCTGTATTGTACAGACCGAACATCTTGTCATCCTTCTCGAATACTACAGGGTTGTGTCCTCTCTTCTTGAGTACAAGAGCTGCCTCGAGTCCGCCGAAGCCCGCGCCGACGATGGCAACCTTCTTAGGCTTGCTGGTCGGTACGATCTTGTACTTGTTGTGCTGCATCGTCTGAGGTGTCAGAGCGCAGCGTGCAAGCTGGAGCGAGTCGAACAGAGGCTGTGTATTTGCTGTGTGCTTCGACTTTGCAAAATTGAAGCATGCATTGTGGCATCTGATGCAAGGCTTGATTTCCTCTTCTCTGCCCTCACGCAGCTTGGTTACCCAGTCAGGGTCAACGAGGTTCTGACGGGCAATGCCGAGAGCATCAATGCTGCCCTTCTTGATTTCCTGTGCAGCGAACTTGATGTCCATCTTACCTGCACAGACTACAGGCTTGTCAGTGAACTTCTTGATGTGAGCTACATCCTCGAAGTTGCAGTTATCCGGCATGTAGACAGGCGGATGTGCCCAGTACCATGCATCATAAGTACCGTTGTCGCAGTTGAACATGTCATAACCCATGTCAGACAGGTACTTGATAGCCTTTTCGGACTCTTCCATGTCACGTCCGAACTCTACGAACTCTTCGCCCGGCTGTGCTCCCTGGAGCCATCCCTTTGTCTTGGATACTACGGAATATCTCAGAGCTACAGGGAAGTCGTCTCCGCACTCTCTCTTGATTGCCTGTACGATCTCTACAGGGAATCTGAATCTGTTCTCGAATGAACCGCCGTACTGGTCAGTTCTGTAGTTCATGTTTGCGATAGTGAACTGGTCGAGGAGGTATCCTTCGTGTACTGCGTGGATCTCGACACCGTCAACACCGGCATCCTTGCACATCTTTGCGGTCTTGGCAAAAGCCTCTACCATCTCGTGGATCTCTTCGATCGTCATAGGTCTCGACTTCAGCTCAGGATACCATCTGTTAGGTGTCTCAGATGCTGAAGCGCAGCAGTATTCAATATCTACAAAAGGCTTTGCAACAGCGCCGAAAGGCTTGTTCTTGAGCATCTGAACGAACATGTCGTTGATAGCCATCGAACGTCCGAATCCGCCGGCGAGCTGAATGAACAGCTTGGAGCCTGTCTTGTGGAATTCAGGTATCCACTCTGCAAGATCCTTGAACATCTTCTTGTTCTGATAGAGCCATCTCCTGCCCATGGTATCTCTTACGCACTGCATGCCCGGAAGTACCAGTCCTACACCATCCTGAGCACGGCCCAGAATGTGATGAGCGGCTTCCTTATCAAAGTGGCAAGGCTCAAGCCATCCGAACAGGGACGTTCCTCCCATGGAAGTCTGCACGATCCTGTTAGGGATCTCTACATTGCCGATCTTCCAAGGCGTGAATAGAGGTTCATATTCCTTCTTCATCCTTCTTATCCTCCTGGAAATCACATGCTGATCTGCCTGCTGCGGTCATTCTGTCCGGCCGCAAAGCACCAGACCATATACTATTGTTTTCATTGTATAAAATGTTAAAAAGTTAGTCAATTATATAAACCACCTGGAAAGTAAAAAATGCAAATCCGTACGAAAAAAAAACGGCAGACATTCCGTCTGCCGCAACAATATGCTGTTCTGTTTGTTACTCTGCCCATATGCCCTTATACTGCCTGTACTTACCGATATCCGACATGGCATTCCACGGAATGAACCCTCCGTCAAGTCCGCATTTCTCAAGAGCCTTTATCTGGGCTTTCAGCTTGCCTTCGTCGTAATTCACGGTCGGCGCCCAGTGCGGAGTATTGTATCCCGTGATCCACGTCCTTGCGACCGCAGGATCCTGAAGCCTCTCCTGCTGCTTCTGCGCCTTTTTCGCCCAGCGCTTTACCGAGCTGTACGGATCCTCCCACGGCCTGTCGCCGGAGAAGTGATCAGTGTACGGCATGGCGCTTATCGCATCTACTATGTTTGAGATCGCTGTCCAGTACTGTCCGTATGCAGTGACATAGCTGTATGCGCTCTCCCCGAACACATCCACGGATATGTAGGCACCGGATTCTCTCAGCTGGTCAGCCGCATAGAAGCAGAAATTCTGCACAGCCTGAGCCTTGGACTCGCCGTATTTATTGCGGAAATCCGCCTTGCCCGACCTGGACATCTCATATGTGGATTCAGGGAATCTTACATAATCGAACTGGATCTCGTTGAACCCGAATTCGCGGACAGCCTCCTGAGCCAGCTTGACATTGTATTCCCATACATTGCGCGAGAAAGCACTCGGCCAGCCCGAGCTGCCGCCGTATTTGATGCAGTCGTCAGGATGGTCCTTGGCGTACTCGGAATCATTGAAAGTAACTATTCTTCCGATGAGGTATACACCCGCTTCGCGGTATGCGTCAACGCCCTTTTTAAGCTCCTCCGGTGTGACATACGCATTCTTGTATGCGGTCGGTGCCAGTTCCTTCGCGACTTCTGACTTGTATGTAAGAGGTCCGTCCTTGAGGTCGATAACAACAGCGTTGCATCCGCTCTCCTTTATAACTTCAACGTACTGCTCCGGATGTACAGCCGCATAGGCGTTAAGGTACATCGCCCTTGCATATGTGCAGAATTCATTATCCTTTATCGCAGTCCTCTCGTACGGATAGAAGTCGAGGTCCTTCGCCTCTCCTCCGTACAGTTCAAATCTGAACCCGTCGTCCTTCGCCGTGTCGTACTCCCCGTGCTCATTGTACGGAGCGTCAGCCGATTCCTGTGTGTCCGTCATATATTTGCCGTAGACATAGCCTTCAGCGGTTTTGCCGTCCCCTGCATCGTAGGAGACCTTGTACATGTTTATGTATCCGTTGTCCTGCAGCCTGTCATGGCCTGTGACTTCAAGCTTTGTGCCCTTTGCCGCGAATGAAGCGATGTCAGGGCTGTCCGGCTCCTCGTAGATCGTAGCCGGTGTCCTCACATACACCTCGGTCTCAAGGACTGTGTCATCGACAAGATCAGCGGTGCTCTCTTCAGTCATGTAGAGCTCTGCATCGCCCGGTTCCGTTCCGTCCGCGAATGTCTCCACATTTACTTTGTGATAGGTGACCCCGTCCTGCTCTACCGCCTGCCTGTACCTTACGATCTCGCTTCCTCTTACGACCTCTCCTGTTTCGGTCAGCTTATGTTCCGCTTCTCCGGAGCCTTCCTCAGTACCCTGAGCAGCCTCGTCAGCATAGCTGTAGACTGCGACCGTGTTGGTCCTGCCGGCCGCATATGCTGTTGTGTGCCACTGTCCGAGCAGCACAAAATATACTACTACTGCAATTGCAATGAGTAGTATAGATATAAGTATAAGAGCTCCGGTATTTATTTTCTTCATGCTGAATCTATGAATTCCTTTTCACGTATTCCTGCGGCAGGGTTGTCAGAATATCCTCCGGCCACAGATTTACAAGGATAACACTATTTTCTGTACATTTCAACGTACGGCATTCTGCTGAAGCCATTGCGTTTATACACTTCCATAGCGTGCTCGTTCTCATTCTCTGATTCCAGACGCAGGATATGGTCAGAGTACTTCTCTGCAAGGAATTCAAGGAACTGAGACGCCAGGCCCATGCCTCTCGCCTCTTTGATAAGATACAGATCCTCGATCCATATGCACGGCATGCCGTATTCCGTACTGAAGCTGTGGGCGATCATTGCATATCCGAGGATCTTTTCTTTTACCGCCTCTGTTTCAGGGGCCGCTTCGTCTTTTACGTCATCCCCGGTATTATCAGCTTCCGCTGCTTCGGCAGAACATTTCTGCACGAATACAAACCCCTCAAGATAAGGATTTTCGGATATGCATGCATCGATGTCTTTATTGAATATCTCTTCGGAACCGTTTGACAGGACCGCTGCTGATGAGTAGAAGTCCTTCATCATCCCGAGAACTGCATCTCTGTCCCTTCTCTTTATCTTCCTGAACGGTCTGCCGGCAAGATCCTGATCAGTAGCAGCGTGAATGTACACAAGCGCTGCCTCCTTCGCTGTGTTGACAGCAAAATCCTTTGCGCTTTTGCCTGCCTGCCTGGCCGCTAATTTGATTCCCTTTTTTAATATGATTTTCGTAACCTTTTTCATGTCCTTGTCCCATAGCAGATGTGTCTGAAAACAGCGGCAAAATATCAGTATCCGAATATCTTCTCAGCACGCTTCATGTTCTCACGGATGGAGACATCAAACGGGCATCTGGTCTCGCAGAGTCCGCACTGCAGGCAGTCACCTGCGTGATGTTCAAGCACCTTATAGTGCATAGCCTCGGTGTCCGGCACGCGGAATTCAGGTGAGCCCTCCGCTATCCCGTTAGATTCATTATGCGCCACTGCAAGATTAAGGAACTTGGTGACATCCGCGATGTTTATCTCTGCAGGGCACGGATGACAGTGCGTGCAGTACATGCAGTGTCCGCTCCAGCTCACACGCGGGAAAGCTGCAAACGCCTCTGCATAGGAGCGCTCCTCTTCGCTTGCGTCACAGTAAGCGATGCTCTCCGCCAGCTGCTCTTCATTTCTGGCTCCCGAGCATACCGTCGCGACTGCCGGTCTCGATAGTGCGTAGCTGATGCACTGCGGTACTGTAAGAGCAGCACCTGCAGGTGACAGCTTCTCATCGAGAATGTCACCGCCGGCGAACGCTTTCATTACAGTGATGCCGACTCCCCTGTCCTCGCACAGTTCGTAAAGTCTCTGTCTCTCAGGATCCATGTTGGTGAATCCGCCTTCATACACTTCATCAGCCCACAGGTCATTGACATCTTCAGTGCCCGGCAGCATATCGTATACATAGTTGATGCTGAACATCAGGACTTCAATATCGCCTTCCGCGATCGCTCTCATCGCGACCTTAGGGTTATGAGATGACAGACCTATGTGGTGTATCTTTCCCTCAGCTTTGAGCTGCTTCGCGTAGTCCACGATACCGTTGTCCTTGATCGCATCCCAGTCGCTGTCTGCATCGCAGTAGTGGATCATTCCGACATCGATGTAGTCTGTTCCGAGTCTCTCAAGAGAATCCTCGAATGCTGCCTTGACATCGTCAATATCCCTGCTCCTCTCGTACTGTCCGTTCTTCCATACGGACGAGATATGCGACTGGATGATGAACTTCTCCCTCCTGCCCTTCAGGGCTTCGCCGAGAGCAGACCTTGCATCAGGGTCCGGTGAGAACAGGTCAAAATAGTTGACGCCTGCCTCCTCTGCCATATCTATGAACTTCTTTGCCAGACTCGTGTCCTGCACGAACCCTTCACATCCGAGCGCGATGACACTGACTTCAAGTCCGGTATTTCCGAGTTTTCTGTATTCCATGTATTCTGTGTTCCTTTTTTTAATATATATGATTTCTAGTCTTCGAATCCTTTGAATACCGGCTCTCCGGTATATTCGAGAGGCTCCTCTTCACCTCTCAGCACGCGGAGCGCGCCGGCCGCCATGGCCTCATGCTCCACCTCGCCCGGATAGAAGAATACCGGCGCGATCCACTCGCAGCGCTCGCGGATCTTCTGCTGCAGGTCGCTGAAACGCAGCAGACCTCCGCCGCATACGATCCCATCGACCCTGCCCGACAGCACTGTTGCCATCTCTCCGATCGCTTTGCATATGTTATAGATCATGGCGTCCCACACCCTTACGGCCCTGGTGTCGCCTTTCTCAACCATCTCATGGATCATATCCGAATTCGAGGTCCCGAAATACCCGGTCAGACCCGCGTTTCTTGTCAGCACCTCTTTTGCCGCTGCGACCGCTTCACCGTGATCAGCAAAGTGAGTCTCACCGATCCCGATGCGGCTCCTGTGCTCATTGTCGAAATAGTAATCGATGACCGAGCTGACAGGAAGAGCTCCCGTCCTTGTCGGAGTGAACGGGCCTTCCCCGCCGGCATTGTTCGTCGAATCTATCATCCTGCCGCGTTCATGGGCGGATATACTCATGCCGCCGTCGATATGACAGACGATATAGTTGCCGTCCTCATATCTGACGCCCTGATTCCTGCAGTGCATGCGGACAGTCCCCTTGAGGTTGAGAGCATGCGTGCTCGAAGTCCTGTATATGCCGGGAACACCCGTTACCCTTGCAAGGTCGCAGAACTCATCAGTCTTCGGGCTGTCAACCATGAACACCCTGCCGCCGTACTCCTTCTGCAGAGCAGCGGCAAGCGGGATGCCGAGATTGGCCGGGTGGTCGACACCCGTGACCGCATTCAGATTGTCCTGAATCAGCAGCTCATTGGCCTCATATGTGCCTCCGACGCACGGCATGTTCGCGCCGCCGCGTCCGACGATGGCATCCACCCCGGTGAGGTCGATACCGTTGTCGTCAAGGAACTTCCTGATCATCTCAAGCCTGTAGTCAAGCTGCTCCCTGACGCTCCCGAGACTTGCCAGCAGCGGCGCGTCCTGAAAGACGTTCGTCTCCACCAGCTTCTTCTCGTCTTCAAAATATGCCAGTTTGGTCGAAGTCGACCCCGGATTGATAACAAATATCCTGTAACCCATTTTGCCTGAATTATTCCCCTCGTGATATTTCTATTTGCCCAGTCTGTGCGCGACATGCATCAGCCACGCAGCATTTTCTATCAGCTGCTCCCTTGTGACACGTCCATTCTTCAGACCTGCCATCATGTTCCTGTGATCCAGACGGCAGCCCGGCATGAACAGGCTGTGTCCTGCAGCTGCTACGACAGCAGGATCAGGGATACCGTACACCGAGTCCTTGTTGAGAAGCATTCCGTTTCCGATGACCCAGTCAGTCATGACCATGCCGTCGAATCCGAACTCATCTCTGAGGATATCCGTTACAAGATCGCGCCTCTCTGATGTATGTACGCCGTTCAGCAGGTTGTACGAAGTCATAAGGGACACCGGATCGGATTCTCTGATGCAGATATCGAATCCTCTGAGATATATCTCTCTCATCGCACGCTCGCTTACCTGGCTGTTATTGGCGTATCTGTTGGTCTCCTGATTGTTGGCAGCGTAGTGCTTGATAGTGACGCCGCGGCCTTCATGCGCCTGAACGCCCTGAGTCAGGGCTGCTGCCATCTTACCGCTGACAAGAGGATCTTCCGAGAAGTACTCGAAGTTCCTGCCGCACAGCACGTTTCTGTGTATATTCAGAGCCGGAGCCAGCCACAGGTCTATGCCGAAGATGTCCATCTCGGAGCCTACGATGTCGCCGCACATGCGGGCAAAATCAACGTCAAAGCTCTGAGCGACCGCTGTTGCGATAGGTATCGCTGTCGTGTACTGCTCCTTGACCTCGATGCCTCTCTCCTTCAGCTTTCTGAAGCGTGCACGGATGTCCATGACGATCTTGGCTGCATCCGGCATGTACTCCATCATTCCCTCAGGGACACCAGGGCCGAGCGAATGCTTGCCCTTCCTGTCCTCGTAATACCTCGGAGCCACTCTCACTCCGGCAGGGCCGTCAGCCATGACTATGCGGTTTATTCCCTTATCTTCAAACATGCTGCAGCTCTCGCCGGCAGCTCCTGCAACAGTCGTGGATGAATCACCTACAACTGTATAGAGAGCGCCTCTCGGATCGAATGCTCCGATGTTGAGATAAGCGAGCTCCTTGTCTGACAGTTCATCCAGAACAGCCTCAGCTTCAGGCCTGTTGGAGCCGTATGATACAAGTTCAGTCTGCAGCTCACTCAGGTCAAGTTTGTTTACCGGTAACATGTCTGCGTCAAACAGGCTGACAGGGTCTGCAGCCCCTTCTCTTTCGAATTTATGATCCTCAAAATCAGGCTTTCCGAGCAGATTCTTCACCTGCTTCAGTTCGAATTCCTCATCCAGCTCATATACTGCCGCAGCCTTTACATCCTCACTGCTGTTTCCTGCAAGTATCACATACTTTCCCTTCTCAAGAACGTATGCAGCCTTGCCCTCATCATAGCTTGCGAGGTCTTCAGCGGTAAACTTCACAGTCACGGTCTCCTCTTCGCCCGGTGCCAGTTCACCGGTCTTGGCGAAGCCTGCAAGGCGCTTTACCTCTTTATCGAGCCTGCCCTGAGGACATGCAGCATATACCTGGACGACTTCGCGTCCCGGATGCTTTCCTGTATTCTTTACCTTCACATTTACGGTGAACTCTCCGAATTCAGCCTTAACGCTCTCTGTTTCAAGCGCAAAATCCGTATATCCGAGTCCGTAACCGAACGGGAACAGAGGCTTTACGCCGGCCGCATCAAAGTAGCGGTATCCGACATAGATGCCTTCCTTATATCTTGTCTCATTGATCCCGCCGAACTCTCCGATGCTGCTGTAGTCTTCATATGCAGCCCATGTGGTCGTCAGCTTGCCTGAAGGATAAGTCTTGCCGAGCAGGATGTCTGCAAGAGCGCTTCCTGTCTCAACTCCGAGCTGCGACAGCACGAGGATGTTGCCGACGCTCATTACAGGCGTCAGGTCCACCGGGCCTCCTGCATTGATGACAAGCATGAACTTATCATACTTTCTGTCCATTTCGAGGATGTCTCTGACCTCACCGTCTGTGAGTCTGAAGTCACCCTTTTCCGGCATCCTGTCATTTCCCTCACCGGATATCCTTGAGAGCACATATATTCCCGCATCGGCATTGAACTTGAGCGGGATACTGAACTCAGGCTCTTTCATCACGATTCCCATGGACAGGGACATGACATTGACCTTTTCTGCCTTGGCACGCCTCTTCAGTTCTTCCTTGAAGGCTTCCTTGGCTTCATCCCTGCAGTATCCGTATACAGTGAGCCAGTCTCTGTTGTACAGCTCAAAACCGGCCCTCATGATGCCTTCCTCTACGTTCACAAAGTATCTCGAGTTTACTTCGCCGGATCCGGTGCCGCCCTTGATCGTGTTTCTCACACCGCTGCCGACAGCCTCGATCGTACCAGCCTTCTCAAGCGGGAATGCGCCGTTTTTCTTCAGCATTACCATGCATCCGCCCAGATGCTGTCTCAGTCTTCCTATATTTTCACTTTCGTATCTGTTCATTTTTATGTTCTCCTTCCGGCCCAAAGCCCATACCGACTTTTCTGCCGCATTCAGGTGATCAGACGTATCTTCCGAATGAGTCAAAATGCAGGTCCTCCTGCGTCATTGCGTCAGGTGCCATATAGGACTTATACAGTGCCACACCGAGGTCTGCCATGTACCAGAACCCCATTCCGCCGAATGTGAGCAGCTTCAGGATCCCGAGACCTACCTGTCCGCGCACGAATCTGTCCACGCCGTACATGCCGCAGACAAGAGAAAACACCCAGGTGAATATATGCTTGTTGCACTTCCTGGAATAACTCACTTCCTCATATTCTTCGTTCGCAGGCCCGTACCACGTATTGTCTGTGCGGTCATCATATCCGTCTGCACTATTTCCTGAAGCGTTCTCATATATTTCCCCGGGATATGCGTCCTCCGCTTCATATCCGTCAGCAGGCTCGGTATCGACTTCCCATACCATGTCCTCGATATCCACGTCTATCGCCTCAGCGCTGCCGCCGGCGTCTTCAGGCAGCTCGTCTGTATAGCCGTCCGTATAGTCTTCCGCATAGTTGTCCGCAGTGTCCCTTATCTCAGGGAATGTGACCTTCTGTTTTTCTTCCTGAAGGAGTTCTGCCATCTTTCCTGTCTCCTTTTTTATTAATAAGAGCTACCTTTTAATAATATATCTTTTTCAGCCATTATGCTATTTATTCTGAAGCATTATTCTGCTCAGAGATAACTGCTGTTATAACATCCTCTATATCTGCATGAATGACCAGTGAAGCCTTCGCATCTGCAGGCGTCGCCTCACGGTTGATGACGACGAGATTCCTGCCGCTGAAGTATTCTATGAACGACGCGGCCGGCTCTACCTGCAGGGATGTTCCGGCGACTATGAGAGTATCCGCTCCGGTTATCTCACGCTCCGCTCCGATGCAGGTGTATCTGTCCGGTGACTCTCCGTAAAGCACCACCCACGGCTTTATGAGGCCCCCGCACCTGTCGCAGCGCGGCACCCCGTCGCTTCCTGTTATCTTCTCCAGCGGATATTCCGCATCGCAGTTGATGCAGTAGTTCTCATGGATGTTGCCGTGGAGCTCGTAGACGCGCTTGTTGCCCGCCTTTCTGTGTAGGCCGTCTATGTTCTGTGTCACGATGCCCCTCAGCTTATCTGCCTTCTCGAGATCATACAGCCAGCGGTGCACCGCATTGGGCTCTGCATCAGGGTGGACCATGTACCGTCTGTAGAAGTCATAGAAGTCCGCTGTGTGCAGGGCAAAATAAGCGGCGCTCAGTATATCCTCGGGTGACATGCCCTTCCACTTCCCGCTGTACAGTCCGTCTTCAGACCTGAAGTCAGGTATCCCGCTTGCAGTCGAAACACCCGCGCCTCCGAAGAATACGATCCTGCGCGACCTCCCGATGATCTCCTTAAGTTTTGCAATATCTTCACGATTGTACATATAGATGTATGATATAACAACCGCAGTCAAAAATCTTGTTAATCGTTGTAAGTTATCATATAATATCGCATTATGCAGGAAATCATACTTGAATCACTACTTGATACCATCAAGGATACGGTGACGCTGATCCCGTTCCTCTTCATCACCTACCTGGTGATGGAGTGGCTCGAACGCAAAACAGAGGATCAGTCCGTTGCCGCTCTTGCGCGTATAGGAAAATTCGGGCCGGTCTTCGGTGCAGGCGTAGGCATCATACCGCAGTGCGGATTCTCGGCTGCAGCGGCCAGCCTCTACTCAGGCGGCGTCATCAGCGTAGGGACCCTGCTTGCGGTATTTCTCTCGACATCGGATGAGATGGTACCTATTTTCCTGTCAGCATCTGTAAGCCCGGCAGCCATCGGGAAGCTCCTGCTGACCAAGTTCATTATCGCCATGACGACAGGTCTCTTCGCAGACTTTCTTATCAGGGTGATCCACTACACCTTCCGCACCCACAAGCACATACATGATCTGTGCGAGCAGGATGAGTGCGGCTGGGAAGATGAAGAAGGCGGCATAGTCCATTCCGCATTCGTCCATACAGCCAAAATCACGGTCTTCATATTCATAGTCTCGCTGGCAATAAGCCTTCTTGTGGGATTTCTCGGGGAAGAAGCGATAGCATCATTCCTGACCGGCATCCCTGTACTGGGTGTCTTCCTGTCAGGACTCATAGGTCTCATCCCTAACTGCGCAGCTTCAGTAGTCATAACCCAGCTGTACCTCAAGGGCATGCTCACTCCGGGTCAGCTGCTCGCAGGGCTTCTCGTCAGCGCAGGTGTCGGCATACTTGTCCTCATCAGGACCAACCGCCATCAGGCAGAGAATGCAAGAGTCATCGCTGCGCTGTACGCAAGCGGTGTCGCATGGGGGCTTCTCATCGACTTACTGGGCATCACATTCTAGACATCAGGCAGGCTCATTCCCTGCATCAGATATATACAACGCTAAAGGCCGCATCCCTTTACGGGACACGGCCTTTTCTGTTATGTGTTCCTATACTCTGATCTGACTGCTCTAAGCTATTCCGTTCTGAGCATCCAGCTCGTCCGGATCAGGCATCGACTGCATTGCCTCAAGGACCTCAGCAAACAGATCCTGAAGCTCCCATCCGAGCTGCTCTGCGCCCTTCCTGATGACTTCCCTGTCACATCCTGCGGCAAAATGCTTGTCCTTGAATTTCTTCTTTACGGACTTCACATCCATATCCTTGCAGCTGTGTGAAGGTCTCAGTATTATTGCAGCTCCTATGAGCCCGGTAAGTTCGTCTGCAGCAAAGAGGAATTTCTCCATCTCATGCTCAGGCTCCACATCAGAACAGAGTCCGTAGCCGTGGCTGCATACAGCATGCACTATCTCCGGCGGAGTATCTATCTCCGCAAGGAGCTCAGGTGCCTTCTGGCAGTGCTCATCAGGCCACATCTCAAAATCTATGTCATGCAGCAGCCCGCAGAGGCCCCAGAAGTCAGGATCATAGCCCTTCTTCTGAGCATAATATCTCATTACCCCCTCAACTGTAACGGAATGATGCAGATGAAACGGCTCCTTATTGTATTTCTTAAGAAGCTCCCATGCCTGTTCTCTTGTGATCATATCTTATTCTCCCGTCAGGATAATTATTCAGTGATCTCGTCCTCAGCTGCTTTCTTGGCATCCTCTGCCTCGCCCTTGAGCTCCTCAGCCTTAGCCCTGACATCCTCGCCGAAGTCCCTGAGGATGGATCTTGCCTTTCTGCATGCATCGCAGTCGCAGAATTCCTCGCCCTTAGCCTTGAGCTCCTCAGCGTGGGATTTTACCTTCTCTGCAAACTCTGCGCCGAACTTATCCTTCGCATCGTCTGCACCGAACGTATCGAGCAGATCGCCTACGGAGTTGATGCCTTCCTTGAGCTGCTTGATAAGCTCAGACTCTGCGAGCTTCTCTGCGGAGTCACCGAACTTATCGCTTACTTCTGCCATCTTCTTGCCGAATTCAGTGCTCTCTCCCGCATATTTTTCAGCCATGTCGCCGAGCTTATCCATTGCAGGGCCTGCCTTTTCTGACAGCTTGTCATAGGAATCAGCGACCTTCTCGCTGACGTCAGCCATCTTCTCATTGAACTTTCCGGAAGACTCAACGACCTTGTCAACAGCATCATTGAGCTTGTCCCATGCCTTGTCAGCCTTGTCCTTGATGTCATACTTCTCATCAGCTACAGCCAGCCATTTCTCGGCAGCCTCTCTCAGAGGTCCGTAGCAATGTCCCTCAAGCAGTGATTTGACCTTATCGACAGTTTCTTTGTTAGCCATTTCGTAACCTCCTTTGCGGCTATTTTTACAGCCTGCCGCCCCGCGCGGCTCCAGCTGATCATTACAGTATAATTATAGCATAAGCATTATCCTTATACACACCTTAAGCGTTCAGTCATTTCTGCATTTTCCGCAGAGCGGTCCGCCTGCAGGATCACGGTTTGCCGCTCAGCTTTCTCGCCCGCCCTTCTGTATACTCTGCGACCTGCTTCCACAGCTTCCTCAGATGGTTCTTGTGCGAACACAGCTTCTCTGTGCAGTTGCTGCAGTGAAGGTATCCGTTGGTGGATTCGGCAAAACGCTCGGGATACCTGTAGAATGTGATTTCCCAGCGGAGCATCAGCGCAACAGAAAGCGCCAGAAGGCTCCATGTGTATGACTCTCTTACGAAAAAGAGCGGCGTGAACATCATCGCATAGTCCCAGTTGTATATCCGGCATGTACTGCAGCATTTGTTCTTCAGGAACCACGCCTGGAACGGGCAGAAGAACAGAATGCAGATCATATCGCATACAGAATATACGCAGCACAGGAGTATCATTATCCCGTCGTCGAGGATATTCATCATGTGCAGCGCCCCGAATATCCCATTGAAGGCTATCCATATAAGCGCTACAAGCATCACGGCATTGTTGTCCTGGACTTTTATCTCTGTATTTCCTGTCCGTATGTAGTTTCTCGCAAACTGCTTCTGGCTGCCTGGACTCTCAAGTCTTGACGGGAAGAACCGGAGGATCATCTCCAGCGTGAACACAGACCATATGATGCTGATGATAAGAGGCCTTTCCTCAAGAATGGTCTCAACGTCCTCTCCCCCGTTCAGCCTGTAATGCAGATACATAATAAGAAAAGCCAGCAGAAGAGCAGACCTGTATACCAGCCGTACATAATGAAGCATGCTGACAGCAGTCAGCTTCACCTTCTTACCGTTCCTTGTCATCTTCAGTGCCCCCGCTTTTCCCTTCTGTCGGCATCAGCCACATAACCACAATGTAGTATTACAGCCTCATGCATGATGATTATATCATTTTTGTACAATTAACAGGACAATATTATGACATTGGGGACGGTTCTCATTGTCATATTTTTTGGCCCTGAATGGAATACGTCCAATAAGTTCCCTGTAGACAATTTGTCGCTTGACTCGACCCGATGCAGGGATATAATGGATACGACATTAATTTGCCGGGGGAGCTTTCGCTGAGATATCCCGCAAGGGATGGACCCTTTAAACCTGATTCGGGTAATTCCGACGTAGGAAGGTGAACAAAAGGTTATTTCCCGGAGCGTCTTTTATCCGCTCCGCACAGCAGCTCTCCTTAATAACACATTAAGGAGGTTTTTTTATGCAGGCTTTTTTCGAATCAACAACAGGTAAGATAGCAGTCATAGTTGTCATCATGATACTGCTGCTTCTCATCGCCATGGGCGGCAGGGAAAAGAAGACTGATGTCCGCGCACTTACCATCTCCGCACTCATGATCGCTCTTGCGACCGTTCTCGGCCAGATCAAGATATTCTCGATGCCTCAGGGCGGCTCAGTAACACTGTTCAGCATCCTGCCGATCGTTGTATGCGGATATCTTCTGGGCACACGCCGCGGCGTCATGGCAGGATTCTGCGTAGGTCTCATCAACCTGATCTTCGGACCGTACGTCATCCACCCTGTCCAGCTCCTGCTCGACTACCCTGTAGCCTTCGGAGCACTCGGCCTTTCCGGACTGACAGCCAATATGAAGAACGGTCTCACCAAGGGATATATAGTCGGCATCATCGGCCGCTACATCTGCGCAGTACTTTCCGGAGTCATATTCTTCGGTGAATACGCACCTGAAGGCTTCAATGCATGGACATGGTCACTCTGGTACAACCTCACATATCTTGCAGCAGAGGGCGTCATCACTCTGATCGTGATCAACATCCCTGCAGTAAAGAACATGTTCAACAGCTTCAGAACACAGCTTGCCAACTAGCATGCAGCCCCGATGCAGAAATACTTCCGGGAAAAAGCAGCCCTGACCTCACCGGTCAGGGCTTTCGTTTGCTTATATTCCGGCAGTATGCAAAACGTTTCTGCATACTGCGCTGCGATCATCAGATCAGAAGATCAGCGTCTTGTCTCCGGAAGCCGCTCTCTCTATGCGGTGGATCTCTCCCTTTCTGTCAGTAAGAGTCTCTGCCTGCACAGGATGTTCGGTCACCATCAGCGGTATCCCTCTTTCATCCCTTATGCCGGTCTCGTGCGACGGCATGTACAGCTCCACCCCCGCATCCTCGAATGCACGCTTTGCCTGCTCATTGAATACGTTGAGTCCGTAGTCGCCGTACACCTTTATTCCGGCTTCACGGAACTGCCTTATCCATCCGAGGTTGCCGATCAGTATTCCCGTATCCCTTACAGCATCGGCTATCTCATCAAAGTTTTCCCGGATATATGCATCGAGGCAGCCTCTTGAAACATTGAGGATGTACGGGATCACATCTTCCGCAGTTCCTTCAGATCTCATCTTCATGAAGTCCTCCAGAGGGACTGGTCTCACAGTGCTCTTTCTTATCCTGCTGCCGTATTCGTCCGCATCCAGCACCGCAGCCCCCAGCAGCTCCGCAGACTCTGCCACGTCAAGCTCCGCTCTTGTAAGTCTCGGGGCCCTTCCGGAGGTAACAGAATCCGCACGTCTCTTCATGAGCTCTTCAGATGCCTCACGCCTCATCCTGTTGACGATGGAAAGAGGCATCATTATGTCATCATCGATCTCTACATCGATCCCTGTCATGCCCGGTGTATACGGAGTATCTCCGAGGCGTGACAGGTTATCCGCGATACGGCCGGCGTCGGTCGCCACCTTCTGTGCACGCTCAACGACATGGTCGGCTACGATCTCTACCGTTTCATCCGCCCTGACATCCGTCATGACGAGCCTCGGGAACTGGCCTTCCCTTGCTGTGAAGAGCATGGTGACAGGGAGCTTTTTGTCAGGAGTGTCCAGAGCCTCATCGATGAGTTTCCTGTCTGTCACCTTGAATGCGAGGTCTCCCGTCTCTATCCCGCGGTCAAAATCTCCGACCAGTATTATCCTCTCCCCGACTTCTTTTATGTATGTCGTGACTGAACCGATCGGCGAGCTTACAAGATAGTCACCGTCATCATGTCTGAACTCGATTCCGTCCCCGGATTCGATGCCGACCGGCGAATTCCTGTCAACCGCGACGCACGCGAGCACTTTGCCCCTTCTGAGAGCACCTCTCACGGCAGCCTTCTCATCACGGTCCTGAGCCTTGCTCTCGCTGTCCACAACAGCTACGATCCTGCCGAGATATATACCCTGGTTCTTCGGACTGCTTCCCGAGAGAATATCCTCTCCCGGATTTCCGTACAGATAACCGTCAGTGAAGTCACCCCTGTTGAAGATCTGCCTCAGCTCGAACATGTCCTCATCGTCGACAGTATACAGCTCCTTCGCCCTCTCAGGTCCTTCCCTGCGGCAGAGGCTGTCAAAACGGTCGATATACTTCCTGTATATTCTCGTCACAGTCGCAACGTATTCCGGTGATTTCATCCTGCCTTCGATCTTGAACGAAGAAGCGCCGGCCATCACGAGGTCCGGAATGTTGTGTATGTGGCAGAGGTCCTTAGGACTCAGTGCGTAATACGTTTTGCCCTCTTCATCAGTGTATGCCTGTCTGCACGGCTGTGCACAGGTGCCTCTGTTGCCTGTCCTGCCGCTGCCCTTGCCGATCATGCGGCTCATCTGGCACTGTCCTGAATAGCACATGCACAGGGCTCCGTGGACGAACACTTCGACGTCCACAGGATCATCAGGCGAAACTCTCCTGCCTTCCTCAGCTATCTCTCTTATCTCTTCAAGGCTTATTTCCCTTGCCGGAACGACCCTGCAGAATCCCATATCATGGGCGAGCTGCACGGCCTCTCTGTTGTACAGGGTCCCCTGCGTCGACAGGTGCAGAGGCATGTCCGGAATGTACCTGTGTATCATCCTCGCAAGCCCCATATCCTGGACAATCAGGCCGTCAACGCCGGCCCCGTATATGTAGTTGGCATACTCAAATGCCCTTACCAGCTCATCATCTCTCACAAGAGTGTTGAGAGTCATGTACACTTTGACGCCTCTCATGTGGGCGTATCTTATCGCATCAGGGAGCTCCTCATCGCTGAAGTTATCAGCGAAGATCCTTGCATTGAAAGCCATTCCTCCCATGTATACAGCATCCGCCCCGTTGTTCACAGCGGCGATCAGATGCGGCTTGCCCCCTACAGGAGCGAGCAGTTCAGGTTTCTTATACTTTTTGTCCATAGTTAACACCTCCATTCCTGTCTGCAGCGCAAAGCACCTCAGTTGTGGATACATAAGTGCCCGCTCAGGATCTGCAGCCAGATCAATGTTACCAATGTTTTCAGCGTCATCTGCCTTCCGGTAACCGTTTGTTTACAGATATCAATATAATACCACGCCCATGCCTCTTGTACAGATGTAAGTACAGGATTTTTCGATTGTTAACCTTCGTAAAACATCAGGTTGATAATCTCGTCTCAGTATGTTATCATTCACATGGCCCGCGGAGACCGGCGGGCTGGATCATAACTGCAGTTAACATCTTAAGATAAACGGGAAAACGGAAATGAAAGAAAAGACTTCATCGAGAGACAAGGTACTAGCCCTTCTTGAATCGAAAAAAGGCAGATTCATCTCAGGCGAAGAGATCGCATCTGATCTGGGTATTTCAAGGACCGCAGTATGGAAGGCTGTCAACAACCTGAAAAAGGACGGCTACATGATCGATTCAGTGACCAACCGCGGCTACTGCCTTTCACACGGAAGCGACATCCTGTCCGAAGCAGTCCTGCGTGGATATCTGCGCGACTGCCCTCCTCTGGTGCTGGATGTATTCGATACAGTCGATTCTACCAATACAGTATGTCTCAAAAGGGCGTCAGACGGCGACCGCAGAACATATGCGGCAGTTGCCGGCGGACAGACACGCGGAAGAGGCCGCAGAGGACGGTCCTTCTTCTCCCCTGACGGTACCGGTCTGTACATGAGCATACTGCTCCGTCCTTCCGGTCTTTCAGCCGACCAGGCTGTAAAGTTCACAACTATAGCCGCTGTAGCCGTCTCTGAAGCGATTGAAGCTGTCGCAGGCAAAACCGCATCCATAAAGTGGGTCAACGATATATATGTCGAAGGCCGCAAAGCGTGCGGGATACTTACCGAGGCATCCTTCAACCCTGAAGACGGTACTCTCGATTACGCCGTCGTAGGAATAGGCATCAATGTATATGAGCCTCAGGGCGGATTCCCTGAAGATATCCGAGACCGTGCCGGCGCTCTCGCAGGGCCGGTCAACGGGACCTGCACTCTGGGAATAAACAGAGTTCTGGAGAACGGAGGCAGAAACCGCATTGCAGCAGAGATCATCAGCAGATTCTTCTCCTATCTTGATGAAGGATTTGCACCTGCCGCATCATCAGTAACCGATCCTGCGCCGCGATATGCTGCTGAATACCGCAGAAGATGCTTTGTCATCGGTATGGACGTGGATGTCCTCAAAGCCGGTGCGGAACCTCAGCAGGCCCATGTGCTCGGACTCGATGACGAATGCAGACTTGAGGTCAGATACACTGACGGCACTGAAGAAACACTCAGCAGCGGCGAGATCAGCATACAACTCTAACGAAAGAAGATTATTTAAACCACTATGAACAGCAATACATCAACACCGGCAACAAATAACAGGCCGGCACTCAGCATCAACGACCTGACACTTATCGCACTTTTCACCGCAGTCATCGCGGTCTGCTCATGGATATCCATACCGGCAGCCGTGCCATTCACACTCCAGACCTTTGCGGTATTTCTCACAGCAGGCCTTCTCGGAGGGAAGCGCGGCACTATCACCGTGATCGTGTACATCCTTCTCGGAGCCATCGGCGTCCCTGTGTTCTCAGGCTTTACCGGCGGCATCGGCCACCTGCTCGGACCAACGGGCGGATACATAATCGGATTCATTTTCTCAGCCCTCGTAATGTGGTTTGCTGAGAACAGGTTCGGAAAATCACTCAGGGTCCTCGCCGCATCAATGATCGTCGGTCTTATAGTGTGTTATGCATTCGGCACCGCATGGTTCATGACAGTCTACACAAGAGAATCCGGTGCTATCGGACTGATGACAGCACTCGGATGGTGCGTCTTCCCTTATATAATCCCTGATGCAGTCAAGATCGCAGTTGCGGTCATTCTCTGCCGCAGACTCAGACCTGTCCTGACCGGCATGCAGGCAAGGTAGCAATACTCCGGACAGAAAATGCTGACTAAAAAACTCCCGCGATGCATTATCGCGGGAGTTTTCTGTTAATAATGGTGAATCCTTAGAGCATCTCGATGAATGCTGCGATTCTTGTGTTGAGCTGAGCTACGTCTGCTGTGGAGTAGTCTGTCTCTACGTGGAAGTAAGGCACGTTCTTCTTCTCTGTGCAGAACTTCTCGATGGACTTGGACTCAACATTGTAGGTGTGGCATGCCTGGAGTGTCATCTCAATGACGCCGTCTGCCTTATACTCGTCGATAGTTCTTCCGAGCAGATCATATCTGTTAGGGTTCGGTGTCATTACTGAGCAGCCGATCTGCAGATATCTGTAAGCTGTTGCTTCCCAGATGTCCTCAGCATCTTCGTCGATGAGTCTGTCATACTGCTTTGCGCCTACGCAGTTTTCCATTGCAACTACTACGCCGCCGTTATCCTCGATAGCCTTGATAACTTTCTCAGTTACGCCGCCGATCGGGCATCCTGTAAGGACGATACGAGGTCTCTTTCCGATGTTGGTGCCTTCAGCGTATTCCTTCTCGATCTTAGCCTGAACAGCCTCGATCTCAGGAACGATAGCAGTGTGGTCAAACTTGAAGCCACTGCCGTAGAGTACGTGGAACATGTCGAGTCCTGAAACAGGGCATGGATCGTTCTTCATTGTATCTACGAGGTTCTTCTTGGCAACTCTGATCTCATTCTCGAGCTTAACAGCCTTGCGCATATCCTCATCTGTGATAGTAACTTCGAACTTCTTCTCAACGTAGTCTTTCATTCTCAGAAGTTCTTCCTTGTAGAGCTCAAGTCCCTTGTCGCTCTGTGAATTAGGAAGATCCATGATGAATACGTCCTTGAAATCACTCATCAGCTCGTACATCTTCTTCTTGCCGTCGCATGTATTCTCACCTACTACGATGTCGGAGAAATAGAAGAACGGGCACTTGTCCTCCTTAGCAAATCCATAGCTGGACTTGATCAGCGGACAGAGGTTGGCAGGAAGATCCTTCTCGGCAGCTGCAATCGTCTCGCCTGATGTTGAGCAGAGACCTACAGTAGCAGCACCTGCTGCGATAGCGAGCTCCTGAGGGAAGTATGTGCAGTAGGATCCGATAACAGGGATCCCCTGATCCTTTACCTTCTTGACGTTAACGAACGCGTTTCTTCTTGCTTCTGCAAAATCTTCAAACACTGCAGGCAGTTCTTTGATAAGTTCCATTTATTCACCCCTTCTTGTTATTTTAAGAAACTGATAGCCACCACACAGGCGGCTATCAGTTAATTATAAGCTATTACGAATTTATCTTATACTGGAAACTCGATAGCGATGTCCTTACCCTCAGCGATGTAAAGCTTAACAACTCCGCCGCCGACAGTAACCTGTGTTCCTGCAGGAACAGCCATAGCAGGAGCAGCAGCCTCAGCAGGTGCAGCAGCTTCCTCAGCAGGAGCTTCGTCAGCAGCAGGATCCTGGATGTTGTCAACGATAGCAGCTGTGAGCGGTGTCAGGGAGTCAGAAGTCTCCTTGAGTGTAGCGCCGAGGCACTGTCCGATTGTCAGGCATCCATCAAGGTTCAGAAGTCCTGTATCTACCAGGTCCGGGAAGATTGCAGGGTCTTCGAGGTTGTGGTGCGAGATTTCGCCAGGCTCCATTCTGCAGCAAAGTACAGCAGGATCATTCTTGTGCTCTAATGCATATTCCAGTTCGATTGACATATTTCATACCTCCTGAATTGACTATAAACAATGACAGAATACGTCATTTTTTAACATTATAATTTTATAGTCGCAGATCGTTATCAACAAATAGTCAGTTTGAATACTTGAACCGGGTGTATAAATATGAGCTATAGTACATTATTCCAGCCCCGGGAAATCAAGCTGCCTCAGCGCCTCGAACAGTACTATGTTCGCTGCATTCGAGAGGTTGAATGATCTGAGCCTCGTATCCGCGCTCATAGGGATGCGTATCGCCCACTCTTTATTAGCTTCGATGAAGTCGCGCGGGAGTCCTGCGGTCTCACGGCCGAAGAGTATCATGTCCTCATCGCGGAACTCCGCTTCGGTATAATACTTATCCCCTTTCGTAGTGGAGAGCCACATCCTGCGGCCCTTATATTTCTCAAGAAACTCCTCAAGGCTCTCATGCACCTCGAGTTTTACATAAGGCCAGTAATCCAGCCCGGCCCTTCTCAGGCTCTTCTCATCAAGGCTGAACCCGAGAGGCTTCACAAGGTGCAGCACACTGTCAGTGGCAGCGGCTGATCTTGCGATATTGCCCGTATTAGGCGGGATCTCAGGTTCTACCAGTACTATATGGATCGACATCTATTTCTCCTGCTCTACAGCTTTGCACCTTTCATCTATTATCGCCTCGACATCATCTATGTCACGCTCACGCATCAGGATCTCGAGCTCGTCTCCTCCACGCAGTATCGTGTGACCGTCAGGGATGATCTCTACACCGTCCCTCAGAACGGAGACGATAAGTGTTCCGAGCGGCAGCCCGAACTCCATCACGCTCTTTCCGTCCATGTGCGAGCCTATATGGACCTCAGCGTCGATGACCGTTTTGCGGTCTCTTATTGACAGGCCCCTTCCGGTGCGTCCGTTGGTGATGCCGCTTGAGGAAGCCGGTCTCCTGTACACCGTGCTCTCAGACGTCGGTCTGCCCTTAGCAGCGCGCTGGCTCCTGTGCAGAAGCTGCACATAGATCGGCTCTGTACCGAAGTACTCAGGTATGAGATACGCTATGAGTGATGCCAGCACCAGCGGCAGCAGGCAGGTAAAATCCCCTGTCATCTCTGTTATGAGGATAACGCCTGTCACAGGTGCTCTTACTATCGCAGAGAAGTATCCGGCCATCGCGACGACGACCATCGCAGTGATGTATCTCCAATCAAATCCGGCGAGTGCCAGCACTTCAGCACACACTCCGCCTGTGACCGCACCCAGCACGAGCAGAGGCAGGAATATCCCGCCCGGCGATCCCGAGCCGAAACTTGCAGTTGAGAATATGAATTTCACCACCAGCAGTACAGCCAGAGCTCCGAGGGTGTACTCCCCTCTGCTTATCTCTCCGACAAGGCTGCTCCCGCTTCCGAGAGCCTGCGGGTATGTGAAAATGAGGATATATACCAGCGCAAAGGCCGTAATGAGTCTGCCGGTCCTTGATGCGATTTCCCCTTTTGTATTCAGCTTGCTGTCAGTCAGATTGTATGATGAAACTCCCGGCAGGCTGTCAGCCATACGGGCGAACACCTTGCCTATCCGGTCAAAAGCATCCTGCATGAAAGCGATAGTGCGGTTGTAAAGTATTCCGAAGAAGCCGAGTATTATTCCCAGAAGTATCACAGCCCAGTAATATTTCAGAGGGAGTCCGTGTTCCACTCCGAATCCGAATACCGGTGTAAGGCCGAATACGTTGGCAGCGACAAAATCGCTCGCTGTGCTTGCAGCCATTGTTGAGAGCAGGACTTCGGCAGAGAAGTTCCTGTGCAGCTCCTCAAGGGCGAATATCGCTCCTGCGAGCGGAGCTCCGAATGCGGCCGAGAGGCCTGCTCCCGCCCCGCATGTTATAAGCAGCCTTTCCTCCGTGAGCAGGCGATGGCCGGCCCTTGAGACACCCTTGCCGACCATGGCGCCGAGCTGGATGCTCGGCCCCTCCCGGCCCAGTGCCAGTCCGCCTCCGATCGCCAGAGCACAGCCCGCGAACTTTCCGATGATGACCCTCAGCCACCTCATGTCCTTCTGACCCTTCAGCTCTGCTTCAACCTGAGGGATGCCCGAGCCGGCGATCTCCGGCTCCCACCCGAGCAGCACCGAGATGACGCCCGCGATGCACAGCAGGATAAGAGCAGCGAGTGCTGCACGGGCGGCTCCGCCCTCGGCATACTCCACCATCCTGTCCCTGAGCACATCGGCGCCCATCAGCATAAGTCTGAATACGGAAACAAGGGCGCCTGTTATCAGCCCGATAATAACGCCCTCACCGACAATTGCATATTTAAAACTGTCTCTCCTGCGGAGATTTCCTACAGCATTATCTTTCATTTATGATTCTGATCCGGGATTCCTGCCGGAAACATCCTATTCAGCTTCTGCAGCTTCCTCACCTTCCTGTGCCGCTGCATCAGCAGCAGCCTCTCCTTCAGCCGGTGCGGCATCCGCATCCGCGCTGCCGGCATTGTCTGCTCCGACAACATTGACGATGATCTCTCTGTCGCCTACGCCGCCTTCAAGGATGCCCTTGAAAATGACTTCAGCACGCTTGTTGGCCGCATCAAGGATGCCCTTGCCGGTTGCATGCTCCTCAGCATCCTTCTGGGCTGCCTGCAGAGCCTGCTTGGTGGCTTCCTTACGGTCAGTCTTGATAAGAGACACCTGATTGTCATAGAACTCAAGCGAGTCAGGATCTATGCTTACAGACAGGATCTTTGCCTCAGGAACAGTGACGACTACCGAGTCATCATTGACCTCTATGTTCACATTCTCGAGCTCGAACCCCGCATCGATCTCAGCCTCGTACTTCATGTTGAAGCCGTTCTTGTCGATGAACCTGATAGTTCCCTCTTCGAATCTTACGATCCCTGTGTAGAAATTCTTCTCTACCGTCAGCTCGGAAGACTCTTCGAGCCTCTCCATCAGACTCTTGGCGTCAACCTTAGGCTGAGCCTTCATGTGGAAATAGAATATCCCGCCTGCCGCAGCAGCAGCGCCTACAAGGAGCGCTATCAGTATTGCAAGTACCTTTTTCATTATCTCTTTCCTCCCTTGCTTCCTCCGAGGTTGGCGTTCTTAAGAATATTGGTGTCAAAAGTAAATGTTATGGACTCCTCTGCCCTCTGTCTCTTAAGGGACAGCTGGATCATCCTGTCGAGAAGCTCTGTATAAGGTACGCCGACCGGCTCCCACAGATAGAACGACAGCGATCCCGGGATAGGATTGATCTCGTTGAAGTAGAGATTACCGTTGTCCTCGTCGATCATGAAGTCGATCCTGGACACGCCGTTGCATCCGAGAGCCTTGAACGATCTGACGGCAAGGTCTCTGACATGTTCTCTTTCCTCAGGTGACAGGTCAGCCGGGATCTTTCTCGCAAGGTTGGCCATGCCGGCCCCCTTGGAGCCGTTTCCACCCTTGCTGCCGCCGGACTTTCCGCCTTTTCCTCCGCCGCTGTTCACGTACTTGTCCTCATAGCTGAGGATCTCTGCGGTATGCAGAGGCTCTTCGCACTCAGAAGCGATCGCCTCGTTCTCATCGCCGAGAACTGAGCAGTTTATCTCTCTCAGGCTGCCGATCGCATGCTCCACAAGGACTCTGGTCGCATATCTGAAAGCGTCATCCAGAGCATTTACAAGCTCTGCTCTCGTCTTTGCGACGCTGATGCCTACACTCGATCCGAGGTTGACCGGCTTTACGATAACCGGATATCCGAAAACCTCTTCGATCCTGACCGGAAGGCTCTCCATATCCTGATAATCCGCCAGAGTATACACCTCAGCGTCCAGTACAGGTATGTCATGCATCTTCAGGACAGCCTTGGTGATGAACTTGTCCATGCTTACAGCTGAAGCCGTGACATCCGGTCCTACAAAAGGTACACCTATCGTCTTGAGATATCCCTGCAGCGCACCGTCCTCAACGTTGGTGCCGTGGACTACCGGGAAAGCGATGTCGAATTCCACAGGCTTCGGACCGCCGAACTTCTTCATTGGATAAGGCACCAGCTCGGTGCGTCCTCCGTCATTCAGCATGATCACTCTCTGTGATTTTGCCAGCAAAGCCGGGATGTCCTTATAGCTTGCTATGTCTCCCATGCCGCTTCCTATATACATATCGTTGTCCTTGGTCAGGTAGACCGGGATCACCTCGTACTTGTCCGTGTCCATGGCCATGCAGGCCTGTATGCCTGAGATCACGGAGACCTCGTGCTCAACGGTCTTGCCTCCGAATATCATCGCGACTCTTGTTTTCATCTGTACTCCTCCAGAATGTGACACCGGGGACGGTCCCCTGTGACACACTTTTTAATAATTATCAGGCAGATCGTTCTCAAGCAGGATATACTTGTGCCCCTGCCCTTTGATCTTATATGCGTAATCTATCGCATCCTCTACCTTGTCGAATACAAGGCACTTCTTCTCAGGGAAGCCCTTGCTCAGGATGCCCTCGCGGATAGGCTCGGTGTGCTTTGCACCGACGAGCAGTATCCAGTCGCAGCAGTCAGCTGCATATGTACCGAACTTCCTGTTGTATTCAGCCTCTTCCTCACCGAGCTCTACCATGCCCGGAGTGATGAGTATCCTCGTTCCGTCGAACAGCGCAAGCGTCTCAACAGCAGCCTTCGAACCGATCGGATTTGAGTTGAACGCGTCATCGATGATCGTGACATTGCCGTTCTCCTTCATCTCCATCCTGTGCTGAACAGGTCTGAGCCTCCTGACCGGTATCCTCAGGTCCTTAAGAGCTATGCCGAATCTGTTCGCAACGGCGATCGCGCCCATGACATTGATAACGTTGTGAGCGCCTATGAGCTTCATCTGGTAGGTCTCAGTCTCTCCGTCAGGTGCGATGACCGTAAACTCCGTGCCGAGGTTGGATACCTTTATGTCCCTGGCAACATAGCCTTCCCCGCTGCCTTCAGAGTGGTAGAAGGTCACATTGTCGTATCCGCCGTGCTGCTCCAGATAGTCAGCGATATATTCGTTGTCCCCGTTCAGGAAGAGCATTCCTCCTTCAGGCAAAGCATCGGCGAGCTCGAACTTGGTCTTCTTGACATTTTCGATGCCGCCGAATGTGTCGAGGTGCTGAGGTCCGATCGAGGTGATGATGCCGTGGTGCGGATGCACAAGGTCGCATATCTCCCTGATCTCGCCTACATATCTCGCGCCCATCTCGCAGATGAATATCTGATGCGACGGCTTCATGAATTTTCTTATCGTTATGACGACTCCCATCGGAGTGTTGTAGCTCTCAGGTGTTACGAGAACGCTGTACTTCTGCTGCAGCAGCGTCTGCAGGAAGAACTTGACGCTCGTTTTGCCGTAACTTCCGGTAACGCCGATTATGGTCATGTCCGGATTGCTCCTGAGGATGGCTTTTGCGTCATTTATGTAATGATTGTTGACCCCCTTCTCAACAGGTGTATTGATGGTCTTCGCAAGCATCTGCATCCACAGCTGGGATCCGACGAGGAATGTGAGCATTCCCGGGATCTGGGTGAATGCGCTTTCGATGGAGCCCACCTCAGGACCTACGGTCTTAAGGCCGGTGAACACTGAGAGTATAAGAAACAGCACGCACAGAACGATGATGGTCGTCACCATCCTCTTCACCCTCGGTGTGAATACGAGCTTCTTCTTCTGGTTCATCTGCTTCATCACCCTGTAGACCAGAATGATCACAGCGAGTGTCAGCCAGCACAGCACGATGAACACGCATGTCAGCCAGCTTATCCCTGCTATAGGGACCAGCATGGTGATGATGCCGAGCACCATGGCGAATACGAGTATCCACTGGAGATGGAAGTTCTTGCGTATCCATGCTCTCTGCTCGCCGTTCATGTAGACGTTGAGCTGGAACATGTGCATGTTGTATCTCATCGTCAGCCAGAAGGCCGGAACAGCAAGAGCTGCCGTTACGAGACACATTATTACCATTGCAGCAACGGATCCTGTCATTACAGTTCACCTCCGTTTCCTGCTTCATCTGATGCAGCCGCCTTTTCAGCCTCTGCATCAGCACCGAGGTATGATCTTATAACGCCTCTGAACTGCTGCGGCTTCTCGAGGAATGAATAGTGGCCCGTTCCCTCGAGCACGACAAGAGCCGCCTCAGGGATCTTCTCCTCCATTATCTTCGCATCACCTATCGGTGTCGCATCATCGAGGTCTCCCCAGATGAGAAGCGTATCCTGCTTTATCTGAGGCAGCTCGTCCTTCTGATCCTCGTTGACAGCCATTACAAGGCACTTTTTCATCATCGGGCTCGAATTCCTGTAGTCTTCAGATCCCTGCTGGCTCATCCAGTAGTCGATGACCTCAGGGAACATGGCGTGCACAGGCCTGCTGGTGAGGAAATTGCGCATCATCTTATATCGCTTTACCTTCCTCTGCTGAGCTGCCGATCTCTCAGGCATTATGCCTGCTCCATCGATGATCACGAGTTTGCTGATGTCAAAAGGCAGGTCGCTGCGGCCCGCGAGCTTGATGATGACTCTGCTGCCGTATGAATGTCCGATCAGCACAGCCTCATGTATATCAAGAGCCTCCATGAAAGAGCAGAAGAAGTCCGCATAGTCTGCCGGTCTCCACGGCTCGCGCGGTTCATCGCTCTCGCCGAATCCCGGGAAGTCAAACTGCACGACCCTGTATCCGTCATTGATGCAGCCCGCAGCAAAGTCATAGAGATCCATGCCCGTGCCCCATCCCTGCAGGATGACAGCCGTCTTCTCAGCACCTTCAGGCCCTGTTATCTTATAGTTTATGTTGTAACCGTCTATTGTTATGTTCATTATCTGTTCCTGCAGCCCGGCACATCCGGCGGCCGCACTTTCCCATTAAAAATATCCTATTGATTTTAACATATCGGGCTTCCTTCTTCAACGTGACCGGGGCTTCTCAACAGGCAAAAGACCGCAGACGGGAATATTTGTCTTTTCCTGTCTGCGGTCCTGTTATTCCGCGTGATTTATCCGGTATTGCGGCACGGTTTTCCGCGCCGTATGTCACATGACTTTACGCTTCTGCCTCTTCGGTCCTGAACACGAGCTTACCATCCTCAGCATCGCAGATGACCTTCTGTCCGTCCACGATGTTGCCTCTGATGATGTCGCCCGCGATCGCGGTCTCAACATGCTTGGTCATGTAGCGCTTGATCGGTCTTGCTCCGTAGTGCGGGTCATATGCCTCATCAGCTATGAAGTCGAGAGCTGCATCTGTCAGTTCGAGCGAGATGTCTCTTTCAGCAAGTCTCTTGCGCAGCTCGTTTGCAGTCAGACCGATGATGCCCTTGATCTGATCCTTGGTGAGCGGGCTGAACAGGATGATGTCGTCGATCCTGTTGAGGAACTCAGGCTTGAAGTAGGATCTCAGCTGATCGAGAACGTCCTCTTCCACCTTCTGATCGATAGTGCCGTCTTCTTTCATGTTGTCGAGGAGCTCGGCACTTCCGATGTTCGATGTCATGATGCAGATCGTGTTGGTGAAGTCTACAGTCCTGCCCTGGTTGTCAGTAAGTCTGCCGTCATCAAGAAGCTGCAGCAGGATGTTGAACACATCCGGATGAGCCTTTTCGATCTCGTCGAAGAGGATGACGCTGTACGGCTTGCGGCGTACCGCCTCTGTGAGCTGGCCGCCTTCGTCATATCCAACGTACCCCGGAGGCGCTCCTACCAGCCTGGATACGGAGTGCTTCTCCATGTACTCGGACATGTCGATCCTGATGATGTTCTTCTCTGTGTCGAAGAGCGCTTCCGACAGAGCCTTGCCCAGCTCAGTCTTACCTACACCGGTAGGTCCGAGGAAAATGAACGAGCCTATAGGTCTGTTGTAGTTGGCAAGTCCCGCTCTCGATCTCAGGATAGCTTCGGAAACGGCTGTTACGGCTTCGTCCTGTCCGATGACCCTCTGGTGGAGGATGTCAGGCAGTCTCAGCAGCTTGTCCCTTTCAGTCTCTACCAGCTTGCTTACAGGGATGCCTGTCCATGCGGAGATGACCTCGGCGATCTCGTTCTCTGTTACCTCTTCCGAAAGCAGCCTGTCCTCTTCGGTCTCAGCACCTGCAGCCTTGAGGTCCTCGAGTTTCTTCTCGAGTTCAGGCAAAGTGCCGTACTTCAGCTTGGCCAGTTTCTCAAGGTCGTACTGTCTTTCGGCGTCTTCGATCTCGAGCTTGATGTTCTCGATCTGAGCCTTGACGTTCTTGACCTCGAGGATGTCCTTTTTCTCATTCTCCCACTGCGCATTCATGGCAGCGCTTCTGTCCTTCAGCTCGGCGAGCTCCTTCTCAAGAGCCTCCAGTCTTGCCTTAGAGCCTTTGTCATCCTCCTTCATGAGTGCCTGCTTCTCGATCTCGAGCTGCATGATCTTACGGGAGATCTCATCAAGCTCTGACGGCATGCTGTCGATCTCTGTCCTGATCCTTGCAGCAGCCTCATCCATCAGGTCGATCGCCTTGTCAGGCAGGAACCTGTCCGTGATGTATCTGTCCGAAAGCGTTGCGCACGCAATCAGAGCGCTGTCTGTGATCCTGACACCGTGATGTATCTCGAACTTCTCCTTGAGTCCTCTCAGGATAGATACGGTATCCTCCACAGTCGGCTGATCGATCATGACCTTCTGGAATCTTCTCTCAAGAGCGGCATCCTTCTCGATGTACTTTCTGTACTCGTCGAGTGTCGTGGCACCGATGCAGTGGAGTTCACCTCTTGCCAGCTTCGGTTTGAGGAGGTTGCCGGCATCCATCGATCCTTCAGTCCTTCCTGCTCCGACGATGTTGTGGATCTCGTCGATGAAGAGAATGATCTTGCCGTCAGACTTCTCGATCTCATTGAGGACGGCCTTGAGTCTCTCTTCGAATTCACCTCTGAATTTTGCGCCCGCGATAAGTGAGCCCAGATCAAGTGAGTAGATGGTCTTGTCCTTGAGCCCTTCAGGTACGTCTCCGTTCAGGATCCTCTGTGCAAGTCCTTCAACTACGGCCGTCTTACCTACGCCCGGCTCACCGATGAGTACCGGGTTGTTCTTGGTCCTTCTCGACAGGATCTGGATGGCATGCCTTATCTCGGAATCTCTTCCGATGACAGGGTCCAGTTTGCCCTCACGGGCCATGTCTACGAGGTCTCTTCCGTACTTGGCAAGAGCTTCGTAGTTCTCCTCAGGGTTCTGGCTCGTGACTCTCTGATTGCCCCTGACACTTGACAGCGCCTCAAGGAACTTCTCCCTTGTGATGCCGTACTTTGTCAGTATCCTGGCGCTCGGTGTGCCCGATTCAGCGATAAGTGACAGATAGATGTGCTCCACGCTGACATATTCATCAGTGAACTGTTCAGCGATCTTCTCAGCATTGACGAAGATGTTGTTGAATCTTCTGGTGCCGTACATGGAGTCCGCACTGCCGGTGACCTTAGGGATCTTGTCGACCTCAGCCTGAACTTCCTTGGTGAGAGCATCGACATTGACGCCCATGTTCTTAAGAAGCTTCGGGATCAGTCCGTCCTTCTGCTGCAGCAGTGCAAGATGAACATGCTCTCCGTCCACCATCTGGTGCCCCATCGAAGAAGCTATGTTCTGGCAGTCAACGACTACCTGCTGTGCATTCTGTGTGTATTTCTCTATATTCATTCGAGTCCCTCCTTTTCATTTAAGGATCTTTCTTAACTCTTTCATGCGCGGATGCCGGATAACGCATACCGCGGCTTTTTCCTGTTCCGGATATATATTAATACAAAGAAATACATTTGTAAATAGAAAATTAGCACTCTCTTCGCGAGAGTGCTAATAATTTTTGAAAGTCTGATATGCACCATTCCCTTGTAATCACGGGAACAGCGCTTTTCAGCATATTTTTCTAAAATACTCCGAATGCTCCGAGAAGCAGTATTGTGAGGAGTACCGGTGCAAAGTACTTTACTACGACTGCATACATTCCCTTTCTTGCAAAATGCTCACCGTTCTTGGTCGCTTCATCGATGATGACCTTAGGTCCGAGTATCCAGCCGACGAGTATGCATGTGCCGATAGCTACGACAGGCATGAGTACGTAGTTGCTGATGTAGTCGAAGATGTCGAGTATCTGTCCGACTGTTCCGTTAGGCAGAGCTGCCTCGAAGTAGAATACATTGTAGCCGAGGCATACGATGATTCCGAGGATCATGGATATTACATATTCGATGATAACAGCCTTGTGTCTGCTCCACTTGAATCTGTCGATTAGTCCGGAAACAACAGCCTCCATTACGGACATCGAGCTTGTCAGTGCTGCGAGCAGGACCATGATGAAGAATACTGCGCCGATTATGGTGCCTGCAGCACCCATCTGAGCAAATACCTTAGGAAGAGCTATGAACATGAGTCCCGGGCCGGAGCTCTGCATGCCTTCCATTCCCATGAATGCATATACTGCAGGAATGATCATTACACCTGCAAGGAATGCGACCATGGTATCGAAGATCTCGATGTGGTTGACCGACTTTACGAGATTGCTGTCATCCTTGAGATATGATCCGTAAGTTACCATGATTCCCATCGCCACGCTGATACTGTAGAACAGCTGGCCCATAGCATCAACTATTACGTAGAAAATATCCTTCGCCGAGAGACCGGTGAAATCCGGGATCACATATACGGCAAAACCTTCAAGTCCTGTGCGTCCGCCCTCTCCGTCGATAGTCAGGGAGAAGATCGAGATTCCGAGAACAAGAACGATCAGTACCGGCATGAGTATCCTCGAGAGACGCTCTATTCCCTTCTCAACTCCGAGATATACAACAGCAGCAGTTGCTGTCATGAATACGAAGAAGAATACGATAGGTGCTGTCTGGGCTGTTATGAATCCGGTAAAATATCCGTCCTCAGCAGCAGCGGCACCGCCGCCTGTGATGAATGCAGTGAAGTATTTGAGGACCCATCCTCCGATCAGGCAGTAGTACGGAAGGATAATGAACGGAACTATACTCGCAACAACGCCGATCCATCCGGATGGTTTGTGGAGTGCTCCGTATGCTGTAAGTGTGCTCTGCTTGGTCTTTCTTCCGATGGATATCTCAGAAATGAGGAGAGTGAATCCGAATGTGAGAGCCAGGATCAGATAGATGAAGAGGAATACTCCTCCTCCGTCCTTGGCTGCAAGATACGGGAATCTCCAGATGTTTCCGAGGCCTACTGCACTTCCTGCAGCTGCGAGAACGAATCCGACCTGATTGGAAAATGAGTTGCGGTTTTCTTTCATTTTGATCTGTACCTTTCAGTTATTCTGAGCTGTGCTTCTGCTGACCTTAAGCATAGGTTTATGGCTGATCCGGCCGTCACATTGTTCAGATTTACAAAAAATTGACCAGTATTCAGATGCCCAAGCACAGCAATTTGAAATTATAGACTTGTAAGCCTTGAATTTCAAGGATTTCAGCAGACAAAAAGTATTTTGTGCAGAGTAACAAATAACTGATACAGCGATACCCGCCGTTGTATCAGTTCACACAATATTGCAAACATTCTGTTCTGAATATACAATACTCATATAGATCTCACTCACCAAGGAGTAACCGTCATGATGATTATAGACTTGATTCCATGGCTTGCAGAGCCTTCTCTGCCTACCATACTTATACGCACCCTTCTCGCAGTCATCTGCGCGGGTGCTGTGGGATATGACCGCAACATCCATGGTGCATCAGCCGGTCTCAGAACCCACATACTGGTCTGCGTCGGTGCGATGATCGCCACGAGCACCGGTCAGTTTGCTTCGATCTACTACGGTGCTGACGCGACACGTATAGGCGCGCAGGTCGTTTCGGGAATAGGCTTCCTCGGTGCCGGGACCATCATGGTCACGAAGAGGAATCACATACACGGGCTGACAACTGCCGCAGGTCTGTGGGCCGCTGCATGTATCGGTATTGCTCTGGGACTAGGATTCTATGAAGGTGCCATAGTCGGTGCTGTCATAGTGTATATCACTATACACATGCTCAGAAATCTGTCACTGTCGCTCAGAAAGAACCACGCGGATGACATAGCTGCCGACGAGATCGGGAACCGGGAAGCCGACAGGGCGATCGCAGAGGCGGCCGAGCGTGCCGGTAAGTCTGAGGACCGGTAGAGTCCGGCATGAGCAGCCTGATGTTCGCATACTGAATGAGAAATGACGACTCAGAAAAAACGCCCCGCAGCCACAAGGTGATATGCTCCCTTTACGAGAGACAGTGAAAAACAAAACACTGTTAATCGCGAAGGGAGTTTTCTTATGGACAGGAATAAGATTCCAGCAGATGTGAGG
>OMZI01000006.1 GCA_900315485.1 uncultured Eubacteriales bacterium | reverse complement strand
AGCATTTTCAAGGCTTTCCGCTGCTTGCGCAAAAATAGCCCGCCGACAGGCGGGTAAGTTAAGAGGCTGCCACACTTTTTATTGTGCGACAGCCCCTTTTCTGTCGCCTATAATGTCATATTTGGCGTCATTTTACCTTCTCTCCGATTGGTTCATTTTTCCGTGTGATGGATTTGTGAAGAAGTTATTCATATTGACATCACATTTTCACGATAGTAAAATGAAGTGGTAGTTAGGCGCAATGCGTCAATTTAATAGGAGGTATTTATTATGGAACAAAGTAAAGGTCAATTTAATTCGAATTTCGGATTCCTTATGGCCGCACTTGGATCCGCAGTAGGTCTTGGTAACCTCTGGTCCTTCCCTTACAAGATGGGACTTGGCGGTGGATTTGCTTTCCTGCTTCTCTACGTCATCCTGCTCGTAACTGTAGGTTATCCTCTGGTTCTTTCCGAGATCGCTATCGGACGTAAATCTCAGAAGGCTGCTATCGAGGCATACTATGAGATTCATCCTGCATTCAAGTTCAACGGTGTTCTTCAGACTGCAGTACCGTTCTTCCTGATCGCATTCTACTGCACATTCGGCGGATACATCATGAAGTATCTTGTATACTCCGTACTTGCATTCGGCGGCAAGGAAGTAGATCCTAATGCATTCTTCGAAGCTTCACTGCTGAGCAACGGCGGACAGGCTATGATCTGGATGGTAATCTTCCTGGCACTCACAGTTGTGATCGTACTGGGCGGCGTATCCGGCGGTATCGAGAAGTTCTGCAAGGTAGCTATGCCTGCACTCTTCGTAATGCTGGTCATCATCGTAATCAGATCCTGCACACTGCCAGGATCCGGTGAAGGTCTTGCATTCCTGTTCAAGCCTCACTTCGAGGGCTTCACAACAGCTAAGGGCTTCTTCGACACAATGAAGCTTGCCGGCGGACAGATGTTCTTCTCACTGTCCCTCGCATCCGGATGTCTGATTGCTTATGGTTCATACCTCGACAGAGGTGAGAACCTTGAGAAAGATGCTGTATTTATCGCTGTTGGTGACTCCATCGCTGCTATCCTTGCCGGTATGGCTATCATGCCTGCATGCACAGCTTACGGAATCGAGCCAGGTGCTGGTCCTGGACTTCTGTTCATCTCCATGCAGACAGTATTCAACGAACTGGCTGGCGGAAAGATCTTCGGATTCCTCTTCTGGCTGCTCGTATTCTTCGCTGCTCTGTCATCCTCAATCGGTATGATGGAAGGCGGAATCTCTGCTATCCTCGATAACAGAATCAAGGCTGGTAAGTCTGCTAACAGATTCGGAGTTACAATGCTGATGGGTCTCTGGGCACTGATCGGAAACACACTGACAACTCTCGACTGCCTTGGTGCAGCTCCAACAGTTGCATGGTTCCACCTGCTCGGACAGCCGGACGTACTCGATGTATGGGATGCTCTTGCTGAAGGTATCCTGATGCCTCTCACAGGCCTGATCATGGCTATCCTGATAGGCTGGGTAGTTCCTCACTATGTTGATGACGAGATCGAAAGAGGATCCAACTTCAAGTCAAGAGGACTCTTCGACTTCTGCATCAAGTGGCTCGGACCTATCTTCATGGCACTCATCGTTTACGGACAGGTTACATCCTTCTGGGGTAACTAATCTGAATCATCGTATTCAGTACCGGCTTACATCTTAGAGGTTGTAAGGTTACGAACTAACTACATCAAAATGCCCGGCGAGCGATCGCCGGGTGTTTTCTTATCCGTATATAACCGCATGTCTCTTCCCTTCTTGTCTTTGACATGGAATGTTCACATAGGTAAAATTATGGATGGAACAACTGATACTGAATTTTAAATCGATTCATCATAATCATTAGCAACGGAGACTGACCATGTTAAAAGATAAAACCATAGTACTCGGTGTCACAGGCGGCATTGCTGCATACAAGTCGGCATATCTGGCAAGCGCTCTTAAAAAGCAGCACGCCAATGTACATGTCGTCATGACTGAGCATGCGACTGAGTTCATCTCCCCTCTCACCTTTGAGACGCTGACCAATAACCGTGTCACAGTGGAGATGTTCGACAGGCATTTTGAATACGACGTCAAGCACATATCTCTCGCCAAGGCAGCCGATCTCATGATCGTCGCGCCTGCAACAGCCAACTTCATAGCCAAGGCAGCCAACGGTATCGCGGATGACATGCTGTCTACTGTTTTCCTGGCTGCAAAATGCACCAGGCTTGTCGTTCCTGCAATGAACACAGCTATGTATGAGAATCCTGCCACACAGGACAATATGGCTAAGCTCGCAGGATACGGCGTAAAGATCATCGAGCCGGCTACAGGACTTCTCGCCTGCGGTGATGAGGGCAAGGGCAAAATGCCTGAACCTGAAGAGCTGCTCGAGCATATCCTCATGGAGTGTGCATGCGACAAGGACCTGGAAGGTCTCAAGGTGCTTGTGACAGCTGGCCCTACTCAGGAGGCGATCGATCCTGTAAGGTACATCACCAATCATTCCAGCGGCAAAATGGGCTACGCCCTCGCCAGAGCGGCAAGGATGAGAGGTGCCGAAGTAGTGCTTGTAAGCGGCCAGACAGCGCTCACAGCTCCTGCAGGCGTCACTGTAATAAATGTCAGAAGCTCGCAGGAGATGCATGATGCAGTAATGGAGCATGCAGAGTCCTCGGATATGATATTCAAGGCCGCTGCGGTTGCTGACTACACCCCTCTCACCGTTGCTGATCATAAAATCAAGAAGAAAGACGGCGAGATGGTTATAGAGCTGAAGCGTACTGCTGACATACTCGGAGACATTGCCAAGGTAAGAAGAGATGATCAGATCATATGCGGCTTCTCCATGGAGACTGAGAATCTCATAGAGAATTCAAGATCCAAGCTCGAGCGCAAGTCTCTGGACCTGATCTGCGCCAACAGCCTCAGGACTGAAGGAGCAGGATTCAAGGGAGACACCAACATAATTACGATCATAACAAAAGACAGCATTACCGAACTCGGCAAGCTGTCCAAACTCGAAACCGCACAGCGGATCATAGATGTCGCATCTCAGATGCATATGGTGAGAGAAGAACGTTCGAAATAGATCGTCTTCTGTTCATCCTGGCCATTGATGTGATCGTCTGGATCTTCATCGGACACACATCCATGCATGAAAGAGACTTGGAGCATCCGGCAGCAAAATGTCTGTCGTATGCTCTTTTTATTTCTCCTTTTCCTTCTGTGCTCATGGAGGATATGAGGAAGCAGTCATTGGCATACAGAGCTCCGAAGAAGTTCTCCCCGCTTACGTAATTCGGGCAAACTTCAAGGCAAAGACCGCACTTTAGGCATTTTGCAGCCGTGTACTGCTGCAGGTGGTCGCTCCGGTCAGATTTCTCATATTCACGTATGTATGCATCCGAATCCCTCAGGTTCTCCTCGATGATGCTGCGGTCGACAACAAGGTCGGAGATCACAGGGAACTTGCTGAGAGGCTCTATGGTGATCATGTCCCCTTTCAGGTCCTTCAGGAAAGTCTCACAGGCAAGAGCCGGCCTGCCGTTTATTACCATCGCGCAAGAGCCGCATACAGCCTGGAGGCATGAGCATTCCCAGCTGATCCTCGGAACATGATTGCCCTGTGCATCGGTGATATCATCCCTGTAGTTGAGGTAATCAAGTACACCTGCTACTGTATTATCTGCCGGGCCGTCGTATTCAAATTCCTGCCAGTAGCTCTCAGCATGAGGCATGCGCTGTCTTCTGATCCTAATTCTCATACCGGCCCTCCATGTCATATCTTACCCTGTAGGCGCCGTTGTCATACGATATGACTGAAGCAGCCTGCAGTTCCCTGTTTTCTTCAGGATAGTCACTTCTGAAGTGAGCTCCTCTGCTCTCGTGTCTCGCATCAGCAGAGACAAGCACAGCCCTGGCCAGAGTAAGTATTCCTGTCAGGCTGTAATTGAAATAAGGCAGGACACTGCTGTCATAGTTGATCTTGTCAGCTATGTCAAGATAGAAATCAACGTCCTCTATTCCCTTTCTGAGCCTCTTTTTATCCCTTACGATGCCGAGGTCTTCTTTAAGGTTTTGTGCCGCCATATCGCGGATATACATCACAGGGAACCTGCTCTCGCTTCCGAGGTCTGACATGAGCTTTGCTGTTTCGTCCTGAACGTAGCTGTCAAAACTGTGATGCGTAACCATGCTGTCTCTGCCCGCGACAGATTCCGCAGCCTTCTGTCCGCCGTATATGGCAGCAAGAAGTGAATTTCCGCCGAGTCTGTTTGCGCCGTGATAGATAGATGCACATTCCCCTGCAGCATAGAGATTGCGTATATTAGTCTCATGGTTCAGGTCTACTGCAAGACCGCCCATGAAGAAATGCACCGAAGGACTGACCGGCACAGGCTCACGTGTTATGTCTATTCCTCTGTATTTCATGCACAGCTCATAGATCTCAGGTATCCTGTCCATGATGATATCGCTGCCGAGGAAAGACACATCGAGGTATACCTGTCTTCCCGCCGATTCGATCTCGCGTGAAACAATATCTCTCGGCATCAGGTTGCCCTTTTCACCGTACTTGTCTTCAAGGAAATAGACTCTTCTGCCATTATCTTCATAAAAGAGTCTGCCGCCCTCTCCTCTTGCGGCTTCAGAAATGAGCATCCTCTTCTGCGGAGTCTCCATCGTTGTCGGATGGTACTGTATGAACTCAAGATTTTTGAGTTCAGCACCCTGCATGAAGAGCTTTCCTGCTGTATATCCGTCACAGGCCATCGAGCCTGTCGTCTTCCCGAACAGCGCATTCTGCCCTCCTGCCGCAATGACAAGAGCATCAGCATACTCCGGATACAGCTCGAATCCTGACTCATTAAAAAGGAGTGCGCCGCAGCACACACCGTCCCGGATCAGGGCCGAGTGAAAATCGGTCCATGTCCTGCGCTCGATAAGTCCGAGCGCTTCATATTTTCTGCACTCCATAACAAGTGCAGTAACTATCTGCTTGCCTGTCGAAGCCCCGCAGTAGCATGTACGCGGATAGCTCTGTCCGCCGAAAGCTCTCCTGCTGACTGAGCCGTCTGCATCTCTTGTGAAAACAGTTCCTCTTCTCTCAAGCTGTTCGACGATGGACGGAGCGGCTTTGCACAGAGAAGTGACAGCATTTCTGCCCGCTATATATCTCCCGCCGGCAAGCGTATCCTGTATATGCATTTCCACAGAATCCGGGCCGCCGGTGAGTTCGACAGCATTTATCCCGCCTGCAGCCATGACCGACTGTGAACGTTCAGGCGGAAACGGCGATGCCACGACTGACTTTATTCCTTTTTCTGCAAGCGATATCGCACAGCTGAGGCCTGCAATGCCGCTTCCGATTATTACTGCTTTTTTCATGGCGGATAGTGCCTTTCTGACAGCGGTATGCCCGTCCGGTCATCATGTCACATGTTCAGCAGAACAAGCTGTGTCACGATTATGATGTATGCCGATACCGAGATCCCGGCAGCGCACAGGATGCCGGTCATGAAATCTATGGTTTTCTTGGTCTTCATGTTCTCAAGGAGGCCGAGTGAGATAAGCGCTCTGGAAAGTGACATCGTGACATGTACACCGATCATGACCCAGAAGAGGATCTCAAGAATCACAAGTACGATGAATCCTGTATTCCCTACTGCGTGCTGAGCTATCCAGTCCCCGGTCTTTACATGCACAGGAAGCAGCACAAGTATGCCCAGTGCCGACCCTCTCTGGAGTATGGTTCCGAGGTTCATGCGCGGGTATTTTGCGAGAGTGCTTCCGTCATGCTTTCCTGCCACTGATACAGCACTCATTATGATGTGGATGGATGTGACTCCGGTCCGGCTTACGTCATTCAGTGCTTTGGTGTATATCCTTTATCTGATCCGGAATTGCGGGCAGCTCTGCCTTCTATGACTTCACCGCTTCCTGACGCATTATCCGTGAATACAATGTTTTCCTCATGTGTAGGAACGTGACCGTAGCGTACCCTGTCTGACTTCCATGCTGAATGGAGCACGCCTCCGAAGAACTCCACCAGAGTAACGCTGAGGAGGATGCCACCGATGATATCAGTGAACCAGTGAACACCGCATATGAGCCTTCCGTATACGGTTACAATGATCACGGCAGCGCACAGGATGCCGATGACGGCTTTGAGGAAACCGCTTTTTATATATTTCCCGAGCACCATCGAAGTCGATGCCATTACTGTGATGATCAGCATGGTGTGTGAAGACGGGAACGATGCCTCAGGAGCGCTCGCGCCCGGCATGATTATCGGTCTGTAATTGATGATGAAGCGTTCAAAGAAAATGTAAAGTCCTATAACGACGATATACAGCCCTGCAAGCGAGTAGATAGTCTTGTCGACCTTTGCAAAGCTCCTGCGCTTTATGAGCTGTACGAGTCCTGCAAAGCCGAACAGAGCACATATTCCAAGCGCCGCATATCCGATCATATCGGTTATCTCATACCACTGCATGTTCACGCCTGTGTAGTCATGGATCTTCGTGTTGATCGTCGAGAATCCGACAGATGTGCCGTCAGGTCCGACTGCTGCCACATCGTATGTTTTCAGCATGTAAATGAGCACTGCAAAAATGATTCCCGTAACAATACCGCTTATGTATTTTTTCATGATTATCTTAGTACCTCTTTTCTTTTTTATTATCAGTTTTTCTTCCTCGACATCAGGCACACGCATTCTGTGTGCTTGGTCATCGGGAAGTTATCAAATGCTTTGATTGACACGATCTCATATCCGTTGACACGGAAGCTGTCGAGGTTGATGCACAGAGTCTTAGGGTTACAGGAGACATAGACGATCTCATCTATCCCGTACCTTGACAGCATCCCGACAGCCTTATCGTGGATACCTACTCTCGGCGGGTCGACTACGATAGCATCAGGCTTTACCGGGATCTCGTCGAGTTTCTCCTTGACGTCACCGCAGATGTAGTGGCAGTTCGTGATGCCGTTGAGCTCTGTATTCTCCCTTGCAGCTATTATCGAATCCTCAACGATATCTATACCGTAGACATCCTTCGCCGCCGATGCCATCAGCTGGGATATCGTGCCTGTTCCGCAGTAGAGGTCATAGACCGTTTTGCCCGAAACATCAGGGACCACATCCAGAACATACCTGTACAGCCTTTCGACTGCATCGATGTTGGTCTGGAAGAAGGCAAAAGCCTTCACCTTGAACTTCAGTCCCAGTATCTCTTCGTTGTAGTAATCGCGGCCCCAGAGCACCTTGTGGCTCTCGTCGATAACGGCATCCGCAACGCTGTCGTTGAAGGTCCTCATGATACCGACTATCTTCATGCCTTCCAGTCCTTCAGCCTTCTCGCCCTCAGTCCTGAGATCGAGTACAAGCAGAAGTTCACGGAACCTGTCTTCATCGAATCCCGGCTCGCTCGAGGTGACTATGTTTACAAGCACCTCTCCTGTTCTTACGCCGCATCTCACGACAAGATTGCGGAGAAGCCCGAGGTGTGTCTTGCGGTGATAAGGCACATAGCCCTCAGAACGGCAGAATCTGAGCACAGCGCGGAGTATCACATTAAATGCATACGGTACAAGCTGGCACTCGTCTGTCGTTATGATGGACATAAAACGGCCTTTGAAGTGCATGCCGAGTTCAAGCTCTCCGTCCTTCTCGAGGTCTCCGAACGTGTACTCCATCTTGTTCCTGTATTCGCCGGTGCAGATCGCAGGCTCCATTCCGAGATACACGGATTCATCGATATCGTGTTTGTCGAGAAGCCGTCTTACCGCCTTGTCCTTCTGCCTGTACTGCTCTTCATACGGGATGCCCTGATATATGCAGCCGCCGCAGTGCTCCGCAGCCGGGCACAGGAGGTCCTTATTAAGTACGATGGTATCTTTTATGTCCATTATTAAGTCTTTTTCCTTTTTCTGATTTATTCTGTGTGCGTGGTCAGACAGACAATTCCAGCATCATCAGTCCTCTGGTGACCATGAAGGCTGCAGCTCTTCTATCTGAAGCGCTTCGCCTGCCATTGCGGCTATCTGATACTGGTCCTCGTATACTATCTCACCGGGTGTGTTTGAATACACAAGATAATACGGCACTTCGTATCTGTCAAGCAGCCACAGCGCCGGAACTATCATCTTAAGCATCTCTTTCGAGTTCTCAGTCTTGAACCAGCACACGACAGGCTCCTGCCTTTTGCACTGAGGCGGCCATGGAAGATGTTCAGCGAACCATGAATCGATCTCTACGAAGAGGTCCGCGTCCTCCTGTTCCATCGCCTTGTTCTGCACGAGCTGCCAGCACATACTGAAAACACCTTTGCCCTGCAGTGTATTGCTCGCGAGTGTTTTACCCTGTATCCTTACGTATCTGAACCTGTTGTGAATATCCATCTCAACACCCCTTTATCTTTCACTCGTTTCCGTAAACAAGCTTCCAGCTCTCATCGCATGATAACTCAAGTTTGCCCCCGCAGACATTCCTGATGTAGTCTGCTATCAAATCCGGAACAGTGCCGATATCCCGGCCGGCGTTTTCTTCAATTGGTTCTCCGGCTTATCTGCCTTCGTAATACTTGGAGTAGAACTCTTCCTTGAACTCGCTGAATCTGTCTTCTTCTATCGATCTGCGGATGTCTTCGGAAAGCCGTGACAGGAATCTGAGGTTGTGCTCGGTCAGCAGCATGTGGGACATAGTCTCACCGGCCTTGAAGAGATGTCTCAGATATGCCCTTGTGTAGTTCCTGCATGTGTAGCAGTCGCACTCAGGATCGAGCGGCGTGAAGTCTCTTTCGAATTTTGCATTCTTGATGCTGATCCTTCCGTGGCTCGTCATGGCCATTCCGTGTCTCGCGATCCTTGTCGGCTCGACACAGTCGAACATGTCCACACCGCGCTCTACCGCCTCGAATATATAGTCAGGAGTCCCTATGCCCATGACATAGCGCGGCTTGTTTTCCGGCAGCAGCTTAGGTGCATAATCCAGGACTCCGATGTAGTCCTCCTTGCTCTCTCCTACCGAGATGCCTCCGATGGCGTATCCCGGAAGGTCAAGGTCCACGATCTCCTTAGCGCTCTTCTTCCTCAGGTCTCTGTAGAATCCGCCCTGCATGATGCCGAACAGAGCCTGCCTGTCAGGGTTCTGATGAGCCTTTACACATCTCTCAAGCCACCTTGTGGTCATCGCCTGTGACTTCTCGATGTACTTTCTTGATGCGTCCTTAGGTGCGCATTCATCGAATGCCATGATTATGTCCGATCCGAGGTCATTCTGTACCTCGATAGACTTCTCAGGGCTGAGCATGTGTCTGCTGCCGTCAATGTGCGAAGCAAACATTACGCCTTCCTCTGTGATCTTGCGCATTGCTCCCAGGCTGAATACCTGATACCCGCCGCTGTCGGTGAGGATAGGCTTGTCCCAGTTCATGAACCTGTGAAGTCCGCCCGCCTCCCTTACTATATCGCTTCCCGGTCTCAGGAAGAGATGGTAGGTGTTTGCAAGAATGATCTGTGCGCCCGTGTCCGCCACAGCCTCAGGCTTCATTGCCTTGACCGTAGCCTGCGTGCCTACAGGCATGAAAACAGGCGTCTCAATAGTGCCGTGCGGAGTCGTTATGCGGCCGCGCCTGGCACCGGTCTTTTTATCTGTATGTAATAATTCGTATTTAACTGCGTATTCCATTAATTGATCCCTTATGTGTCACCAGGGATGGTCCTTTTGACACTATCATTACTGTATCAGCATCGCATCCCCGTAGCTGAAGAACCGGTATTTCTCCTCCACCGCGATGTTGTATGCCTTAAGAATCTCCTCCCTGTCGTACAGAGCCGACACGAGCATAAGGAGTGTCGACTTCGGCAGGTGGAAGTTGGTGATGAGTGCATCTACTATCTTGAACTCGTAGCCCGGATAGATGAAGATGCCTGTCGAGGTATGTCCGGCGCGTACTCTGAACATCTTGTTCGCACCATATTTTGCCGGCTCACTGTCACCGGCAGCATCTCCGTCTTTTTTCTTAAGCACGAACGGCTGCATCGGCATCCCTGCCATGCTCTCAAGCGTTCTTGTGGAAGTAGTGCCCACCGAGATGATCCTGCCGCCCTCTTCGATGGTGCGGTTGATGATCTCAGCGTTGGCCTCGTCTATGGAGCACTCCTCAAAGTGCATCTTGTGCTCTTCGACGGTATCCACCTTGACCGGTCTGAACGTGCCGATCCCGACATGCAGAGTGACGTATGCGATGCGGACGCCCTTCTCTCCGGCCTTCTTAAGAAGCTCTTTCGTGAAGTGCAGTCCCGCTGTCGGAGCTGCCACGGATCCTTCTATGCGGCTGTACACCGTCTGGTACATCTCCTTGTCGCTGTCCTCTGCAGGCCTTGAGATATACGGAGGAAGAGGCATGGAGCCTATCTCCTCGAGCCTTTCCATGAATATCCCGTCATACTCAAACTCAACGAGTCTTGTAGCGTTATCAGCATCATGGACGCCGAGGATATGCGCCTTAAAAGGCTGCTCTATCCCGTTGACGAGAGTATATCCGCATTCCGGTGCCTCTGTACCGGCAGGCACGGTATCTGTCCTGCCCGCAAGAATGACTGTGTCTCCTTCATGGAGCCTTTTGCCCGGTCTCACGAGGCATTCCCAGCGGTCGCCCTCAACTCGCTTGATCAGCAGAAGCTCGATGTGAGCCCCGGTGCCTTCTTTGAGGCCGTACATCCTGGCCGGGATGACTCTGGAATCGTTCAGGACCAGACAGTCTCCCGGGTTTACATAATCCAGTATATCGTAAAAATGACGGTGCTCGACCGTCTTTTCACTTCTGTTAAGTACCATCAGCCTGCAGCCGTCGCGCTGCTCCATCGGAGTCTGCGCGATCAGTTCTTCAGGCAGGGTATAATCAAAATCTGTTATCTTCATTAAGTGGTTTTTCCTTCTGTCGTATTTATAGGGGCCGGGTCCATTCAGGAAACGGAGATGCCGGGATCTACAGATCCTCAAGCGTCATCTGTTCGCTGCTCCGGCCTGTATTCTCAGGCTCATTATAGAATCCCATCAGTCCCATGTGTTCGTACGCAGCCTTTGACGCCATACGGCCCTTCTGCGTGCGGTATATAAGACCGGCCTGAATGAGGTACGGCTCGTTGGCATCCTCGATCGTGACCCTCTCCTCGCCTATTGCCGAAGCGATGGTCTCAATGCCTACAGGTCCGCCGTTGAAGCTCTTGATTATCGTTGTCAGGATATCCCTGTCGAGCTTCTCAAGTCCGAGGTCGTCGACCCCGAGAGCATCGAGCGCCTTGCGCGTGATATCGATATTGATGTCGCCGTCCGCAATGACCTCAGAGAAGTCTCTGACTCTCTTGATCAGTCTGTTTCCTATTCTCGGTGTCCCTCTGGATCTTCTTGCAAGCTCATCGAGCGACTGGTCATCGATCGAAGTACCGAGCACGTTGGCCGTTCTTCTCAGGATCTCGCGGATCTCCTCAGGTGTGTAGAACTCGAACTTCTCAACGATGCCAAAACGGTCTCTCAGCGGTCCCGAAAGGCTTCCGGCTCTCGTCGTGGCGCCGATGAGAGTGAATTTTGCGATGTCTATACGAAGAGACCTTGCCGCAGGCCCCTTGCCTATTATGATATCCAGCGCATAATCCTCCATCGCGGAATACAGCACCTCCTCGACCGAACGGTTGAGTCTGTGTATCTCGTCGATGAAAAGGACATCATTCTCGTTGAGGTTGGTGAGGATAGCCGCCAGGTCTCCGGCTCTTCCTATCGCCGGTCCCGAAGTGACCTTGATATCCACACCGAGCTCGTTGGCGATGATGCCTGCGAGCGTCGTTTTTCCCAGTCCCGGAGGTCCGTAGAACAGGACGTGGTCGAGCGGCTCGCCTCTCATCTTGGCAGCTTCTATGTATATGGAGAGATTGTCCTTGGCGGCTGACTGTCCGCAGTATTCACTAAGATACTGCGGTCTCAAGGTCAGCTCCCCGCTGAGCTCTCCCGGTGTTGCTTTGGTCTGTGTAACTCTTTCCATTTACTATCTCCTACAGCAGGAACTTAAGTGACTTCTTGACATACTCTTCGGCTGTCAGGCCTTCATCAGGCACTGAACCGACTGCAGCCTCGGCTTCCTTCTTCGTATAGCCGAGAGTGGTAAGTGCCACGACAGCCTCGCCGCGTTCTCCTGTGCCCGGTACAGCCGCAGGTGCGATGCCGTCCGGCTCGACGCCCTCGAAAGGAAGCGCGGATACTTTGTCCTTGAGCTCAAGAATGACGCGCTCGGCAGTCTTCTTGCCTATGCCCTGAGCCATGGCTATGGAAGCCGCATCGCCTGCCGCAATGACGCCCTTGATCTGGTTAGGTGTGCCGAGCGACATGATGGCAAGACCTGCCTTAGGACCAACGCCCTTGACCGTGATGAGCTGCTCGAAGAGAGCCAGCCCTTCAGTATCGGCAAATCCGTACAGAGCCATCCCGTCTTCCTTGACCTGCATATAGGTATAGGCGGTGATCTCGTCGCCCTCCCTTGCAGTAAGGAGGCTGCTCGTATCCGATACGAATACTCTGAAGCCTATCCCCGCCCTGGTCTCGATGACTATCGCGCCTGATTCGTAATAGAGATATTCACCTCTCAGAAATCTTATCATAACTGTTTTCCTTATCTCGGTATCCTGCTGCCTGCATGGTGAGCATGACAAATAGCTGCAGCCAGTGCGTCAGCTGTATCATCAGGCTTTGGCACTTCCGCCAGCCCGAGGATCATCTTGACCATGGTCTGCACCTGTTTCTTGTCCGCTCTTCCGTATCCCGTCAGTGATGACTTGATCTGCAGCGGTGTGTATTCATTTATTCTTATGCCGGCCCTGGCACACGCGAGAAGCGCCATGCCTCTGGCTTCTCCTACCATTATAGCAGTTGTGGCATTCGTATTATAGAAAAGTTCCTCTATTGAGGCCTCATCCGGCTGATACTCAGCGATTATACCCGTCAGCTCGTCATAGAGCTTCATCAGCCTCTCTTCATTCGGTGTGTGAGCCTCTGTAAGGATCGATCCGTAAGCCACCGGAGTGAACTTGTTGCCCCGGTAATCCAGTATGCCATAACCCATGATAGCATATCCCGGGTCTATGCCCAAAATCCTCATTCTGTCCCCTTTTTTCTGTCTTATTTTCCCTGCAATTCTACCATTTTGGCGCATGTATGTCCATGTTCGTTTTTTGTTCGTTTTTTCCGGTGCTTTCCTCACACTCCAGGAAAACACCGCAGACGCTGTCAACCCTGCGGTCACCTTCTTTTCAAGCATTTCCTGCATGCGATACTGCCGCAGGATCACTACAGTTACATTTTTATGCGAACGAGCGTATTTTTATGCTATACTTTCTGTGTATGGTCTGCATTATCTATATCAGACCGCAAAACTATCAGCGCATTTTGCGCAGCCATTCAGGGAGGATCAGATGAGACTATCAAGACAGAACAAGATACTTGAGATCATCAAGACCAACGAGGTAGAGACTCAGGACCAGCTGCTGGCACTGCTGCGCCAGGCTGGCTATACAGTGACTCAGGCTACAGTGTCCCGCGACATCCGCGAGCTGCAGCTCGTCAAGGGCCAGACCAAGGACGGCAGATATAAGTACATATCCGGAAACTACGACAACCGCCCTATTTCGGAGCGTTTTATCCGCATATTCAGGGAATCCGTCGTATCCTATCAGTGCGCACAGAATCTCATAGTGGTCAAAACGCTTTCAGGCTGTTCAGGTGCTGCAGGCGAAGCCATCGACTGCCTCAGCCTTGAGCATATCGTGGGATCGATCTCAGGAGACAACACCCTTCTTGTTATCGTTGATCACGAAGACAACGTCGGGAGTGTTACCGCAGAATTCGACAAAATAATGAAGAGCAACGAATAAAGGCATGATAGACCGCATAATCATAGACAATTTTGCCACAATAGAGCACATACAGTTTGAGCTCGGCAGCGGACTGAATATTATCACAGGTGAGACAGGCGCGGGTAAATCCGTGCTTGTTACTGCTGTGAGCACAGTTCTCGGCGGCCGTGCCGATACATCGATGGTGCGGACCGGATCGGACCGTGCCCTCATTCAGATTGCCGGCGAGAAGGACGGCGAGGAAGTTATCATCTCGAGAGAGATACTTGCTTCAGGCAAATCCGTCTCCAAGCTGAACGGCGAGATGGTGACTCTCGGGCAGATCAGGAAGTTCTGCTCTGACTGGGTCGATATCCACGGACAGTACGACAACCAGCAGATCCTTGATCCTGAGAACCACATCCTCATCACAGACAGGTTCCACAGCGAGGCTCTTGCGCCTGAGCTTGAGAAGCTTGAGCTGCTGTACAACGACTACCGCGCTGCCAGGAAAGAATACGATGATCTGATCAGGACTGAAAAGGAAGCTCTCAAGCAGCAGGATTACTACAGATTCGAGTGTGACCATATAAAGTCGCTCCATCTGAGAGCCGGAGAAGATGAGGAACTGAAAGAGCAGCTTGACATTGCCAAGAACAGCGCGCGCATATCGGGCGCAGTGCATTCGGCGTATGAGCTGCTGCATGAAGCTGATGACTCAGTCCTCAGTTCACTCAGCCGTGCAAGCGACGACCTTGAATCCGTTGCATCATACAGCGACAGGATATCCGCCCTTTCCGAAAGAGCGCGCGCAGCTTATTACGAGCTTGATGATGTCTCATCAGCTCTGAGAGAACTGACCGAGTCTTTCAGCTGGTCGGATGAGGACCTCGACAGGATCTCAGAAAGGCTCGCAGATATCGAGGATGCGGTAAGGAAATACCACATGTCCCCGGCTGAGATCATAAGTTACGGCGAAGAGCTCGAGCAGAAGCTCCAGCTGATCGAAAACTATGATGCTGAAAAATCAAGGCTTAAGGAGATCGCAGATAAGAAGTATGCACTTCTTGAGGATCAGGCATCCCACGTCAGCGAACTGAGACACATCATAGCTTCCAGGCTCGAATCAGCCATGATCAAGGAGCTCAGGGACCTCGAGTTCGCCAATTCGGATTTCAGCATAAGGATCGAACGTGCTGACGAGATCGGTCCGCTCGGCTTTGATACTGTCGAGTTCATGATATCCACTAACCCTGGTGAACCGCTCATGCCTCTCACCAGGATCGCATCCGGCGGTGAGATCTCGAGAATAATGCTCGCATTCAAGCACATCATCGGTGACAGCGACATGGTCGACACCATGATATTCGATGAGATCGACACAGGAATCAGCGGTCATACCGCACTTGTCGTGGGCAGAAAGATGAGTGAGATCGCAGAGCACCATCAGCTGATCGCGATCACCCACCTTCCGCAGATCGCAGCATACGGAGATGACAACTATCTTATCTCCAAGACTGTCCGCGACAACAAGTCTCACACAGGCATCGACCACCTCGATGCCGAGGGCAAAGTGAAGATGGTCGCAACACTCTTCAGCGGCTCCTCGGGCAGCGAAAGCGCACTCGATGCAGCAAGAGAACTGATCGAGAGCACGCGAAACGGGTCAAATTAGACCGAATATTCACTCATCCGGAACACACGGATCTGAAACCATGTAGTTGACATCGCTGCATTATATGTAAACAGCAAGAGCAGGCATCAAAGCCTGCTCTTTTACTTATATGACAGCTATTAACGCGCTGCTATCTTCCCGGTGCTGCTGACATAACAAACAGTTCCAGCGCTGTATCCTTGTCGATATCTCCCCTCTTTATATCTCTGTCTATGTTATACAGCTCAGTCAGGAGTTTTCTGATGCGGCTCAGGCTGTATGCACCGGCTGCCTGCCACGCTCTTTTGAACCTGAACTCATTTACACCTGTGGCCTTGGCCATCTGCCATATGCTCATCCCATGCTGCGACAGTTCAAGCGCATCATACATTATCTCAAACTGCTTTGTCAGAAGAGCTATGACCGGAATGGCGCCATCCTCTTCATTGATGATCGTCTCTGTGATAGCAAGAGCTTTTGCCCTGTTTCCGCTGACCACAGCATCCACAAGGTTGAATGTGAACTTGTCGCTGTCGCCTGTAAGAAGCTCTTCTATATCTTCTGCTGTGATCTGATCGCCCGGCGCCGCCTTTACGATCTTGCCCACATCTGCATCCATCTGAGTCAGAGTGTAGGTGCTCTCCCTGTTGTAATAGCCGGAGATGTCTATCAGGAACTCAAGCTCCCTTCTCGCAAGCATCTTGCCGCCCGCGTGCACCCTCTTATTTATGAATGACTTGAGGTCTGCCTTCTCAAGACGCGCAAAGTCATACGCTCCTGCCGCTTTTATCATCTTCTTGGCGAAAGCCGTCAGGTCGCCCGCATACCTGCTCTCAAGCAGGAATATGACAACTGCAGTATCCTGCTTCTCTGATGCGAACTTCAGCAGCTCATCAGCTCCCGGATCACCGGACTTTCTGTACAGCGGCAGGTAGTCTTTCACTATGATCACCCTCCGCTCAGAGAACATCGAGAAAGCTCTTGCCTCTCCCATGATCTCATATGCGCTGACAGCCGTCCCGTCCATGCGCTTCACATCAAGACCGCGTGAGTCCTCGTCAACATACTTGTTTACGATCTCCTTCACAGCCCAGTCCATCAGATAATCCTCAGCCCCGTAGAAGAACAGGACATCGCGTGTTATTCCCTTGCGCCAGTCGTTTACAAAATCCTTATATGCCATGGGACAATTCTAACACATTCACCGCATGGTATCTACGGTCCGTATCTTTCCGCCCCGTATATCTATTCCTGCCGCTCCGTTCAGATCTGTGCGGTAAACGGGGATGCCGCGCGCCTCAAGCCGGTCGATCGTCTGCTGGTGCGGGTGTCCGTAGAAGTTGTTCGCTCCGACCTGGATCACCGCGACCGATGGCGATACTGCATCAAGAAATGCTTCACTGCTGCTGGACTTGCTGCCATGGTGTGCTACCTTGAGAACATCGCATTTCAGCATAGATATGCCAGTATGGTCCGTTCCGGCTGCCTGCTCCTCTTCATCTGTTTGTTCTTTTTCGCCTGTTTCATAAGTCAGTGATTTATGTCTGTAGTATTCGATCATTTTAAGCTCATCCTCCTCGAGCAGGTCTCCTGTTACCATTATCTTTATGCCCCGGTAATTTATCATGTAGACCATATTGTGCTCGTTCGGATCATCGATATCTATTCCGTCCGATCTCTCCTCGACCGGCCATATGGTATCTATGTAGACGTCATCTGTTATGTGTATGCGTGAGCCGGGTCCGATGAACTGCACCTTGTCCTGTTCTTTCATGAGCCCGGGCAAAATGTCTTCCGTATCCCCGGTACTTCTCTGCCGGCTTTCGAGGGATTTCCGGTAATCCGACGGTATGCATATGGCGCCGACGGGATATTCCTGAGACAGCTGGAGGATGCCGAGGGCATGGTCGGTATGAAGATGCGTGACACAGGCTAATTCTGCCCTCTCAGCGCCGTTTGCAAGGAGATAAGGCATCAGAACATCTTCACCGATATTCCGCTCTGTATCGCCGCCTCCGTCTATCAGGATGTCCTTGCCTCCTGCGCGGATGTGAGTGCAGTCTCCCTGCCCGACAGACACAAATACGATCTCATCATCAGAAAATGTGTTATACGCAGCCGGCAGCAGGCAGACAGAGAATGCAAGTATGCACAGATACGCTCTCACAAGGCCGCGGTATTCACGCCTCAGCAGCTTTATCCTCGTCCACTCTGAAGCAGTGAGCATCATAAACAGATACGCAAGCACCAGTACAGGGATCCCGGCTGATGTTATAAGGCCGGAAAAATACCCTCCGGCAGATACTGTAGAATTGAATCTCATAATGATCTCGGACAGGCCTTCTATTATCAGGACAGCAAAGCCGGGTACTGTCCCTGCAGCCATCGTTATGAAGAGGATCATCATGCATCCGGGCACGATGACCGACGCCATGAAGATCACGGGAATGTTTATGAATATCGAAAGAATGTTGATGCGATGGAAGACGAGCGCTGTCAGCGGGAGTATACCTGCCTGGACCGATACTGCAGCAGCAAGCATGTCGCCGGCATAAGTCCCTCCCGTGAAGTGCGAGAGAGGCTCTGCAAGAAACGCTATACCGAGCAAAGCAAGGAAAGACATCTGAAATCCCGTGCTCAGAAGCTGGTAAGGCTCGATGACCAGAATAAGAAGAGCCGATGCGCTGACTGCGCTGAGAAGGTCAAAAGGCCTCCTCGCATACATCGACAGAAGACTTACGGTAAGCACCGTAACAGCTCTCATTGTCGAGGGGCTCCACAATGTCATATCGCCGTACATGATCAGTATCATGATCACAAATGCCGCGGCCGGCAGCGTTCTTCTCCTTCCCTGCAGGAACCTTAAAAGCGAATACAGAAAACCCGTATGGAGCCCGCTGACCGCAAGGATGTGGCCTGTTCCGTTAGCGGTAAAATCCTCAAGAGTCTCTTCGCTTATATCCGACTTGTCACCGAAGACAACGCCCTTGATAAAGGCTCTTACCTCCGGATCACTGAACCGGTCCAGAAAGTCCTCTCTTGTTTCAAAGAGCCACCTCTTGTAGCGGGTCCGCACGGATACCGGCCCGTCATCAGATATCTCAAGGCTTTTCGCACTGAATGCGTAGCCGATGCCGCGGCTTCTCAGATATATGCGGTAATCAAAACACCCGGGGTTATCCGCACCCGGCGGCTCTCTGAGCTTCCCGTACGCCGTGATACGCCTGCCCGGGATCTCCCGGATGTCTGTATCACCCGCATTGTACAGGCTGACTATCACCCTGACCCCTGATGCAGCAATGTCCGTGTCACTGAGCACTATCCTGAGGCCCTCATCCTTTATAGTCACAGAGTCAGCTGTGCCGCATACAGAGGTCATCTCCTCATCATCACTGTAACAGGATGATATAAGGCTGCACCCGTATGAGATATATCTGCATGTGAACAGGACAAAACCGGCGGCAAGGAATGCCGCCAGTCTCCTTCGCTCATTTTCCTCCAGGTCAAAACATGTGTATGTCATCACACAGATGCTGACCATGATAAGCGCCCCGCCGGCTATTCTGGTCCTTTCGAACACAAAAAAGCCGGCAGAGACGCCGGCTGCGAACATCATTGTATATGCGAAAAGCTTTCTTCTTATCACAGCAGTGTCTCCTGCCGTGATTCTACCGTCATTTCTGAGCTTCAGTTCATACGGATTACGTTATCACATTCGTGTTTGATAACATTTGAATATTGTAAATTAACATTTTTATTCTGAATATAAAAACCCAGCACCTGACATGAGGTGCTGAGTATCAGCTTATATACGGGTCTCCTGCTGTTAGCCCTTGATAGCCGCAACAGCCTCTTTTCTGTCAGCTGCCTTGAATACTGCAGAGCCTGCAACGATGACTTCTACACCTGCATCTCTTACAAGATGAGCATTGGCAGGTCCGATGCCGCCGTCGACCTCAATCAGATAAGAATATCCATTCTCGGCTTTCTTCCTGCTGTAGTAGCTGATCTTAGGCAGAGAGCTGTCCATGAACTTCTGTCCGCCAAATCCCGGCTCAACAGACATTACAAGGATCAGGTCGATATCCCTGAGATAGTCATCAAGTACCTCCGGCTCTGTTCCCGGCTTGATCGAAACGCCAGCCTTTACGCCCAGGCTGTGAATGTGCTCAAGCGTAGCAGCAAGATCACTGCATGCCTCATAGTGTACAGTGATGAACTCTGTGTTGTCCGTGACAAATTTCTCGATGTATCTGTCCGGATCCTCGATCATCAGATGCACATCATAAGGAACTGCAGCTGTTCCGTTCAGGCTTTTCATGACATCCGGTCCGAAGCTTATGTTCGGAACGAAAGCACCGTCCATAACATCGATATGAAGGTAATCGATACCGCAGCTCTGCACGTCAGCGACATCAGCGCCGAGTCTTGCAAAGTCAGCTGCAAGTATGGACGGGGATATCAAAGCTTTTTCCATTTTCTGACCTCCTCGATCATCATTAGATATGAATTGTATCTTGATCTGTGAATCCCGCCTCTTTCGAGAGCTTCCTTGACTTCACAGTCAGGTTCGTTTATGTGAAGGCAGTCCCTGTATCTGCAGAGCTGCCCCGGTTCTCTCATTTCAGGGAAAAGCTCCCTTACGGTAGTAACCTCGGTCTCAGGCATGTCGATAGAAGTGAAGCCCGGCGTGTCATAGAGGTATGTGCCGTCTCCCAGGTCGAAGATCTCCACGTGCCTCGTGGTGTGGCGTCCCCTTCCTGTCTTGTCGCTGATGCCGCCTGTCTCGACCCTGGTGCGTATTGATGCAAAACTGCCTGTACGGCCCTGCGCCTCAACGGTCTCTGAATCAGCCTCAGGCACATCGCCGTGCAGCAGATTGGTAAGCGTCGATTTTCCTACGCCCGAAGGTCCTGCAAGAGCGACGTTCCTGCCCCTGATGATCTCTCTCAGTTCCTCCAGACCTTCACCTGTACTGCCGTCTACCGCAGCCACCGGATATATATCTCTGTATATCTCCATGGCAGCCTCAAGCTCCTCATCACTGACAAGGTCCTTCTTGGTTATGCAGACAGCCGGGGTGATGCCCTTGAGTTCGCATCCTGCAAGCAGTTTGTCAATGACAGGATAATTCACATCAGGTTCTTTAACTGAAAACACGACCACCAGCATATCGAGGTTCGATACGGGTGGTCTTGTCATGAAATTGCGTCTCTCTACGACCCGGTTGATTACGCACTCATTGTCGCAGTCGTGCTCATCGATCTCAAAGTCTACGATATCACCGACGTAAATGAGTTCTTTATTTCTCTTGAGGTTGCCTCTGGCTTTGCCCATGACGGCCTTCTCACCGTCATGGACAAAGTAGAAACCTCCGATTCCCTTGATGACTCTTCCGATCATACAGTTCCTGTTCCGTTAACCTTCAGGAGTCTCCGTCTGTTCTTCGGTCTGCTCACCTGTATCCGTCTCTTCCGGCGTTACCGGTACCGGTTCAGGTCCGGAGCTGACCTGGATGTCAATGCTGGTTCCCTTGTCAAGGAGTGAATTAGCCTGATACTGCTGATAGATAACGTATCCCTTATCTATGGAGTTATCCCAGTCGTAATCAACTCTTCCGACTCTGAAGCCTTCTTCCTTGATGCGTTTCTTGGCGTCCTCAAGGGAGAGACCTGTGACTGAAGGGACAGTTCCCTTCTCTGTGCCCTTACCGTCGGAAACCTCGATGTTTATCTTGCTTTCCTTGTCAAGCGGTGTTCCTCTTTCAGGATCCTGAGCGAGTACAGTTCCTTCTTCTGCAGGGTCCGTTACCATCTTGACATTGCCGAGCAGATATCCGTACTCCTTGAGGTACTCTTCGACATCCTCCTGCTTCATTCCTACTACATTAGGAACGACGCCTTCCTTGCTTCCCTTGGAAATATGTACCGTAATGGTTCCTTCCTTAGGTGTTTCCTGACCAGGTTCAGGGTCCTGTGTGCAGACCTTGCCTTCAGGATAGTCGTTGGAGTAAATATCCTTGCCCTGCTTGATGCTGAAGCCTTCTTCAGCGGCCTTCGCAGTTGCTTCCTCGATCGACAGACCTCTGAGATCAGGTGCAGGCTTGGTGGATGAGAATACGCCCATCTTCCATGCTGTGAACCATCCGCCTGCAGCGAGCAGAAGAATGATCACAGCTGCAATGATCGCGTTTCTCTTGCCTTTTTTCTTTTTCTTTTTCTTCCTGCTGGCAGCGGCTTCTTCTTCAGCCTCTTCAGCAGCCTTTCTCTTTCTGTTCTTCTCGATGACATCCGTAGATGCGAAGACCGATGTTCCGGCCACGTCAGTAACGAAAGAGATATTGTCGAGTTCCTCGATCATCTCTTCGGCACTTGAGTATCTGTTTGTCTGATACTTGCTGGTAGCCTTCATTACACATCTCTCGAGTGCAGGCGGGATCCCCGCTACAAGCTCGCTAGGAGGAGTGATCTCCTCGTTGATGTGCTTGAGAGCTACTGTGACAGGATTCTCTCCGTCGAACGGCACTTTGCCTGTCAGCATCTCATACATAACGATACCGAGTGAATAGATGTCTGATCTCTCATCAACATAATTTCCTCTTGCCTGCTCAGGCGAGAAGTAGTGGACGGATCCGACGATCTTGCTGCCGGTCGAAAGAGTTGCGTCGTTGACAGCTCTTGCGATACCGAAGTCAGCCAGCTTGACGATGCCGTCGTTGGTGATCATTATGTTGTGCGGCTTGACGTCTCTGTGGATTATCTTGTTCTTGTGAGCGACCTTCAGCGCAGATGCTACCTGTTTGCTGATGTCGATCACCTTCCTGTAATCCATCGGAGCCTCATCTTCGATGATATCGTTGAGAGTGCGTCCTTCGATGAGCTCCATAACTATGTAGTTTATGTTGCCCTCTCTGCCTACGTCATAGACACCGACTATATTAGGATGTGTAAGGCCCGCTGCCGCCTGGGATTCCCTCTTGAAATTCTCGACGAAAGTAGCGTCCTTGGTAAATTCCGGTCTGAGTATCTTGATCGCGATGAATCTGTTTAGCAGTCTGTCTTTACCCTTGTAAACGACAGCCATACCACCGTCACCGATCTTCTCAAGCAGCTCGTATCGGCCTGAAAGTAATCTGCTGCTCATTTGATCAATCCTCCGCTAAATTAATGCATATAACAGAGATATTATCGTTACCGCCATTGTCATTAGCCAGTGAGACCAGATCCTCCGCACATATCATCATGTCGTCGAATCTTCCTACAGTGTGCAGGATGGTCTCGTCGTCGACCTCATCATATAACCCGTCGCTGCAGAGCAGAACTCTGTCTCCGCTGTTGACCGGCACGCTGAAGCAGTCAGGCTCGTTGTTGGCATTAGCCCCTATCGCTCTGGTGATAACGTTCTTCCTGGCGTGGTGATGAGCTTCCTCTCTCGAAATAGCCCCCATCTTTACAAGATCATTCACATAGGTGTGATCATCCGTTATCTGCTGTATGAGTCCGTCATGAATCAGATACACTCTGCTGTCGCCGACGTTCGCAACGTACATCTCTCCGTCTCTGATGTACACAAAAGTGAGCGTTGTAGCCATTCCGCTGTACTGCGGCTTGGACTCCGACAGCCTGATAATGAACTGATTGACGTATCTGACTGCGGCTCTGAGATATCTGAAGATCTCATCGCGTCCGTCAAGCCATTCAGGAGGATTATGTCTGATGAATTTCTCAAGTGCATCGAGAGCAGACTGGCTTGCGATCTCGCCGGATCTGTTGCCCCCGACTCCGTCAGCCAGCATGAAGAAGCTGACGTCCTCCATCACCTTGACAGCGTCTTCGTTGGTAGGTCTCCTCCGGCCGCCGTCAGTCATATAACCAATTCTCATATGATCCCTTCTCCGTTGTTGTATTTGTTTTATTATTGTGTTCCTACTGCAGATGAAGAATCAGAAACTCTTCTCTATTATACAGTAATAAAAACCTATCAAGTTATTATAGGGCAAAATCGTGCGCATTTCAACAATACGGGCAAAACCGTCTGCGCGCGGTTTCCCTTCGTCCATAAAGCGTCTGATGACGCCCTCGTTCTCATCCTTGTTCAGAGTGCACGTCGAGTAGCAGATGCGCCCTCCCGGCCGTGTATATCTGAATGCGTTCTCAAGTATCTCAAGCTGCGTGTCAGTAAGGCCGGCATATGTGCTGACATCCGTCCTCAGCCTTATTTCAGGCTTGGTGCTCATGACACCGAGCCCCGAACACGGAACATCTGCAAGCACATAGTCAAACAGCCCTTCAAGGCTGCCGTCATACTGAGTCCCGTCCATTAGCCTTGTCTCAATGATATCCGCTCCTGTCCTTGCGGCAGATGCCCTGATAAGCTCCAGCCTGTGCTCATGGATGTCACAGGCAGTGACCGAACCCTCATTGCTCATCATCTCAGCCATCATTGTAGACTTGCCGCCCGGCGCCGCACACATGTCCAGGACTCTGCTGCCCGGTTCAGGTGCCAGAGCGCTTACTGCAAGCATGGATGACAGGCTCTGCACAGTGAAGTGCCCCTTCCTGTACAGTTCAGATCCGATGATGCCTCTTCCCGACGCAGCTACTGCAGCATCGCATCCTTCTGCGGGTCCTGCGGTTATGCCCTGTTCAGAAAGATCAGAGATAAGCCTGTCTCTTGAAGTCTTGAGTGTGTTGACCCTCAGAATGATTTCCGGCGGCTCGTTCAGTCCGCGCAGGATACTCTCGGCCTCATCACCGTACTGCGATGTTATGAGGTCCACCAGGTCCTCAGGCATGGAATACTGTACGGAAAGCTTCTTCACCGGGTCCCCGATATTATCAATAAATGCCGGCGTCCCATCCGCCTCAAACTCCGCTCTTCTGCGGAGATACGACCTCAGGACCGCATTGATGAACCTGTCAGTCCCGCGGGCCGTTTTGCGCGCAAGAGCCACCGCCTCATTGACTGCGGCGTGGTCCGGGACCGAATCCATCTCACGGATCGCGAAGATCCCCATCCTAAGGATTATCAGGGTCCGTGTCTTTATACCCTTAAGCCCGTTGGATGCAAGCATCCCGATGATATGATCGAGGGTGATGGTCTGTCTTATCGTTCCTTTTACAAGATTGCGAACAAAGCTATCCCTGCAGCCTTTGTGCCGAGGGATAGCTTCGTTTAATGCCATATTCGAATATGCGCCGTCTGAATAAACGCTCTTAAGAGCCTCAAACGCCGTCAACCAGTCCGCTGAATGACTCACGATCAGTCTCTTCTGCCTCCTGCGAGAACAAGAATTCTGAGAAGGCTGGAAACAGCCGTTGCGAGTGCAGCAACGTATGTCATTGCAGCAGCTCTGAGAACTTCTCTTGATCCTGTATAGTCGTTTTCATTGACCATGTTAAGAACTCTCATCTGCTCAAGAGCTCTGTTGGATGCGTTGAATTCCACCGGCAGTGTAACGAGGTGGAAAAGAATTACGAAAAGGAAGCATCCTACACCGATGAGGAACATCATGCTGCCGTACGGTGACATGGTCGACACGACCAGACCGAAGAAGATAAGAGGCCATGACATCATCTGTGTCAGATTCACCAGAGGCACTATGTTGTTCCTGAAAGTGAGCGGAGCATAGTGCGTTGCATCCTGGATGGCGTGTCCTACCTCATGGCATGCGATGCACATCGATGCGATAGACGGTGTGCTGTAAACTTCCCTTGAAAGATTAAGGGTCTTGGTTTTCGGATCATAGAAGTTAACAAGGGAATTGCCGCCGTTTACTATTTTGATCTGGACATTCCCGAGTCCGTTTGCATCCATCATCCTTCTTGCTGCATCGCCGCCTGTTATCCCGCGGCTGTTGGCTACACGTGAGTATGTCCTGTATGCGCTGCTGATCCTTGCCTGTGTTATGAATGTAAAGATCAAAGCCGGGATCAGTACAAACCACGAGTAATCATAGTAATAATACATTCCAATACCTCCCTTATGCCTGCTGAGCTGTGAAGCGGTCGCCTCTGCTCAGTTTGTGGCCTCTCATGAAGTCTCCTGCGCCCATACGCTTCTTGCCCTGGAGCTGCTGCTCAAACACCTTGAGTCTGCCCTCAGAGCAGTTTATAACATAATAGTCCTTGCCTGTTTCGCTTACAGTTCCCGGTTCTCCGTCAGGATCGCCCTCAAGAGCCTCAGCCCTGTAGAACTTAACCTGAAGTCCGTCAAGGTAACTGTAGCATGCAGGCCATTCAAGATATGCCCTGATCTTCCTTTCGATGACCTCTGCCGGTTCGTTGAAGTCAGTCATACCGTCTGTCTTATCTATCATTTTAGCATAAGAGGACTTGCTGTCATCCTGTTTTTCATAAACAGCAGTCCCGTCAGCGATGTGCGGGATAGTCTCAGCCAGCAGCTGAGCTCCTGCCTCTGCGAGGATCTGAGATACCTCTGTGATGTCCTTTCCGCGGATATCGCAGACGACCTTGCTGATCATATCGCCTGTGTCAAGGCCCTCCTCCATGCGCATGATGGTAACTCCCGATTCATCATGCCCGTTCAGGATAGCAGCCTGCATAGGTGCAGCCCCTCTGAGGTCAGGAAGAAGAGATCCGTGCACATTGATGCACCCGAGCCTAGGTATCTCCAGGACATCACGAGGAAGGATCTGCCCGAAAGCAGCTACCACGATCATGTCCGGTGCGATGCTCCTGAGTCTCTCCTTAAGCTCTTCATCCTTTCTGAGTCTGACAGGCTGAGCGACTTCAAGTACGTTCTCCACTGCAAGCTGCTTGACGGCAGACAGGATCATCCTGTTTCTGTTGCCCCTTCTGTCAGGCTGTGTGATGACCAGCGGGATGTCATACCCTGCATCTATCAAAGCTCTGAGCGAATACGCCGCGAATTCCGGCGTTCCCATGAAAACTATCTTCAGCAATTTATAGCTCCTGTTACTTAATCTGAACTAAAACCAGCGGCTACTCAGCCTTATCCTCTGCATGCTCTTCCTTGAGCGCCTCGAGTCTCTCAGAGTACTCCTCTACAGTCATCATCTCCTTGGCGATGTCTGAATAGAGGATGCCCTCAAGATGGTCATACTCGTGGCAGAATACTGTTGCGGCAAAACCCTCGAACTCGTACTCCTGCTCATTTCCGTCAAGGTCAGTCGCTTTGATCCTGATCTTCTCAGGTCTGTCGACAAGACCCATGTAACCCGGTACCGAGAGGCAGCCCTCGCTCGATTCCTGTGTGCCTTCCCTGTATGTGATCTCAGGGTTGATCATGTAGTAGACCTTATCCCTGACAGCTTCGTCTTCCGAGTCCACGTGCGGCATAGCGACGAAGAACCTCTTCATCACGCCTACCTGAGGTGCAGCGATGCCTACTCCGTCAGCAGCGATCATGGTCTCGACCATGTCCTCCGCAAGTTCGCGGATCCTCGGAGTGATCGCCTTGATCGGCTTGCATTTCTTGGTGAGGATCTCGGATCCTCTGACTGTGATATTTCTGAGTGCCATTTATATCTCCTGTATCTGTTAATATGGGTTCACATCTATCTCTATAAAGCATTCCGACTTTGATTCGATCATGCGGTCGCGGTATTCCATGTATTCCCTTATGTATCCCGCGCGGCTCCCGGCAGGAGCCTTGATGATGAACTCCGCCCTGAATCTGCCGTCAGTCTTCCGCTCATCTAGCCTCACTCTGAGAACCGATGCATCCTGCGGAGCCGACCTGAGGCCCATGAGCCTCTTCCTGAAAGCTTCAGCATATGCAGAGGCTTCATCTGCCGACTCCGATACAAAGCCGACAGCTATTATATCAGAGTATGGGGGATAATTCATAATATTTCTGTGAAGTAATTCAGCTTCATAGAAGGCTTCATAGTCCCCCGCCGCAGCCTGCTTTATGACATCGCTGTCCGGATCATATGTCTGTATGATGACCCGGCTCTCTCCTCCGGCTCTTCCGGCCCTGCCTGCGACCTGTGTTATCAGCTGGAACGTTCGCTCCGAAGATCTGTAATCCGGTATGTTCAGACTCACGTCTGCGTTTATTATGCCGACGAGTCCGACATTTCTGAAGTCAAGTCCCTTTGCAAGGATCTGAGTCCCGACGAGTATATCCGTCTTACCCTTCTGAAAGTCCGCTATGACCCTGCCGGCATCGCCGGTCTTCGCTGCAGTATCAAGGTCGAACCTTGCAGCTCTCGCATCCGGCCACAGCTCCCTGACCGTCTCTTCCACCTTCTCGGTGCCGGTGCCGGTGTATCTTATGAATTTGTTGCCGCAGTCCGGGCACTTCTCAGGCAGCGGGAACTTCCTTCCGCAGTAGTGGCAGACAGCTGCATTAACTGACTTATGGTAAGTAAGGGTAATGCCACAGTCCGGGCATGTCATTTTATAACCGCAGTCCGGGCACAGGATCTGTGTCGAAAACCCCCTCCTGTTCAGGAAGAGTATGACCTGCTCACCCCGCTTAAGCTCCCTGTCGGTCTCCTCAGCCAGCCGCCTTGAGATAACGCCCATGTTGCCTGACCGTATCTCCTGCTTCATATCCACAGTCTCAAGTACAGGCAAAGTGCTGTTTCCTATCCTCTGTTTCATCTCGAGGAGCTCGTATATCCCCGCCTTCGCTCTGCTGTACGATGTAACAGAAGGTGTAGCGCTTCCGAGGACCAGTACGGCTCCGTGAGCCTGCGCTCTCCTGTAAGCCACATCGACCGTCTCATACTTGGGATTGTGGTCAGACTTGTATGTCGTCTCGTGCTCTTCGTCTATTATTATCGCGCCTATGTTCTCAAGCGGTGCGAATACAGATGTCCTCGCACCGACAACTATCCTCGCTTCCCCGCGCCTTATTCTGATCCATTCTCCGAGTCTGGCGCTTGTTGACAGCCTGCTGTGAAGCGTCGCCACCATGTCTTCGCCGAATCTTTCAGCGAATCTCTTCTCGACCTGTGCAGACAGCGCTATCTCAGGCAGCAGGACTATTGCAGTCCGGCCCTGCTTCAGCACCTCCTCTACAGTACGCATGTACACTTCGGTTTTGCCGCTGTTGGTCACGCCTTTAATGAGAAAAGGTCTGAACTCACGCTTCTGCACATACCTGCATATCCTCTCAGCTGCATGCTGCTGCTCAGGTGACAGAGTGTACTCAGGGTCCTGAGGCTCCCTTCCGGAAGGCCTTCTCTCAGGTATCTTCTTCCCGCCTACCGTGAACATTTTGACGGCATCTATGTACTTGACGCCGTATCTTTTCCGCATCCACACGGCAGTACCGATCATTTCCTCTGACAGCGAGCGCTCCGGATCGTACGAGGCGATCTCCCTGATCCTGCTCTCATCATAGGCCGGCGCCGGGTTCTCTCTGATGCAGTAGGCATCGACAGGCTTTTTGCGCCTTGCGAAAGGCACAGTAAGACGGGCACCCGGCCCCACCTCATCAGGCGCGGCATAGGTGAAGAATGTGTCCGTATTATTGCTCTTGTTGTCGATCACTACATCAATATATTTCATTTACGCTATTATTATACATTTTCCGGCGCAAAACTGCTGCTTCTTACGTAAAACTGCTGCCGTAAAATGCGGCAGCAGTCGGTTATTATGCTGATTATCATGTCCGCAGCACTGCTTTACAATATCAGTTTTGCGGTATACCCCCGAATTAAAGCAGGAAGATGTTGTTTGCAGCGCATTCCTCAACCATATCATCAGGCCATACGGATACCTGGACCTCTCCGATGTGAGCCTTTCTAAGGAAGAACATGCAGAGTCTGCTCTGACCGATACCGCCGCCGATGGTCAGCGGAAGTGTTCCGTTGATAACGCCCTGATGGTACGGCATGTCCTTTCTGTCCATCTTTCCGTCGATCTCAAGCTGTCTGAGCATGGACTCGCTGTTGACTCTTATGCCCATCGAGCTGATCTCAAAGGCATCCTCAAGTACAGGGTTCCACAGAATGATGTCTCCGTTGAGTTCCCAGTCATCATAGTCAGGTGAGCGGCCGTCATGCGGCTTTCCGGATAATAGAGCTCCTCCTATCCTCTTAACGAAGATAGCTCCGAACTCCTCTGCAGCAAATCTCTCTCTTTCCTTGGATGTGCTGCCAGGATACCAGTTTTCGAGGTCCTGCGAGTCAATGAACTTGATCCTTTCAGAAAGCTCGACTCTTACCTCAGGATACTGGTCGTTGATGTATCCGGCCAGCTCAAGAAAACATCTGTAGATGATCCTTACCTGCTGCTCAAGGAACTCGTTGTTCCTCTGATCAGCTGTGATGACCTTCTCCCAGTCCCACTGGTCAACATATATCGAATGGATGTTGTCAAGTTCCTCATCCCTTCTGATAGCATTCATGTCAGTGTAAATGCCCCTGCCGGGCTGCACTCCGTATTTTCCGAGCGCATTTCTCTTCCATTTGGCAAGTGACTGTACGACTTCAACATGACGCTCATCAAGATCCTTGATGGTAAAGTCTACTCTTCTCTCAACACCGTTCAGGTTATCATTCAGACCTGTCTCAGGGAAAACGAAAAGCGGTGCGCTGACTCTGCCGAGATTCAGCGAGTATGCGAGCTCTCTCTGGAAGTGAGTCTTTATCCTGACGATCGCCCTCTGCGTCTCGGTAGGATCAAGGATAGGCTTGTAGCCATCTGGAACGAATAACTTGCTCATGATATTTTCTCCTTTTTTATTTCTGCTTCATGGCTGCTCTGGCATACTCGCATCCGCAGAAGTTCTGCCTGTACAGACCGTAATGCCTGCTGAGCTCGACGCTGCGGCCGAACCCGTTCTTCTTCTTGAAGTCTATGTCCAGGAATCTCGAGCTTGTCTGCTCCTCGAGCGACATGCCGAGAGTCTTGATCTTGTCATAATTCTTGTGCGGGCTGACTGACATCGTCGTCGTGAAATAGTCAATGCCCAGCTCTCCCGCCTTCCGTGCAGTCTCTGCCAGTCTCATGGCAAAACACAGGTCGCATCTTGCGCCGCCTTCAGGCTCATCAGCAAGAGGTCCGCATTTTGCGATATATCTTTCAGGATCGTACTCGCCTTCCATATAGCTGACAAAATACGAATCCTTGTGTTCTTCGTTGAAAGCCTTAATGAATTGCATAAGTGTATCGCGTCTCAGATAGTATTCTTCCCTGTCCGTGATGTTTGGATTATAATAGTACACGGTAATCTGATAATCAGGCGCCAGGCGCTCGACACAGGCTGTCGAGCAAGGTCCGCAGCATGCGTGCAGAAGAATTGACGGCTTGCGCTGCTCAGGAGATATGCGGAACAGCTCGCTGTCGCTCTTCTCCATTCCGGCCATGAAATTCATATTCATTACAGTACTGCAGTCGTCCTTCACTCTGTGGCCTCTCGCTGTAAGCAATATCACTCGCTGCATGGCACAGGCATCAGGCCTCTGCAGCAGTTCAAAAAATACACTCGTAAATTATAGCACATAACATATGCAAGGTGGAACAAGATTCAACTCAATAAGTGATGAACTCAAGCGTCATTTCGGCAGAAAAACCATCAAACTCGGGATCGATGCCGGTTTTACATGTCCCAACAGGGACGGCACCTGCGGATACGGCGGCTGCGCCTTCTGTTCGGGCGGAGGTTCAGGCGAGCTCGCTGCTCATCTGAACGTCCTTTCAGATGCGGAAAACGCAGAAGCAGAACTTGCAGTTGCAGTCTCCGCTCTTACTGCGCAGATATCCTCCTCCATAAGCGAACAGATAGCCCTTATGTCAGATAAGTGGCCGGATGCCGCCTACCTTGCATACTTCCAGTCGCATACCAACACCTATGCACCGGCAGAGACTCTGCGGACCCTCTACAATGCAGCTCTTGATGACCCGCGCATCGAAGGCATCGTCATAGCCACAAGACCTGACTGCCTCCCGCCTGATGTCCTGGATCTTCTGTCAGAGATAAACCGCGATCATTACATGTGGGTCGAGCTCGGCCTTCAGACTGTTCATGACGAGATATCTCATGCAATGGGCATAGGCTATACATATGAGACATACGAGCGCGCCGTGGACGAGCTCCTCTCCCGCGGCATCAGAGTCGTGACACACCTGATCCTCGGCCTTCCGGGCGAGACGCAGGACATGATGCTCGAGTCAGTGCGCAGGGTCTGCGAGCGCCCTCTTTTCGGCATAAAACTCCACCTAATGAATATAGTCAGGACTTCCCGCCTCGCAGAGACGATGCCTGACTATGTTCCGTTTACCTCTATTGATGAATATGTTGATCTCGTTATCCGCTGTCTCGAGATCATCCCGCCTGAGATCACTATCCACAGGCTGACAGGCGATGTTCCGAGACGCCTTCTGATCTCACCGGAGTGGAGCTACCGCAAGCGCACCATCCTGAACGCTATTAACCGCGAACTCGCTGACAGAGATACTTTCCAGAGCGCCGCCTTAGACACATAGGCGTATTCCTGCCGCCCGAGACACCTCTATATGATATTAAGCTCCTCTGAGAATGCCGGTGCTATCACATTGCTGACAGAGTAGCTGACGCCTGTTCTCTGTCCGTTCTTCATGAATTTTGAATTGATCCTCTTTTCGACTGTCTCACAGCCCTCCTTCGTCGTATCTATCAGGAGCACCAGGAACTGGCCTTTGCCGTACCTTGTGACTGTGTCTGAATATCTGACTGAATTCAGGATCGCGTCCTTCAGCCTTGCTGACAGCTCTTCGAGCCTGGTCCCGCCGTTCATAGGTTTTCCCTTACCATCCACGATAGTGCACAGCATGATGAATATCCTGTCACCGGAATACTCCATTATCCTCTCAGTGATGCGGTATATCTCCTGGAACACCGGCAGTGAGCAGTAGTATCCTGTGTTTTCATGGCCGGAATCACCTTTCAGCTTGTTCTTGATCTCTTCGAGTGATTCATGCCTTATTAGAAGCCTGAGCCCTATCCTGTTTATGAACTCCCTTACGTAGCTGCTTGTCTTGCCGCCGAACTCATTAGAGTAAGCGTCGATCGTCGCTCTGTAAAAGCTCTCGGTGCGGTCAAATCTTCCAAGTCCCGCCAGTGCCTCAAGCGTGATGATTTCCCATTCCGCAAAAGGATCCACTTCCGATGCGTAGTCGCCTATCTCCTGCATCAGGTCATATCTGCGGGCTTTTCGCATCAGCTCAGCTGCGGCATTGACAGACATTGCGAACAGGTCTTTATATCGCTTTGCCTCACTTGCTGCCCACGCGCTGCCCTCGTTGTCTGCGAGAAATTTTCCCTTGTACAGATATATAGTCCTTACGAGCAGCTCAAGTTTCCTGTCCGGGTCCTCTTCAGCCATCGCCTCATTGAACGACTCCTCGAATGCAGCCGCATCCTCGGCTACCGGAATGTCGTCGGCCCAGTAATAGTTGCCACTCCTCTTGACGACGAACTGGCTTTCAGGCAGGTCATACTCTCTCAGTTTCTTCCTGAGGTTGTAGATGATGTTCCTTATTGAATGCGATACATCGTCTATCTCTCTGTCTCTGAAAAGCTCTGCCTTTGCAAGGTCCCTTGTCACGCCCTTGTCACGGCAGTGAAGAAGAAGCTGCAGCAGGTGCACGATCTGAGACTCATTCTGCTGTCCGAACGATATTTCCCGGCCGTTATACGCAACGGAAAAGCCGCCGAACGTCACGACATTTATGGCGCCGGCAGCTGTCTCATTATCGAACTGCACTAACTTATCGCTCATTTTCTCTCCTCTCTGATCTCACTCTGAGGTCTATGTTCCATGTTGATCATAAGTTTCAAAGGTTCTACAGGAAGTAAGAAATGTGAATTATGCTATCTCTGCTTTCTGTGGTCTATTAATTAATGAATTCTGTTTACTTTCGTTTACTGCCCGTGCGGGCTATTCATAAAAAAGTTCTGTACTCCTTGAAATATCTGCCTTGCAGGTATTGGATCCGCCTGTTAGTGATAACTGACTAATAATAAGCGAAATATCTCCGTTTATTATTATAACAACAATAATTTAGAAAATAAATAGAAAAACATACATAGTAAAACATAATTTTTGCCTATGTTTCCCCTAAAAAAGACCAGCCCCGCTGGACTGGTCTCTGTATATCATTAATTCCTTTGCTGTCACCTGTAACTGTTTGCCGGTCATCAATCATTGATCACTGATAACAAGTGCGCTCACGTATCATTCTACTTCCCTGTCGTGTAGTTATCGAAGTAGCCCTGTACGAGTACTACAGGTGTACCCTTGTCTCCCGAACCTGATGTCAGGTCGCAGAGTGATCCAATCAGGTCAGTAAGTCTTCTCGGTGTTGTTCCCTCTGAAGCCATGTTGCCGACAAGGTCGGATTCCTTTTCCTCGATAGCCTTCAGGATCGCAACTTTCAGCTCATCACCTGACAGGTTGGAGTAATCATTGTCAGCAAGGTACTTGAGTTTGAGCTCATTAGGCGTACCCTCGAGTCCTGCTGTGTATCCCGGAGATACTACAGGGTCTGCGAGCTCCCAGATCTTTCCTACAGGGTCCTTGAACGCCCCGTCTCCATATACCATGACCTCGACGTGCTTTCCTGTCTTCTCCTTCATCATGGTCTGGATCTGGTTAACAAGCAGCTTGCACTCTCTAGGGAAGAGCTTGATGCTGTCCTCTGTAGCCTTGTTGGATCCGAGCAGTCCGTACTTCTCATTGAAGCCGCTGCCGTTCACAGGCGCATTCAGGATCTCGTCCATTCCGTAAACATTGGCGCCCTTGCTCCTGAGTATTCTCTTGGTGCGGGCTCTTGTGTGGATGTCACAGGCGATGACATTGTTAGTGTAATTGAGGATCTCTTCGGCGTGGTTTGCGAAAATGATCTCAGCCTCAGCGCCCATCTCCTTGATCAGGTCGCCGTAGTACTGAACATAGTCAACACCGGTGAACTGGTGTCTGTTCTCACCGAACAGTTCTCTGTACTTCTCAAGAGTGAGAACGTCGCTGTATGGATTGACCCCTGCCTCATCCAGCTGGTCGAGAGTAAGAAGTGCGTTTCCTACCTCGTCAGACGGATAGCTGAGCATGAGAACTACCTTCTTAGCCCCCATTGCCATTCCTCTCAGACAGATAGCGAATCTGTTTCTTGAAAGGATCGGCCATATGATACCGATCGTATCCCCGCCGAGTTTTGCTCTGACATCCTCAGCGACGGCATCGATGCTCGCATAGTTGCCCTGGCATCTTGCGACAACAGACTCAGTGATGCATACGACATCCTTGTCTCTGATTTCAAAGCCTTCAGCCTCAGCAGCTTCAAGGACGCTGTCTACCACCTGACTCGCAAGGTCATCGCCTTCGCGGAAGATCGGGCATCTGATACCTCTGGAAACTGTACCTACTCTTCTCTCTGTGCTCATGGTGCACCTCCCAATATATATATATCTGAATCAATTATGAATCTCTGACATTTCAGCCCCCTGATAATCAAGGGACTATATTTTATCATCTGCGCACGAATTCTTCAATGATGGAATGGTCACAGGAGCCATGCGCGGATCAACGATTCGATCATTTTGCCGTCGATCCCGCTTTTCGAGTTACCGTATGTGATGATGAGATTATCCCACGGGACTATCCCGAACTTTTCATACTCCTCCATTTTGCGCTTATAGTCGATGAAGTATTCCAAGTCATCCATCATGCCGAAATGTTCCCAGTATATCTTCTTAAGATCCTTCGGCCGCAGGATCTGGAAATCCGGATATCTGTACAGTCCGGGAATACCGGTCGGACAGTCATGCCTGTAGACAAGCCCGTAATGATCCAGCCTCGATGCAATATACAGCTCAGTATTTGACCTCTTCCTCGTTCCGTGCGGATCGACCGCCTTCAGATTCTCAGGGTGAAAATCATCCATCGGCCTGAAAGCATTCTTCCATTCTTCAACATCCGGAATATACCGGTAGATCCCGTCAGCTAGCTCAGGATACTTTGCTGTGAACTTCTCCATGACCGAGTCCTCATCAGCAGGCCTGAACCACCTTAGCGCAGAATCGATTGCCTTGAGGTCTCTTTCTATGACCGGCAGCGCTTTGGTAATATACCTTTTCCTCACCAGTCCATACAGGATCTCAGGCTTTTTCTTGATACCATAACAGCGCTCCTTTTTCCGGTATCCTTTGACCGGAAGTCTCTGATAGTATTTCCTCTTCTTCCCTTTGCCTACGCACTTCAGGTTCCCATCAGGAAGGCCATCCATCTCGCAGCACAAATCATCCCTGCGTTCGCAGAGTTCTTCTCTCATCCGTTCAAGTGTTTCTTTATATATCATATTGCTCCTCTCCGGGAGCACACACATTTGATTTATTAAGCACCGTTACTGAGGCAGGTTCTTCTGGATCAGAAATCATACGCAAGAGGGAAATCTAATCTCAAAAGGTACCATTTGATACAAATAATAAAAAATATGTACCTTTTCTCCATTCCGCTCCATGATAAATCAGTCAGAAGTTCCTCATGCTCCTGTACCATCCGGAAAGCATCCGGACGAACCAGATGCTACAGTACCGCAACACCAGTAAAATCAAGGGTTTGCGGCTAAGTGAAAAGTCGAAGGTAAGCAGCCTGCTTCTTCTCGTTTACTGAGTATTATAATGATAGGCATCTTTCGTGAATGGTGGAAGAATGTTTTCTAAAAAAAGGTACACATATTATAAAAATATTCTTCATAGGTACCTTTTCTGAGAAAACTCCCTCTTCGGAAACTCTTTTGCATCTAGTCCTGACACTTTCAGGTAATGGCATGCGTATATTAATGGCTGATTCGGTTTTGAGCGCGCGCGAGATATAGGTGTGTGGAGTATGTTGTGCTCTCGCGCGTGCTGGATATTGCCGCTGGCTTGCATTGTACACACATAGTGCATAAACAAAGAGTTATAGGCCGGCCTCATATCATCGAAAGGCATGCGGAATGCATAACAAAGAGCACCATACATGCTGCATTGTATTTGCAGCTTTATATGGTGCTCTGATGATCAGTATTCTCTAATCAGGATTTCTTCGCTAATCTGAATCCAGTCTAATATAGACTCCTTCAATAAAGATATCTTCCTGTATCGGGAACTAGTCTCTCTTCTCTACTACTTCGCCGCTGTTCTTGTAGATGCTCTTTTCAGGCACTACTCCGCGTACGCAGGATGTAGGATAGATGTTGCTGTATCTTCCGATGACTGTTCCAGGGTTGCATACTGAGTTGCAGCCTACCTCGACGTGGTCGCCGAGCATTGCTCCGAACTTCTTGATGCCTGTCTCGATATCCTCTGTGCCGTTATGAACAACTACGAGCTTCTTGTCGGACTTTACGTTGGAAGTGATCGAGCCTGCTCCCATGTGGCTGTAGTAGCCGAGGATAGAATCGCCTACATAGTTGTAGTGAGGTGTCTGAACGTGATCGAAGAGGATGACGTTCTTGAGCTCTACTGAGTTGCCGACTACGCAGTCAGCTCCTACAAGAGCGGAGCCTCTTACAAATGCGCAGTGTCTTACCTCTGTGTTAGGTCCGATGATGCATGGTGATCCGAGGTATGCGCTTGGGAATACCTTGGCAGTCTTGTGGACCCATACGTTCTCACTTACCTCATCGTATTCAGCTGGGTCAAGAGTCTTTCCGAGCTCGATGATCATGTCCTTGATGCCCTTGAGAGCTTCCCAAGGATATGTGAACTGCGAGAGATAATCCTTAGCCAGTGTATGGTCAAGATCATATAAATCAGTGATAGTATACATTTTCTATTCCTCCTAGTGAGCAGAATAATCTTGTTTATATATATGCCTGATTTCGCTGACCGGAGCGGGAATCTATCATAAGGAATCCCCCGTAAACGGTCCCCCTTATGATGATCCTGCAGACGCATGACTTTAGCAATATGCGTCGAGGACTCGAGCGAAGATCAGACGAAATGGGCATAAAACACGATCCCCTATTCTGCGATGTGTCCCTTGTCCTTGATCACTTCGATGACCTGATCAACGTATTTCTCGCAGATCTCATCGCTTGTGGCCTCTACCATTACACGGATAACAGGCTCAGTACCGGACTCTCTTACGAGGATACGTCCGTCATCACCGAGAGCCTCAGCTACCTTGGCAACAGCAGCCTGGACATCAGGATCGTTCTGTGCATCCGGTTTGCTCTTTACTCTTACGTTCTTGAGGACCTGTGGATAGAATACTACAGGAGCAGCAAGCTCGCTCATTTTCTTCTTCTTTGCCAGCATTACCTCCATCATCTTGAGGGATGTAAGGATTCCGTCACCTGTAGTAGCGTACTTGGTGAAGATGATGTGTCCGCTCTGCTCACCGCCGATACGGTTGCCGGTCTGTACCATGTTCTCATATACGTACTTGTCGCCGACCTTGGTCTTGTCATACTCGATGCCTACTGCATCAAGAGCCTTGTAGAGACCGAAGTTGGACATTACGGTAGTGACGACCTTGTTGTTCAGGAGCTTTCCTCTCTCCTTCATGTAGAGTCCGTAGATGTAGAGGATGTGGTCACCTGTGATGACATTGCCCTTCTCGTCCACGCAGAGACATCTGTCAGCATCTCCGTCGTATGCAAAACCTACGTCAAGTCCGTTGTCTACCACGAACTTCTGCAAGTGCTCGATGTGAGTCGAGCCGCAGTTTGTGTTGATGTTGTAGCCGTCCGGTTCGTCGTTCATGACATAAGTCTTAGCGCCGAGAGCATCGAATACGCCCTTGGCAAGCTGCCATGCAGCACCGTTGGCAACGTCAAGACCTACCTTGACATCCTTAAAGCTGTACTTTGACATCGAGATGAGGTATCCGACGTATCTGTTACGTCCGCTGACGTAGTCTACAGTGCGGCCGATCTCATCTCTCTCAGCAAGAGGAAGCTCCATCTCGCCGTCGATGAAAGCCTCGATCCTCAGCAGTGTCTCCTCATCCATCTTCTCGCCGTTGTTGTTGACGATCTTGATGCCGTTGTCATAGTACGGATTGTGCGAAGCACTGATCATGATACCGCAGTCGAAGTCATCTACTCTTGCGATGTATGAAACAGAAGGTGTCGTTGTTACGTGCATGATGTATGCATCTGCACCGCTTGCCATGAGGCCCGTGCACAGAGCGTACTCGAACATGTAGCTCGATCTTCTTGTGTCCTTGCCGATAACTACCTTGGCCTTCTTGTCAAGTCTCTTGCCGTAATACCAGCCGAGGAAGCGGCCGATCTTGATAGCGTGCTCAAATGTCAGATTCTTGTTGGCTTCGCCTCTGAAGCCGTCAGTACCGAAATACTTACCCATTTCTATTCTCCTTTGTGTCAGCGGGGACGGTCCTTTTTGACACACCCCACAGCAATCTATTTGTATCAGCCGGGGATGAACCCCAGTGACACATTACAGTCTCTGGCTCTTCTCGATATCGAGGAAGTACTTGTAAGTGTCTACAGTCAGCTCGCCGCAGGCCTCTTCATCACATGCGATGATAGCGCCGTTGTGCATCTGAAGTGCTGAGCATGTCCACTTCTGGCTTACTCCGCCCTCTACTACAGCTGCCATAGCTCTTGCCTTGTTGTGGCCGCTGATCAGTACGAGAACTTCCTTGCTGTCTGTTACTGTTCCGATTCCTACGGAGAGAGCCTGTGCAGGAACTGCCTCAGGGTCATTTCCGAAGAATCTGGAGTTAACGATTCTTGTATCTGTAGTGAGATCTCTCAGTCCTGTACGGGATGTCAGGGATGTGAAAGGCTCGTTGAATGCGAGGTGTCCGTCAACACCGATTCCGCCCATGAAGAGGTCGATGCCGCCGTAGCTTGCGATCTTCTCCTCATAGCGTGCGCACTCGCCTTCAGGATCGTCTGTCATTCCGTTGAGGATGTTGATGTTCTCAGGCTTCATGTCAACAAGATGATCGAAGAAGTTGTCATGCATGAAGTACCAGTAGCTCTGGTCGTGCTCATGAGGAAGTCCGAGGTACTCGTCCATGTTGAATGTGACAACGTTTGCAAAGCTCAGCTCGCCTGCCTTGTTCTTTGCGATAAGTTCCTTGTAAACGCCGATTGGGGAGCTTCCTGTAGGAAGTCCAAGGATGAACGGTCTGTCTGCCTCAGGGCCTGCATTGTGAGCATTGATCTTGGCTGCGATGTAGTCTGCAGCCCACTTGCACATCTTGTTGTAATCGTCCTGAATTACTACTCTCATTGTTCTACTCCTTTTTCTGTTATGATCTCTATTACTTGTCCCGCGTCCGTATACCGGACGGTATTTAACGTTTTGGTTTCTGCACCGGTTTCTCACCGGTCCACGCGCAGTATACCATCCCAAAAAAGGTTGTGTAAATAGCTTCTAACCAATTTTCTTGATTTTATACTCCCACAGGAGTATAGTTATAAATGTAAAACGTTCTTTACAACAGAGACTCATCAGAGGACAGCAGATGCAGAGAAAGATCTATCATGGCTCATCAGGTATAGTAAGGACTCCGAAGTTCGGAGCAGGCTCGCCTTTCAATGATTACGGGCTCGGTTTCTACTGCACGGACAACCCGGACTTTGCCGGTGAATGGGCTGCCGGCATGTCTTCAGACGGCTTTGTGAACACATATACCATAGAAACCAGCGGTCTCAGAGTCATCAATCTCAACAGTCCCGAGTACTGCATCCTTCACTGGCTCGCGGTGCTTCTCAGTTTCCGCGAATTCGACGCAGATTCCTCGGAGGCCTATCAGGCCAAGGAGTATATACGGTCAGCTTTCGGCGCAGACTATCAGAACTGCGACTGCATAATAGGATTCAGGGCAGATAACTGCAATTTCTGGTTCGCACAGAGCTTTCTCAGCGGAAACATCTCCTACCGGGAACTGAATGATGCAATAAGGCTCTCAGATACAGGCAGGCAGTTCGTCCTCAAGAGCAACCGCGCGTTCGACAGGATCCTGTTCAACGGATATTCGGTCGCACCTGGAAGCGAATACTTCCCTTCCGCTATGGCCAGAGAACGCAAAGCGGTATCTGAGTTTGCGGCACATCACGCAGGAAGCAAAGGAAAGACACCGGGAGATGCAGGCGAACTGTATGTAAGGGATATTATCAACGAGAGGATCCGCCCATACGACAGCCGTCTCATATATTAGAGGATCATATGAGTTCATACACAGAGGCAATAACCGAAAAAGCAGCAGGAACCATGGCGCATATGCTCGACTTCGCCGTACACGACCTCAGGCAGGATGCAGACGCCTTCTTTGAGCTGTTCATTTCCACAGGACTCGCTTCAGAGTTCGGCAACGGAAACCTTAAGCTCATTGCAGGAATATCCGGTGTTGAGCTCGGATACAGAGTGCTTGAGACCAGCGGCATCAACGCAGAGCGTATCAGCTACAGATACACTTCCGGGAGAAGCCGTGAATACTGGGCAGGACACGCGCTCGGAAGATTTCAGATGGAGAGCTCGCTCCCTTTCTCAGATATCGTAAGCGCAGTACCGCTGAAGGAGATGATCACATTATGCGACGGATTCAGGGATTCAGAGATACGCAGCATCAGAGAGTCGCTTGACTGGATGGACACACTGACCATCCCTGATCACATGAACGAAGAGCATTATCAGGAGTTCAGTTACCGCCTCGAAGAGGCAGTCTCTGCTTCACGCGCTTCGGGAGAGACCAGGCTCAAGACCCTGAGGCTCAGAAGCGGCTACAGTCAGAGCGGCCTTGCAGCAGCCAGCGGAGTCCCTGTCAGGACCATTCAGCAGTACGAACAGAGACAGAAGGATATAAACAAAGCTGCATTTGAGAGCATAATAAAACTCGCAGCCGCCATCGGCTGCGAGCCTTCCGTACTTCTGGAATAACATCCGGCATATATACCGGCTCTCTGCAGATACTGTATCAGTTGGTGCCCGCATGTCTCTTTATGATCTGCGGGCTCTTTATTTCTCTGCCGTACCGGCTTTCGTCAATAAGCCCGGCATCTATACCGCCATTATACGGGTCAGCTTCACCTGCGCTGCTGAGATCATGAAGTCCGTCCGCAGCGTATCTGCTTATTTCCACCCTGTCACCATATATCTCAATAACAGTTCCGGTCAGAGCAGTATCCGCTGCATCATACTCTTTCCATGTGCCTTTGTTCAGCTCCTCCGGTCCGCAATTCATGTAGTACCCGGTATACCCGGCATTCATGTAAGTGAATGTCAGAGTTTCTTCCGTGTACTTATCTGTTGTGACGGAGGTCTCATTCAGTTCAGGTATGAGTACAGAGTCACCTGCTTTTCTCATTACAGAGCTTCCTCCCATGTAGCAGTCCCATCCCTTGGAATGGTTGTGCCCGAACAGGTATATGATATCCAGGTCCTTTCCCGCCTCATTGACAACATCGAATACAAGCGATGAGTACATGTTGTCGCCGGTCGTATGCCTTGATGAAGTCCTTGCAGTGAAATGGAGCGGGACGTGTCCGGCTATTATGACAGGTCTTGTCTCTCCCCTGTCAGCCAGCTCTGTGAGGCATGCCCCGAGAGCTTCCGAAGAGGCCTTCACCTTGCTCAGCGCTCCGGCTGTCTTCCCCTGCTTCCATGGAAAATCATTCTGTGTATTGAGGACATACACGAGATAGTCATCGAACTCATGAAGCCCGGATGAGGATATCTCATCTGTCATCGCATCGTGGTTGCCCTGGATGAATATCATGCTGTCTTCTGAGACGTCAGGTGCCTTGTCTCTGACAATGCCTCTGATCTCAGATATCGATTCATCCGGGCTCAGCTGGTAATCATACAGCCTGGCATCGTTAGTGTAGTCTCCGCACATAATGAAGCCATTGATACCTGATACCGCAGCATCAAGGATAGCGGAAAGATTTGCCGATGGTGCATCCCATCCCGGTTCCGCCTGATAATCAGAAGCGCAGAATATGACAGCATCAGGCACGGCATCATCTTCCTGCTGCTCATTTTCAGCTGCATTCTCTCCAGCCACCTTGTCCTGCCCTGTGTCTTTTCCCGATCTGTCCAGCGAAGCAGGCAGCATAAAAAGCAGTGCCGCTATCAGCACTGCTCCCGCTATTATGAACCATATTGTGTGTTTTCTCTTCTTCACTGTCTATCTGTATCTGTAGCAGGTCGCCGCAGCGATCCCGTCTGCAGTTTCCTTCCCGGCAAGGATCTCTGTAATGCACAGGGCAAAGTCCATCGTCGCCCCGAGTCCCTGCCCGGTAATTATGTTCCCGTCAACGGTCACACTCTCATGTGTAAGTGTGACAAGCGGTGATATATCCGCATTGCCGTCACTGATACTGGATCCTGCCTGCACCTTTTCAGAAAAGTCCGGATGGCATGTCGCCTTCCTTCCGTCCAGGATTCCGATACCGGACAGCACACTTGGCGCTGCACATATAGCAGCTACATATCTGCTGCTGTCGCCGGCATATCTGCTGCACTGTCCTGTTACTATATCCGAAGCAGCAAGGTTCTCAGTTCCGACTCTTCCACCCGGAAGGATAATTATATCTGCGGCTGCAAAGTCAGCATCGGCTGCAAGCACATCGGCCTCTATCCTTACCTGATGTGATGCAGTAACGGTCCTGTCCTTCATTACAGATGCAGTGATAACTTTAACGCCTGCTCTTCTGAGAATGTCCACAGTGATGAGGCACTCGCACATCTCCATGCCGTCAGCCATGAATACTATTGCAGTCTTTTCTCTGTTATCCATAGTTCAGTACCGCTCCGATCTGCTTAACCATCTGCAGGAAGTCATCAATACCAGTTATGTGATCTGAAATGAGCCCACGCTCTTGAAGGCGACCCATATCTTCCGGCTATGTAGTTGAGGCCCCATCTGATCTGGGTCTTTCCATTGGTGTAGTAGTCACTTCCGTATGCAGCCATCTTGCTCGCCGGCAGAGCCTGAGGTATACCATGTGCACCCGAGCTTCTGTTATGTGAACTTGGATTCCATCCGGATTCCCTGTTCCACAGATTGATAAGCGGAGTGATCTCAGTATCCGCCCATCCGAACTCAGACAGAAGAGACAGAGCATATCTCTGATATTCGCCCTTAGCTCCTGTAGCCGTGATAAGCGGCGCTTCAGTAGTCAGGAAATCACTGTAGACATAGTACTCATCACCGTCCACCTTGACCTGGCTCCACTCATTGTATGTGATGCCGATCCTCTGAACACCCTGATACTTGTCAAGGGTCCCGGCAGCCTCATACTCAGTTCCCGGGCCAGTACGGAAATATACTCCCTGAGTAGCCCACACACTCTGATCTACTTCCTTCTTGACCTCTTCCTCAGCTGCATTGATAGAATGTCCTGCCATAGCAGCAAAATTCTGAGAATCAAAATCGGTAAAACTCGTAATTACAGCCTGCTCTCTTGCATTTATGGCCCTGTTCCAGCAGGTCAGGAAAAGAATACAGCAAAGGACTGCTGCGATTATCATTTCGATCGCAACAATGTTCTTCAGTACAGCCCTGGACAGACCCTTCCTGATCTCAGGTCTGAAGTGTTTACTGTTGTAATTCTTGACCGCTGCGTTTCCCTGTAATACTGCTTCCATCAGTCTTTACCCTGTATTTCCGTCCCTTTTTCAGCCTATAACAAAAATGTAAAGTAGCCTTTACATCTAAAAATTTATTGTAAACGCAGTACATATTATAGCAAACAGAAGGATACTTTTTCAACTGCACAGGATATGACTTCACAATAATTTCAGAAAGAAATCACACAGTCCGGGGCATCTGATTCTCCTTTGTCCGAGTCTGTTTTACTATAATTATGTTACAGTAAACATAAGTCTTTCCCCTTGTTTTCCCTTGCCATTTCCTTTTCACGCATGAAAAGACCGCTGCAGGCATTACCGTACAGCGGTCAATTCAGGGGAAAAGAGCATCGGAATTACAGATTCTGCTTCATAAGTTCATAGAGGGCGTCTGTGTCTATAGGCTTTTCTGCAAATCCGTTCATTCCGGCATCAAACGCCTTCTTCCTGTCATTGTCAGATACATTAGCTGTCATGGCAATTACAGGTATCTTGGATTTGATGCTGTCAGCTAAGCTCCTTATTTTCTCAGTGGCCTGTATCCCGTCCATGACAGGCATTGACAGGTCCATGAGTATCAGGTCAAAGAACCCGGCAGGTGACGACTCGATCATCGTGACGCATTCAAGCCCATCACCGCAGTACACTGTCTCCGCACCTGATTCTCTTATGATCTCACCCGCGATCTCACGGTTGAGTTCCATGTCATCTACGATCAGGATACGCTTGCCGGTAAAATCATATCCTGCACGGCTGGTGCTGTCTGCATGAGTACGGAAGTATTCCTCGAGGTCTGCAGCATTGTCATCAGGATGTGAAGCAGTCTTCCCGAGCTGCTCGCATCTCTCCAGAAGATACTTACCGGAGATGCGTATGAATTCAAGGTATCTTCTTCTCTGATCAGGGTCGTCCGCATACCTCTCTACAAGGTCAGTGCATCCGATGATTATATGTATAGGTGTACGGATATCGTGGGATACCCGGTATATCTGAGTCAGCTGTTCAGGCTCTCCGCCGTTATCAGCTGCACTGATAAGCTCACTTACGCTCACGCCCAGTACTTCTGCAAGCCGCGGGAAGAGGCTTATATCCGGGTATGACAGGTCACGTTCCCACTTGGAGACTGCCTTGTCCGTAACATGCAGCCTGGCCGCCAGAGCAGCCTGCGTCATTCCATTGTCCGTGCGAAGTTGTCTTATATATTTGCCAAATCTCGGTGTCATGCTTATCACCTCCCCTCGTAGAGCAAAGATAGCAAAACTGCCGGCATGAATCAATCTACCGGCAGTTTACATTTATGCGCGATCATTCCGCTAACTTTCAGCGTTCTGTGTGAACACACTTACTGTTGTAAACGGGCTGTACAGCTCATTTATCGTCTCTACATTCAGTACTATTATATACTTGCCGTCCGGCCTTTCAGCCTCAGCATAGAATGCATTATCATAATCCTCTTTCCAGGTGACGGACAAAATGTTCTCAAGATCATCTGAGGCATATGATTTAGTTATGCCGAATACAGTCTCAAGCGTGCCGTATACGGAAGTGCATGTGTCTGTATCTTCTATCTCGTCCTTGGAATATTTCGGGAAACCGATGTAGAACTCCTGCTTGTTTGCCTGCAGTACAACGCCCCCGTCAAAGACTCCGGATTCTTCCAGAGATTCATACCGCCCGCTGAGATCGCTGTAAGTCTGTCCGAGTGGATTGACTGTATCAAAGTATTCCCAGCCCTGTTCTATTGTATCCGTACCCTGCTCTGCAGCATCATCGCTCTGCTCTGCAGGCTTATCCGGACTGCAGGCAGCAAGAGCCAGAGATGCAGCAAGGATCATAATGATTGCAGCAGTCAGCAACTTCTTCTTTCCAGTCATAGTGATCACCCCCGTTCATTCACCCAAGACTCTCTATAATGAGTATATCTCAGTCATGCCTGGTATCATCAGTGTAGCACTCGCAGAACCGGGCCGCAAATGACGGTTCCTCATTGTGAGTATATAAATGCGTCGTCTCACCGAACGACAGCATCCTGAACGAGGCTATCCCCTCACGTCTTTCCTCAGTTACAAGTGTTGTGACCGATGACGGCTGCGCACATAGGCCATGCCACACGACCATCGGAGATACACCCCATAGGTGACTCAGGAGCACACTCTCAACGCCGAAATGGCAGAACAGAGCTATGGTATCGTGATTAGGCCTCTCTACGCGGTAGTAGCCGCCTTCACGCCTGTATCCGTGTCTCGCGAGAAGTTCATCGAACTGTTCTGTTACATGAGTGTATTCCTCGAATACGCCACTGTCGGCGAAGTGCTCATTTTCATACCAATGGTCTGCCTGATACATCCGCGGGTCTACTGTCCAGTCCTGCGGAAGCCAGTCCCACGATATGCGTGGTTTTTCAGGATCATCCGGTCTGGATATGCGTGTATCGAATTCACGCAGCCATGGCATCACCTCTGCATCACGCCCCATCTTCTTAAGGGTAACCGAAGCAGTGTCCTTTGCTCTGCCAAGCGGGGACATGTATAAGGCAGTGATGTCATGCTTGGAGAGCATCTCAGCAAGGCACTCAGCCTCGCGCCACCCCTTTTCGGTCAGCGTATCATTCTTGTAGTCCGGATCCCCATGCCGGATGATGAGAAGTTTCATTAATGTTCTCCTTAAGTCTATAGAAATATGAGGTTTAGCTCTTTCGTAAAAAGCGTACACAGCATCTGTTGTGCACGCTTATATCACACTCATTTCATTAATGGAATAATGGTAATTTTATTCCGCTTTAAGTATTCGGTATATATCTAATTATCAGTTTTCCTGAAATAGTTTCAGTCCATTTTCTACATCTACTACCTTTATCCCAGACTCTTGCAGAATTCTCATAATTGATTTGAAATGAACATCGTTTTCAACTTCTTTATCATCATAGCGGTAGACTATCAGGACATCTTTTCCCGAATTATGAGCCCCATTCCATGCCCATGTTTTAGCTGTGTTAATGGATTTACTAAGGTCTTTGTTATCAAAGTCAAAGAATTTCACCTTATAATCGTTCGTGATTAAGTCATAGGTAATGATTTCATCAAATTTTCCAGATACTTTTTGATTAAGTTGAACACTCTTCCCTGAATCCCTTATCAGTCTTGCAAACATTCTTTTATCATCTGCTCCAGTAGGACGATCTTTCTTATCATAATCAAATCTGAAATATGTTTTGTTCACAGATTCAGTTACTTCTCTAATATCATCATATAAAATCTTCTTTGGCTTCTCAAAATGAAAATCATTAATAAAAAACTTTACATATTCTTCAATATCAAACACACCAGAGGACATCACTGTTCCTTCGACATCTTCTTTAATGTTTCTCATTAATGCCTTTACAATATTAATATCTATTTCATCATCGAAAGACGTTAACCTATTAAACTTCTTGGTGTATCTGAATTCACGATAATTATCTGCAGGTGCATCAAATATTATTCCCAAATTAATCTGTTCACCTGAAATAATAGTAGGAGAATAACGCAAAACTGAATATTTCATTATTTTTTCCATAACTATCTCCTATTCTCCGCAATAATGTAACTGCATATCTCATTAATATGCGATACTCTAAAATTAATGAACTCTTCTATAGTACGCAGTATATCTTTTCCGCCAATTGCATCGCTCCAACTTTGTGGAATGCTATCAAGGACTTCTTTTATGAATTGGCGGTCCAGTATGTTTTGAATGTTTTCAGCCTCAATCATCATACGTCTATCATCATATCCACACCACAAAGAAAGATTTTCATACACATCTCTATTCTCTTTCAAAATAGTATCATAGAGATACAAATTATCATTCTTTCCTCTGTGAACATAGTCAGAATCATAATTAGGATAAGGCCCTTTTGAGAAAATATGCGAAAAATCGATTATATATAACAGACCGGTTGCTATACTCATTAGAATATTGCCATCATGTCTATCAAAATTATTCAAAATATGATCTAATAAAATAATCTTTTCCGTCTCTCTATTTTTTACACTGCCTCTTATAATGGTAGGTACTGTATTATTTAGTTCTACTGTATAAAAGCACTTTCCTGCATTTCTTTCATCTATTTCTTCTAAATCATTTATTGCATTAATTGCATCTAAGGATAACTCGCAAATACCAAAATCAGGAACGGTTATCCCAATTTTTCTCGCTAAACTGAATCCAATGAACTCATTTACAATGACAGCAGTCCCTCTAGCATTATTGGGATACTTTACTATTGCCATAGAGTTATCAGAAAGCTTGCATTTTATTGGCTCTGTTACTCCTTGATCCAAAAGATCTATTATTTCTATTACCTGAAGCATTGGATATGTTGATTATGATCTACCTGTCAATATAATAGTTAATCCGTAAAAAATAAAATGGATTATATAATTATTAAGGATAATCTTATAGAAATGCAAATGATGCATATCTTTATAATGCAGCAAGTTTTTACGTCTCAGCTATATTGCATTTTATTCGAACCACTTACTACATTTTGTATTGTTCCATTTACTATATAATTCTATCTATTTTTCGGTAACCTATTGATACTGTTATCCTATTCTGTCTCTATATGTTTTTCCGATTCCACAATACTTGAGTTCCATTGCTGGACGATATTAAGCATGCCTGCTTGCATCGCCGTATTTGTATTTATAGTGTCAATCATGGCTTGCGGTACATATGGATTTCTTATATCTTCTCTCGTTATTTCATCCAAATATCCAAGATTCTTAGCCATACTTTCGAGAAGATTGTACATTGCATCTTCTCTCCGCTTCATCTCTTCATTATTTTGAACAGGCTTGCATAGTTCCATATAATACTTTCTCCAGGATTCACGTACGTCCTTGTCATCAGAAAAAACAATATGAATACTATTTAGCGCCTTAACACCTTCTGGAGACCAACCATATCGAAATGTCATAACAGACATGAAGACATTCATTTTATCCTTACGCAGTTCGGCACGATCTTGCAAGTATTTGCCTAACCATACTGCAACTATTGGTATAACAACTATCGCAATCAAATTCAATATATCGCTACAAGTCATCTCATGTTCCTATCATGAAATAATAAACCATTAATCGAGAACAACAAGAATTATACCAAATATGCCATCATTATTCATGCCTTTGGTACAACATTGTTCTTGTGCTTAATATTATTAACAACCAGTTGAGATGTTACCACAACATGCTTTCGCCACAGATCGTCTTTCTGTTTTTCGATTGCTTCCGCAATTCGCAGCTGCTCCTTCTTTTCCCAGATAATTCCTTCGAGGACAGCAATCTCGGTTTTTAATGTTGATACATCTGGGGTTTCCATACCTCATCACCTCTGCCTTCCGATCTTATTGTACCAGCATTCCTTACCCTATATTTTCAGCATTATCCGATTTCCATCGTGATCAGTAATATAGTTCTCTTCGTGGTCTGTGAGATACGCTAATGCATTCTCCAGATCTTCATTGTATGTTTCGGGAACCAAGGCTCCGTTGGCAAGGCTCTCAATTGCCTCATCAATTTCAGCATTGATATTGGTAAACAACCGTTTGATGTCACGGTAGTCTTTCCGCTTGATGTAGTGGGCATGCATGACATCATTCCGATATTTCTGGACATCGCTGAAGCTTTCTCTCAGTAACGGAGCTTTTCCTGGAAGCAGCCTATCCCACAATGGCTGTTCTGTTGCACTCTGAAGGAAGCTCTGCAACTCCCCGGCGAAGCCCTGCCATCCAACGGTTCCCTTCTTCTGGTCATTGACAAAGACTTTCACGTTCTTCCAATACTCATCATCCCGGAAGAGCAGTGTAAACAGCTCGCCAAAGTCCTTAGATTCAAGATCAGCAATTTGGTTATTCCCCACGCCATTTATCACGCTTGCGGAGTATAGCAATTTCCTGAGCTTCCTCTCAAATTCGTTAATCAAAGGAAACAACACTCTATCGTAGTATGCGGAGCTCTCATCCGTGAGCACCGTACAATCGACTGCCAACATTATATCCTCATGCAGTTTAGATAAGGCAATTGCTGATGTATCAGAGTCGCTTTTCAAAAAGGCTGTGACTATGTAGTGGGAATCGATCAGCTGCTTCTTGTTCGACACTGCCTTTGTCTGATCAATGATAGCCAAGCAAGCATCCGCATTTTGTTCATCTGATATCAGATATTCCAGAATCATTGTCTTTCTCTCCTTTGTTCTTATCTTAGTCTACGGCCCATACTCACAGCCTTGTTCTATCATCATAGGATACCGCTGCGTCTCTGTCTCCCTTTTTCTTCGGATCATATTGATTGCGGACATAATGAACGTTCCCACTGTCGTCAATCACGACATGCCCGTGCCCATCGTGCTTTTCAAATAAGAAATCGTTCTTCCCTCGATTTGGATCAAATCGAAGTTTATATCCGTCCGACTGAAAACTATCTTTACATTCTTTGCAGTAATTCGGAATATGATCCCAATCTTCGTAATATACAATTGTTGCGCCACAACCTTTGCACGGCTTCTCACGCCGGAGCCGTTCCCGATACTTCTTCTCTGCATCGAACCTTGCTTAGCATGTCTAATATTTTGTTAGCAGTCGTAAAGTAATATAACTCAATATTTTGATTCGCATTTTCACCATTATGTTCTGTTTTCTCGGCAATATGTCTCAATAAACTCAAACTGTGAGTTGTGAAGATAACCTGAAACTTTGAGGCTTTTGCTTCTCTGATTAATAGATCAAGTAAGCGATTCTGTGCAATTGGGTGCAATGTTGCATCGATTTCATCTATTAGTAAAAGCCCACCTTTCCATTCAGTCCCCAGCTTTTTACTGATCCTCTTGAATGACAATATGCTGAAGAGAATTTGACCAAGATTGTCCTGTCCAGATGAATTTGTCAGATAATCGTATTTATCAGTCGTGACTCCTATTCCAACTTTCTTATCTGTTTCTCCTATCGAATAATTTGTAATGGTTTGTACGTCATCGTTAATAGACAGGATCTTTGTATAGTTCTCAATAAACCATTTTTCATGTTCTTCGTTATCAAATTTAATCTTGGGCTTTTTAATTCCTATTTTCTGAGACTCACCGATTGGAAAGAGCCTTGATAAGCCTAAGTACAAAACCGGTCGTTCCAATTTTGCTTCAGTTGTACTTCCGTCTTCTTTAGTCCATTTAGGAATCAGTCGAAATCGTTCCGCTGTAGCATCTTCTTTATCATATTTTTGCCATGCTGTCCTAAAGTCGCAGGTAGTAACACTTCCCTTTTCGTCATCAACTTCAATTTTAAATCTTCCTGATCCAGTTTGGTCAAACTGTTTGCTTCCTTTTATTATTTCACTAAACTCTGCGCGGAATCTGTTCTGAGTATACGTTTCCCCAACTGTTTTTTTAATCTCAGATGAATTTGCAAGCAATCCAAGGATAGTTGATTTTCCTGTTGAATTTCTTCCTGCCAATACAGTAACATATTTACCGAGAAATAATTCTTTTCCCTGAAATTGTCTAAAATCATTGATTGTTATTGATCGGAACATTATTCTCGGCTCCTTTATCATATGTTCGTAATAAGATACTCATGCCCGGTCTTTCTCTCGTTGCCAGCGCTATATCCGAGCATAATGTCTTTCACTGTATATCCTTCATATAATGTTTTAATCAAATCATTCGCATCATATGTGACAACCCAATTGTGGTCCAAATCTTTTATAGCACAGCTTAAGCCATCATGCTCTGCCAGCTCACCAACAACAAGTGGTCTAGGTCCTCGGTGTTGTCAAGTGGTCCGAGTAACTTTTTTCAGCCTCAGGCTGATTTTTTGTATGCCTTGGAATTTCAATGTTTTCGGCATCCGCTCTTTGGAAAAAGCTAAACATGAACATAGGGCGGATCTGTTGACCGAAAGTTTTATTTTAGGGGCAATAAAAAAGCCTTTGACATCGTCAAAAGCTCTGATTGCAATGCTTTCGGGATTTTTTTCGCGAAATGCATTTTCTCCTATTCTGTTTCTATTTCAAGTGTGCAATGGCTGCATGCTTGACCTACGCGGTTGGTCTTCTATTTTGAGTTCTGAGCTTTTCTCGAACTACTATGAACAATTCCTCGCCTAACATCATTTCGGCTGTTAGCTACGACATTAGGCATGTTATGAAGCACCCTGAATTAGTACTTATACGAGTGCAGATGATCATAAGTTCTCCGGATCCACGAACTGCTCCGGTTTTATCTCCTTGGCCTCCGCCAGGTTGAAGTCCACAAGACGGTATTTCGGATGATATATTCCGTAGCAGGCGTAGGTCTTTGTATCGTCCCACCTGCAGTTCTTATAGATCAGCGACAAGAATGTCACGCTGGAAATCTCAAACTTATACTCCACTCCCTGGATATTTTCTGGAACGCGAAAATTGTTGCCGTCGATCTCCTCGCAGCACTGCACTGCCAGCTTCCTGTCTTTAGCGTTCAGCAGGAATCGGATATAGCTCGGTTCACCCAGCATTTGGATCGTGGCATGATAAACCAGCAGTCTGCCGCGTCTCAGTGAGAACGACAAACCGGCTTTATTCTCAAGTCTTGTTTCACTCATATCTTTATTCCTTCTTCTCCTCTTCGCGGTCCATGGAATCATAAGAATTGAATCCATCGATCGTGTCCAGCGTCACATTGCTGTGTTCTTCGACCGGCACACCAAATGAGTTGTGCCAGTCATCCGGGTAGAACGGTGTCTTGGCCATGCGCTGCGCTTCAGCTTCCCTCTCCTGGATCTGCTCCGGCGTAAGAGCTGAATTCTCTGCTTCTGCCAGCACTTCATCCTTGGTCTTCCTCTTGCGCTCTTTGGTGATTTCGATCTCGTCCAGCTCAAAAACATACAGAACTTCGCCTTCATAGCTGATCCGATGTCCGAGAATCTTGTAGCGGCAGCCTTGGTCCCATCCTAGCAGATCGTAGATCCTTTGAGAGAACGGCTTGCTCGTGATTTTCCTCGTCTTCCGTTTATCAGGCTTGGCAATACACCACCGGATCGCGTCCTTATCGTTTTCATCACAGGCACGGATTGCCATGCGGTGCTGTTCACTATTCACAAGGATCTGAATGTATATGACATCCTCCATCCCATTGATGCAGGCCGTGTTGAATGTAATGCTGTCCTTTCGTATCGTGACAGCAGGCTCTCTGAGGTGCGCAAACATCTCGCGCCGGGCGATCTGGTACCCATCGTAACTGAATGTATCCTCGATCTCGGCAGTTCTCTCCATCATTGCATATTCATCTGCACTCATACGGCACACCTCATTTCCTCAATCAGTTTTTGTGTTTCCACCTCCACCTTCGAAAGTATGGCCTGGCTGATACCTCCGGCGGTTGAATAAACCCTCGCCGGTCTGAGTATCTCCCAGTCACCCTGATAACGGATCCGTTCAAAATAAGAAGCTGCCCGCTCCCTGAAGTTTTCGCCAAAACGTATCTTCCATTCTTCCGGGTACAGGGTCTCCTCTCCGACGACGGAGATCACTTCTTCCTCCGGCACCACGTCCTCATCTGCAACAATGTCATTGTCAGCTACACGCTTTTCTCCGCTGTCCGCTGCAGTTTCGGTATCTGCAGGATCTTTCTCAATCAGTTGGAAGATCTCCGGTTCCGACAGGTCGAATAAAAGCATCTGTGTCTCTCCATCGCTCAGATACTGCCCGCAAAGCCTGTAGCGATTCTCCATATCCCAACCGGTAATTGCGATCAGTGGTGCAGCAAAACCTGCTATGCTCCGGGTAATCGCTACCCATCGGTCATCCTTTTTCCTGCCCCAGCGGATCGCATTTGGACTGTTCTCGCTGCATGGTCTGATTGCAAGACATTTCTCCACAGTATTGATAAGAAGCTCAACATATTCCACATCTTTGAACTTCTTTAAGCAAATGGTATTGAAGGACAGCTTCTTTCTGCCGATCGTCATCTTTGGCTTCTCTGCTGTAGAGAAAAACTGCGTCCTGGCGATTTCATATCCATCGAGATTGAAATGGCTGGATGGAACTCTCTCGTCCTCATCAGATAGTATATGTTTATCAAAATCAGGTTCGTTCTCATCTGAGCGGACATCATCATATGCGCTACGCGATGCTTCACGGTAATCCTCTACGGTAAATCCCCTGCAGATCCGGTTCACCGAAACAAATCCTTTCAGCGCTCCGCTGTCAACTACGTCCAGTGTTGGATATGGATGCCGTTCCTTGACCCACTTATCCATCTCAAGTTTCGCTTGGACTGCATCGAATATCTCATGACTGACGATACCTTCATGATGATCGATCTCCAGCACCTGCTTTCGGTTCTTTTTGTTCTTACGCTTTTTGTGCTCCCAGAAGTTATAAGTGTAGGTCTTCCAGCTCAGCACGTTTCCGCAGTAACGTTCGTTCTGCAGAATCGCACGGACCGATGATGCCGTCCACTTGATGTTTCCTTTTTTTGTTGGACGATTCAGCTCCATCAGAAGATCCGCAATCTCTGTTAGCGGAAAACCTGCCAAGTACGAGTAGTACATCATCTTGACTGTTATAGCTTCATCTGGGTTGACGATCAGATTTCCATCCTCATCGTGGTCATACCCGAGCAGCACCGGTGTCAGGAAGTTGCCGTTATCGAACCGCTTTTCCAGCGACCAGTTCATTGAATTGCTCTTCTGCTTGGACTCCTCCTGCGCAGCTGCAGCGAGCACAGTCAGGATCATCTCACTTGTATTGTCCAGAGAGAAGAACCCTTCAGTTTCGAACTTGACACCGACCGGAGGGTTAAGCTGCGACAGCATCCTCACGACGCTCAGACAGTCAACGACGTTTCTGGCAAAACGTGAGACGTTCTTCGTAACGATCACATCGATCTTGCCGTTATAGCAATCCGCGATCATGCGGTTGAATTCGTCCCTATTCTTCAGCGAAGTCGCACTGATACCTTCATCTGCATAGATGCCGGCATAGATCCATCCGGGCGTACTGTTGATCTGCTCCTCATAATGCTTCTTTTGCAACTCATAGGAAGTTGTCTGTGCCGGATCATCCGTGGAAACACGACAATAAGCGCAGACCCTCTTCTCTACGCCGTCGTTGGTCAAAGACTTTGTCTCCTCTGCCGGGATCACCAGTCTTTGCTTCCCTTCCGAATTGCTGTGCTGGATTCGCTGTCTTATGCGTTCTCGTTGTTCATCGCGGCTGATATTTCTATCATCCATTCACTCACCCTCTAACTCTGTGCTGACTAATCTTCATCATCCAGATGCCAGAACCATACGTTGCCGTTTTTGTATGTCTCTACACCAAGTTCTATTTTTGCAGTTGTGACTGTACGCCTCCCTATACCGAGTTTCTGCAATCTTTCCTGTATCACTTCGCCATGCATATCATTGTCCTTGAGCATCATCCTGATATGCTCTTTTGCCCGCTCCACTTTCGAGCCCCGGTGAATGTTCATTCCCAGGATCTCTTCCGATGAATACTTGCATGGTCCCAGCCAATGAAAACCGGTATCGGGATCCAGCTCGAAGGAATAGGCATCACCCTCCGGAGCCAGGCTGCTTTTGATTGGCACCATGACCCTTGTCGTCGGTTCGTCCTGATCGCGGCCTATGAGTAGGACACTTCTTGCTGCAGCTGCGACGTCTATGCTTCCAAGTCCGCGATAGATACCTTTGCTGCCGGAACCTTTATTCATATGTCCAATCATGACAACTGCACATCCAGTCTCCTCAGCTACATCGGTGATCCTTACAAAGGCATCTCTGATACCGCCAAGCTTCGTTATGTCCGCATCGCTTCCCATGAACGCCTGCATGGGATCAATGATCAAAAGCTTCGCGTTGCAGTCTCGAATCGCTTTTTCAAACCGCTCATCCGCCAGAGAGAGCTTTTCGTTTCCCTTTGTATCGATAAAAGCGACTCTGGAGCAGTCCGCCCCGGCTGCAATAAGGCGCGGTTTGATCGTATCAGCAATGCCGTCCTCTGCTCCCTGAAAGATGACATTTGACGGCTGGATCGGTTCTTTTCCGTCTGGGATGCTCTTTCCCCGGGTGAGCAGCGCTGCAATCTGCAGCATCATGGTCGTTTTCCCTTCTCCCGGATCGCCCTGTACGATCGTCACTTTGCCGTATGGTATATACGGATACCATAGCCATGAGACGCTCGTCGCTTTGACCGAGTCATAATATCGGATCTGATATCCGTTTCTATCACTTGCACACATGAAGCAAAATCCTATTATTTGTACTAATTTTCTCATATTAATGATATATATTTATTATAATCCGCAAAAAAATAGATTACAATGGAAAAGTACTTAACAAGATTTGTTTAGTACAAATACTAATAATCCATTGTGATAGAAGGTGATTTTTGTGGAGCTTGATTTCAAAGAAATGGGTAAGCGCGTCCGTGCCGCCAGACTGAAGAAGGGATATTCTCAGGAGAAGCTTGCGGATATTCTTGATATCTCTCAGGCGCACGTCGGTCATATTGAATCCGGCAGAGCGACCCCTGCTCTTCCAACATTCGTGAAGCTCGCCAATGCGCTGGATACGACTCCGGACGCATTGCTGTTTGACAGCCTCAAGATCTCTCTCGATTCCTATGACATCGACTTCAAAGAGATCCTCTCTGACTGCACCCCTAAGGAGCGGGATATCCTTTTGCGCAATGCCCGTGATCTCAAGGAGACACTCCGAACAGAAAATGTTTAGTGAGAATTCAGAAAGCGCGTCACTTTTTGCGTTTAAGTCAAAAATAATAATGGGTAAACTGATTGGCGTTAGTGCCATCGGCTTACCCATTTTGCATACTTGAGCATGCTCCCTTTGCACACATGCACACTTGCGCACTTGAGCTCAGACGAAGTGCTCATCATCTATTCCGTCCAGCAGAACTTCCACTCAACATACGCTTTCTCAGAAATTCTCCCCATTTTGAGACGTGTCTTCATCTTCTTCCACTCTGTAAGCGGTTCAGCAAGATTGTCTGCCGTGATCTCAACGACTATATGTGTGCCCTTCTTATGGATATCCACATCATACCCCTTGCTTTCAAGGTCAAACAGGATCCTCATAACATCCTGCCGGTCATAACCGACCGGTCCGATCAGCGCCTCCGGGTTCACCTTCAGTATCTCCGCAAGCTGATCGATCACGTCTCTTTTGATACCACGTGTTCCGGATTCATACTGCGCGATCCGGATATCTGCGCTCTTATACGGATAATGCATTTCCAGGCCGAGCTCCTTCTGCGTCATACCTCTAAGATTTCTTGCTTCTTTGATTCTCTCTCCACTGCTGTTCATTTCTATCGTTCCTCCTGATTATCGATTCACTCTGATTCTATCCCCGATGACTTCTCCGGCGACTTCGAGAACGCCTGTGAGAAGTGTTGCTACCTGTGGTATCAGAAACATGATCCCGCTTCCTATGATCATCTGCTTAAGCCCTTCCCCGCTTTCGATCTGCATGTAATAGCAGCACGCAGTTACGAGCAGGAAGAGAATTCCCAGCAGATAGAATATCCAGTCTGACAGCTTCAAGATCAGACTGAGTCCGATCCGCAGCACTGTCACAACTACATAGATCGGTATTAGTATCATTCTGATTATCATGCCGACGCCTCCTCCCTGTTGTCCGGCCAGACTTCCTGTTCCAGCTCGTCAGCCTCATCTGTGTCCTGTTTCTCACTTTCCTCAAGGATCCTTTTGATCAGATCCCCGAACTTGAATTTGATGTCGATATGCTCTGCATCGTAGATCGTGACTCTCTCGATGAACGCATCAACGATTGCCTCGGTAAGCTCTGATGAAGAATACAGTTCCTTAGCCAGTTTCATGTATTGATTGGCTTCCTGCTGCAGGGCATCTGCCCCGGCAGTCCGCTCCTTTATAGCCTTCCTCTGCCGTTCAAGGCTATCCAGCTTGTCCTGTATCTGTCCCTTTCGCTTGAGATAGCGTTCTCTATCCATCCGGTCATCAGCAAATGATTCATAGATGGACGTCTTTTCTGCTTTCAGCGACCTCACTTTCTTTTCGATCGTCTTGATACTTTCTTCCGGCTTTACCTTCTGTTCTGTTTTATCCCGGAGATCATCCGCTAGCTGCTCCATCTGCAGAAGCTGATTTCTTAAAGCGCTTCTGACGTAAAAATCTATTTTGTCCGTCGGATAACGGTCGTCAGTACATTTGGAATGTGCACCGGCAGCATCTTTATGCTTACAGACGACATACCGATCCAACGTATCCGGGTGATGCATCCTAAGACCGCAGTTGCCGCAGTACAGAACAGGGCCAAGCGGATAATCATCATGGTTGATCGCGCCGCCGTGCTTCATCTTTCGTATGATCAGCCTGGCTTTATCATATTCATCATGAGTGACGATGGCCTCGTGGTGTCCTTCATATATGATCCGTTCATCAGCAGGCACCGTTCTGGTTCTTTCGCTGCCCACCAAGAGCCTGCTGATCTTCCCCTGAACGAGTGCGCCGGTGTACTCATATGTCCTGAGGATCTTCCAGACCATCCGGTATTCCCACATCCATTCTTCGTCCTTGACCTTACGGTTTACCCGCTTGACAAAACCAAACTGTTCCCGGTACTGCCCCGGAGTGATAACCTTGTCATCATTCAGGGTATTGACGATATCTCTCGTTGTACTTCCTTCCAGCGCCATGTCAAATATCCTTCTGACAATGGCTGCTGCGACAGGCTCGATGATCCATTGTGTCTTGTTGTCAGGATCTCTCTGATATCCAAATGGCGGCCTGCTGCTGGTGGATTTACCGGATTTCCATTTCGCTTCGACACCTGACTTGACCTTCTTGGACAGATCTTTGCTATATAGAGCATTCACCAGATTCATGACACTCATCTCAAGACCGATGGTATTGCCGATGTAGTCGTTGCTGTCATAATTCGAGTTGACAGCGATATACCGCACGCCGAGCAGCGGAAAGATCTGCTCCATATAGTCTCCAACCTCGATGTAGTTCCTGCCAAGCCTTGATAGGTCTTTTGTAATCAGCGTATCGATCTTCCCGGACTTCATGTCCTCCATCAGTTCTTTGAAAGCCGGCCTGTCAAAATTAGTGCCGGTGTATCCGTCATCGATATACTCAACGACATCCTTATTCACATCGTCTCTACGCTTAACGAAGTCAAGAAGCATAGCCCGCTGATTCTCGATGCTGTTGCTCTCATCTTTGCCGTCCGAGCCAAGGTCACCGTCTGCGCTGGATAGCCTAAGATATAGTCCTGTCATTTTGGATCACCGCCTTCCAGCATCGTCGCCACTGCATCGAACACATCGTTACAGCGTAGAATTATTTCCACTCTCTGATCTTCATACACAATGACCTTCTCTACCAGATATTCGAGCAGCTCACGATCCAGTATCATGTGTTCGAACTTCTGCCGAAGCATCTCTGTCATATCACAAAACTGATTCATCTTATCCTCGGCCTGCCTGAGCATGCTCTGATACTTTTCCATTTCTTTTGCAATGGAATCCCGTTCTTTCTGGTACTTCTGGCGGAGTTCTTTGTATTGATCCTGATCGATTAGGTCGGACGCGAGATTCTCGTACAACTTCTGTATCTTTTCAGCTACCTTCTGTTCTTTGAACGTCAGACTCTGGATCTTGTTCTTATACCTGTGGATCGGATTCTTGTCGCTGCGCCTCTTTCGCAGTTTCTTGATTATCTTTTCCTGATCGACCATGCTGTTTATGATCATCTGAAGCTGATCTGCGACAATGATCTTCAGCGAATCCAGTTCCATCCTGAGATAACATCCGTCCTCATTGTCCGGTCCGATCCTGCCTTTACATACGTATGCAGCACCTTCTAGTTTGACTTTGCCACTGGGATATCTTTTCGTCTCCAGATGAAGCTTTCTGCCGCAGCGTCCGCAATAGACCATGTTGGTAAACAAATTATCTAACTCCGGATTTAACTCGTGTCCCTTCCTAATCACTGCTCTCCTGTTCGCCAGCGATTCTTCCATGATCTCCCTGACAGCCGCGAAATCCTCTCTAGTGACAAGCGCCTCATGGTAGTCTTTATAGACTGTCCATTCTTCGCGAGGGATCTTTTTATCCTTGTAATTTTTATATAACGCCGTCAGTTTCGTACCCAGGCACCAGTCGCCCATGTAGGTCTCTCGCTTCAGGATCATTCGCACCTTATTAGAATCCCAGAGCCGCTTCCCGGTCATTTCCTTTTTGAATTCGTTGTCACACTTATATTCCATCGGAGTGATGACGCCCAACGCATTCAGACGCTTTGCGATTTCCGCGCTAGTATATCCTGCGAGGAACCATCGGAAGATCAGCTGTACGATCGGTGCAGTGTCCGGATTAACGACGAAGATATTGTTTTCTTTATCCACCGAATACCCATAGACAGAAGTCTCAATGGTATACGTTCCACTCTTACGTCTTGCCTCGTTGACTTTGCTCACCTTTTTGGAATAGTCGCGGGCATACATCTCATTGACCATGTTTTTGATCGGAACTGATATCGCATCCTGGTCACGCTGTCTGCTGCTGTCAAAGTCATCATTGATCGCGATCAGTCTGACATTGAGCTTTGGCAGCAGCGTCTCGATATAATATCCAGCTTCAAGGAAGTTTCTTCCGAACCGGGACAAGTCCTTCACGACGATGCACTGGATCTTCCCGTTCTGCACATCCTGCATAAGCCGACGGAACTCCGGTCTGTCAAAGTTGGTGCCGGTGTAGCCGTTATCGATATATATGTCCTTAAGCTCCAAACCTTCCTGCTTGGAGACAAAACTGCGGATCAGTTCCAACTGTGTTTCTGTAGATCCTTCGTCCTCGGTCTCTACAGAGAAGCGGATATACGCTCCGGCTGCAACCTTTGGCGCCACAGTTACAGGTATCTGTGAAAGTCCTTTTTTATTCTGATTATTTCTCCTGCTCGGTCTAGCCATCCCATTCCACCTCCAGCCATTCTGCCGGGAATATGTCCCTCCATTCCTTCTCACGCGGAACAAGTTCTACAGACTCAAAACGATAAATGAGAAGCTTGTCTACATATCTGATCGCATATTTCCTCGTGAGTTTTCTTGTCTCATCAAATGTGCTGAACAGGCGGATCCATGGATTGTCCTCAGAATATGACAGGTTGAATTTCCGGATCCTCTCATACAGCCTCATCGTCTTGGCGTCAACCTCAGACAGCTGTCTGGTGATTTCTGCTTCAATGGATTTGTACTCTTCTTCAGAAAGATCTCCGCTACTATATTTGCCATATGCATCCATCCTGATGTTCTCCAGCGACTGCATCTGCGAGAGCAATCCCGGAAACTCGCTCTGCATATCCTGCATTCTTCCAGCGATCCATGCCTTTGACATTTCCGTATTCAGCATCCGAAGCACATTCTCACAAACCAGCTTTTCCTGCAGCAGCGCATCCTGTGCTTTCTCATGGAATTCCGCATATGGCATATACGCACGCTCATACTTGATGTCCTTTTCCTTCGGATATTTGAACCTAACATCGCTATGCTTCGTGCGAGTGTTGTTGAAGTAGTGGATCTTCATTCCGGATTCCTTGTCCCACATCAGATTCGCATAAGGTGACGGCAGCCGCTTTGTAGGCAACTGATAATACCGGTCATGTGTTATCTGCTGTACCTTTTCAAAGAGCTCTGGATCCACAATGGCACCGCAGTTTATCTGCAGCTTTTCCGGATCATAGGAGCAGTCCCATTTACCGATATATTTGGTATTCGTGCTGATCGTTCTTATTGACTTGTTGTTCCATTCCCTGCCGCTTCTCCTGAGCGGCCATCCACGCTGCTTACAGAAATAATCTGAAGGACTTTCTTCGCCACGACTGGTAAGATCATCTGCAATTGACTGCGGTTTTTCGCCCTTGCTGAGTCTTTCGTATATCTCCCGTATGATCTCTACTGCATGCGGCTCCACCTCTACCCTATGCTCATCTTTGTAATAGCGAAAACCATAAACGCTGAAGTATGACTCGACGGATGACTCCTGCATTCTGACCTTGGCCATTATGCCGTTGATCTCTGTCCTCTTGTCATTCAGGTACTTATAGATCTCTTCCGAAGTATGCTCGCCGGAATAGAAGTCATCATCCACAAAAGCGAATTCTAGCCCCGCCGGGCAATATGACTTTTTCAGGAAGTGAATCGTCTGATACACATCTGCACCGAGATAAAAGATAGAATCTGCGATTATGCAGTCGAAGGTGCGGTTCAGCGCATCCCTCTTGAATTCCTGAAAGCCGTCGTTCATTTTCCGATCTCGCAGGCGGTCGGAATACCGGTTGGATATCCTCCAGTGATGCTTTCTGGCGAATTCACGGATCCTCTCTCTCTGATCTGACATCGGGCTGCTTCCCACATCGACTGTCGGATCATAGCAGGTCGTTCTGACATAGCTCGCACATCTCATACAGCGATCACCCCTTTCTGACAGCTCGCTTTCTTCCCAAGAAGCTCCGCGAGCGCCATGATCTCATCACCGTAATGGAACTTGACTTCGATCTCATATCTGCTGTGAATAATAATTTGATCAACCATCATCACAAGTGCCTTGCGAGTCAGTTTCTGGACACTGCCGAAGTTCCTGACTTCCGAGATCCAGTCTGACGGCAGCAGCGGCTCGCTCAAGATGTTCTCCTTTTTCTCTGTCAGCGAAATTCTGGTCTCTTCGATCTGACTGATCTTGTTGTTGTAGCTTACGGTAAGCTCGTCGTAGTCTTCCTGATCGATGATGCCGTCATGATAGTTCTCGAAGAGTTTTTTCTTCAGTCCCCGATATCTGGCTTCTTCCTTATCCAGATTTGCAATCTGCTCATCGATCACCTTAACGCGTCTGGCTTCCAAAGGCTGGTGATCCATCGCTCGTCCGAGCCGGTCAAAGTCCAGCACCAGTTCTATCTGATTCTGGACTATTTCCCGGACTGCTTTCTCCAGCGTTTTTTCATTTATACGATGATAGGAACACTGCCCATATTTCGTTGAGGAGCACTCGTAATAGATATGATCCTTGCGCCCAGTATGAGTGACGTGGCGAATCATGTTCTGTCCGCAGTCGCCGCACTTCACCAGTCCGGAAAAAAGATTCACGGTTTCTTTCTCCGGAGCAGTACGCATATCGAACTGATCTATATACTGCACTCTGTCGAAGACCTCTTTTGAGATGATCGGTTCAACAACGCCTTCGACTTTGATCCAGTCCTTTTCATCCACCGGCTGAAGCTTCTTGACTTTGTAATTGACCTTGCGCTTCTTGCCTTGTGCCAGGACACCGATATATATCTCATTGGTCAACACGTTCTTCACGTTGCCATGATGCCACCTCGGGTTATCGCTGCTCAGATAGCTGCAAACAAAATTGGTACCACTGGACCGCTTATACTGCAGCGGCGATGCGATTCCCATATTGTTCAGCTTGTCTGCGATGCGTCCCGGGCTGTATCCTTCAAGCCGCAGATTGAAGATCATCTTCACGACCTCCGCCGCCTTATCATCGACGATCAGTTTATTTACATCATTGGGATCTTTCTTGTACCCGTAAGCAGCAAAGCTCCCGACGAACTTACCGTTCTTACGTTTGGTATCTAGCTGGCTTCTGACCTTCATGGAGATATCTCTGCAATAGGCGTCGTTGATCAGATTTTTGAACGGAATGATGATCTCATCAGCTTCGTTCGACTCACTGGCACTGTCGTAATTGTCATTGATGGAAATAAATCGAACTCCGAGCATAGGAAAGATCTGATCGATGTATCTTCCGGTCTCGATGTAATTACGGCCAAGCCGTGAGAGATCCTTGACGATGATACAGTCGATCACATTCTTTTGGACGAGATCCATCATTTTCTGAAAACCGGGTCTGTCGAAGTTAGTGCCGGTATAACCGTCATCGGAATACTCACCGTACAGTTTGATGTCAGGATGGGATTCGATATAAGATTTGAGCAGCTCACGCTGATTATGGATGCTGTCGCTCTCTTTCTTGCCCTCGTCATCACGGGACAGTCTCAGATATATCGCAGCATGGTAGATTTCTTTTTTGTTTGCACGCATAAAAGCCATTGACCTCCTTTGCAATCTGTCATTACAAAGAAATCAATGGCTTCTTATATGTCTTGTTTATTATGACCCAAGAACAATCTACCACAGTCTCTCTGTTTTGACAATAACCAAATTTCACATTGGATACAGCATGTCCACCTTCAGATAATCTTCCATGCAGTCCTGCAGCGTCCTCCCGTTCCCCGAGAAACTCACCTTCACAACAGTCTCACCTACTTTGTAGGCATATGGATTCGGTACTTGCTCCAGCAAGGAAAGAATCCTCTTCTGAGGCGGCAGTCTTTTGTCGATCTTGATATCCTGGATATCTATAACGTCCTCCGGACTGATGCTCCTGATATCTTCCTTCTTCATTTTCACAAGCTGTCTCTTAAGATCTTCTGCATTTTCATATCTCATTTTTCAAAGCCTCCCTTCACTTACACCGACAAATTCTTCAAAAAGGCAAGCTCCAAACAAAAAACTTTTTTAAAAGAGTTTGCCTAAACGCGTTTTTTGTCGGTATAGGTGAGAGGCATTTTTTTAATCAAGATAGGTTGCTGTCGCATAGAGCAAGATTCGCCAGCGTATACGAAAACCCGAAACCGGCTTTTCTATACCTGTCATCTTGATGGGGATAACGCTCCCCATACCCTCTGTTAATACGACCGCCTTTACAGGAAAGGACTACTATGGCAAGACCAAAGAAGAACGAATCACAAACGAAGCTGCACGTGATCCCTGTGCGGTTAAGCGAGACACAGCACAGCATAGTGATAAGAAATGCTGAAAAGGCAGGGCTGTCTATGGCGGAATACATTCGCCAACAGGCAGTTCACGGCAGCATCAATACAGAATATCGGATCGTCGCAGACTTTCCTGAGATTCAGAAACTGACGAGAGAGTTAAGTGCGATTGGAAATAATCTGAATCAGATTGCACGTTACTTCAATACAGGCGGTCTTCAGTCAAAGTCGATCCTGGAGGATATCAACGAAGCGGTATCCGGGATCATGGAGATAAGAAATGTCGCCCTTAGAATGGCAGGTGAACATAATGGCAATACTGAAACACATCGCAAATAAGAACAGGAATTACAGCAAGGCACTGGAGTATCTGGTATTCCAGCATGATGAATTCACGCAGAAGCCTTTGCTCGATGATCATGGGCACATGATGCTCCGTGATGAGATCTATCTTGAGGGACTAAACTGTGACCCACTCACATTCTCAGCGGAGTGTGATCAGGTCAATAAAGCGTTTTGCAAAAACTGTAGTGATCGTGAGATCAAGTCCCATCACTACATCATTAGTTTTGATCCTTTGGATAAAACAGAACGCGGCCTCATGGGCGCCAAAGCGCAGGAGATCGGAATGGAATTTGCCCGGAAGTATTTTGCTGGACATCAAGCTTTGGTTTGTACTCATACCGACGGTCACAATGAGAGCGGTAATATACATGTGCATATTATTCTGAACAGCGTGAGGAAGGATGATATAGAACCCACCGACTTCACTGAACGTCCCTGCGACAGCCGTGCCGGTTTCAAACATCATCTCACGGATAAGCTGCTTTCTCATATGCAGCAAACTCTGATGGATATTTGTGAGCGTGAGCATCTTCATCAGGTGGATCTTCTCTCCCCTGCTGCTGATAAGATATCTGATCGGGAGTATCGAAAGAAGATTGAGGGCGTTGTCATTAATGCTGTTGAAAGTGCAACTACACCGACCGCTGCGAAATCCCGTTTTCAGACAGAAAAGCAAATCCTTCGCGATGCCATTAGAGACGTATCTTCCTATGCCCACACACCGGAAGAATTCGGCGCAGAGCTGGAGAAGCATTATGGTATACGATTCAAAATCAGCCGTGGCAGATACAGCTATCTGCATCCGGATCGCAGCAAATATATTACCGGCAGAAACCTCGGTAATGATTATACTGAAGACTTTCTGATCCCAGTTTTTGAAGGTAATGCCAAATCCGGACGTGTCCGAGGCGAACAGCTACCTGGAAATGAGAGTATTGATAAAAAAGCCGATCATGGAATCTCCAAGTCTGTTCAGACGGCACCGGAATATGATCCGTCCTATGACTACACAAAAGACTTTGCTGCAGTTCTGCGCTTTCGCACAAAACTAAAGCTGGTCGTTGATCTGCAGTCGTGTGCTAAGGCTCAGGCGAGCAGGGCCTATGCCCGAAAGGTCAAGCTTTCAAATCTACAGACAATGGCAAAGACCATTTGCTATGTGCAGGAACATGGGTACAATACACTTTGGGAATTGGAGCAGGAACGCAAAATGACTGAAGCTGTAATAGACAGATTCGACGATTCTATTCACCATACAAATGAACAAATCATAGCACCTGATATTACAGACGATTATTGGAGCGACTTTCTGCATCAGGCAAACCGCACTCAGCGGAACAATCAGAAGCAGCTGAAAAAATACCTGCGGGAGTTGGACATCGTCTGTAAAAATGTCCACGCCATTCTGGATGGGACACCAGAACAGGCACGAGATAAAACAAAAGCACAGGAGCTCTTATGATTAACCCCTGTGCGTCAGCTGTATTGTAATTCTCTGTTATTCCAGATATGACTTAAGCTGCTTGATCCCGTCCTCGTCTGATGATAAGAGATCTAGGATATATAGCCCTGCAGACTCATTACATGAATCCGCGTCCTTCCAAAGCTGCTTGACGCGCTTGTCACTAATCTTTCTGAAGTCAGCTGCAGTTCTTTCATTCGGTATAGCAATATAGATCTTTTGAGTCATAAGATACTGAAGAATAAACGGATTCTGAGTTGTGATCAGGATACTGCAGTCGGGTGCGGATAACTGAAGCTGCTCAAGCAAATCGATATATGATTGGATTAGTTCAGGATGAAGGGAATTCTCCGGTTCATCCAGGCAGAACAGAACATCGCCCCTTTGCTCTGAAAGCATCTGACACGCCATCATCATAAGGACTGCTTTTTCCCCTCTGGACAAGCATCTATAGTCAATGGGTTGATTCAGGCTTTTCTTTTTGACATACAGCGAGTACATACTGTTATCATTTACAAATGGAACTTTGTTTGATGCCTTAACACCGTGCTGCCTAGCGACACTGATCTGCTGGGCATCGATAGCTTCTATATCATCGAAGACCGTTGTAAGAGCACTCCCAATTATCTGGAAACGAGTTGCATTCTTTTGTTTCAGTTCATATAGAAACGTTGGCAGATCGATCTGTTCCGTTAAATTGTCATGCATGGTTATCTGATTCAGTTCACTGACAATCGAGTGATAAAAGAGTTTAGAATCATGCGCTATGCGGTTTATGACCAGCTCATTCGGAGCAACTTCTATCGGAGTACTGCATCTTCCGGTCGGTGACGAGCGATAATAAGCGTTTCCATCGCGGCTTATCATTTTGTTGAACCGCTTAGATTTCTCCTCTTCGCGGATCTCCAGCCACTCCTTAACGATACCTCTTTGGTCAGGGTCATACAGCCATTCGAATTCAAAACCGTAAACTCCTTTTGATGAGCTGTCCTCGTAGTCATGGACAAATGAAAACTCTACAGAGAAGTTTTTACCTACAAAGTCCCTATTGATTGGAACGCAGGAAAGCTTTGACATCATTTCTGACTTGCTATCAGGATCAGCATGTATGAAATCCATGGCAAATCGAATCGCCTCGATGGCATTAGACTTGCCATAACCGTTTGGTGATACAAGCGCAGTGATGCCTTCCCCAAGCTCAATACTGACCTTGTCTATGTTTTTGAATCCTTCTATCTTTATACTTTCTTTCCTCACAATAGAGCTCCTTAGTCATAAGAAAAGTGCTACCTCATAATGAGCATAGCACTGAATTCTATTATGCGCAATTTGAATTTGCTTTTTGTTCGTATAATCGAGCGATACACAACGAATTAACCGATTAACTGAAACTGTATATGTCGATTTATAAAACAGCCACTATTTGTTTGTTTGAATCACTGTTATTTTCGAATAAGCTCGTTATCATTTTCCAGATTGATTTCCGGAAAAGGCACAGGAGCAGATATACCCTTCACTTCTGTCTGTTTTTCCTGCAGTCGCTCCAGAACAGACCGTCGCGGTGCTCGGTTATTCATTGTGCCGTCGATCATGTTGTAATTCTGTTCTTCGGTGATCTCTGCGGCTCGCAGATATTCTCCGTTCTCAAAGTATTGCTGCCAGACTTCGAGCTTTGGTTTCTTATCCGGAGCATCTATCGTTGAGGCGGTCTGTCTTGCTTCTAGCTCTTTCAGAGAACTCCGAATTTGCTCTATCACATCCTCGGTAAAGCCATTCTTATCTGCAGCAAATTCCTTTCCGGCTTCATCGACGATGACAAATGGGGCATCTTTGCCATAATCCTGGCTCTGCATCAGAAACAGGTTTTTGCCATCGATTCTCAAGGTATCAATGGTCATCCAGCTGCCTTTTCGTCCGTCTAAGGGGAAATTATCAGTGTCAATTGTGATCAATGCGCCGGATGCAGGCTGATGAAAGAAGTCCGGAAGCAGAATGAGCCGTGTAGGATCAACGTAGTAAGCTGTGGTAAGGCCTTTCCTTGTAATAGCAATAACGTCGCCAACATTTATGCAAAAGCTGGCCTGATCATGAGCAGCATCCATTTCAGAACCACAGCTGCGAGCATGCTCAGCCGAAGGCAGTTCTTTACTCAATCGTTCTTTGAGCATCTTTACATTTTCATGATCCTTCAGTTCTCCTCGAAGCACGAGATCGTAGCTTTCTATCCGAGCAGCGATTCCGTGCTCGCGTAGATATCTGTATGGTCTGAACTGGAGCTCTTGAAGCTGACCATCATTTTTCAACTTGTACAGCTCAAAGCCATCTGCAATCATCACGCACCCTCATCTGTCGCATTCAACTCAATGGTTGGCTCATCGGCTTCATCCATTATGCTGTCCAACTGGTGATCGTAATCACTGAAGTCCACCTGAAGGTATTCCTCGTCCGTCAGCTGTGTCAGCTTGTTGATCGTCTCCCCAATGAGCTCCGCCATTGCCGGATCCTGTTCCAGAGCGAACAAAGCTTCCTCCATCAGATCCAGACTAGCGTCCTTGCTATCTGCCTTATACATCGCCATAATCAGCATCTCATCTTCTGTGAAGTCTATTCTCATCTCGATTTTTCTCCTCTCTCTTGTCATCAGTATCCGGTGTAGCGCATGACATATGTGAATCCGTTATACCGGGACTTACTCATCTTCTTGACTGCGATGGACGAAGCTGACCAGTTGCCACCGGAGGCTTCTACCATCTTGCCCTTTCCTATATACATGGCTACGTGCGTCGACTTTACAAGCACATCTCCCTTTTGCAGATTCTTGTATGCTGGTTTGCCAACGCACTTCCAGCAGCCAAATCTATAGTAGGATGCCTTAGTCATGTCAATTGCAGACGCCTTCCTGCAGTATTTGAGCATTTTTGGATGCTGTGCTCCGTGTGCATAGGCTGCATGTACGAACGGATTGCAACAATAGGTCTTCCTGTATTTCTTGCTCGGCTTCATGTATTTCCTCGGGCCGTAGTTCGTCCCGCAGAAATAGCATCCGTTATGATGTGCCCCGCTACCGGTACCATAGGTGAAGCTGTTGTCATTCGCGATCTTGATTGCCCAGGCCACAGCGCCATCGATTTGCTCCTGCTTTGTACTTTTACGGCATGTGACCTGAACAGTCTTGGTAGCAGGGCTGTAATTATTGTTTCCCGCCTGCGTGATAGTGATCGTTGCCTTGCCGTTCTTCTTCCGCTTGATTTCACCGTTGCTCTTAACGGTAACAACCTGTGAATTACTGCTCTTATAAGTCAGTTTCAGCCCGGACGACGCCTTCGCCTTGATCACATCCGATGTCCTGAGGTTGGTCAGAGTGATACTTGACGGAGCAGTGATCGTCTGTGATTTCTGGATCCTGACTACAACATTGGCCTCAGCTTTTTTTGATGCAGCCAATCCTTTCACTGCTTGACTCTGAACATATACACTGAACGAGCCGGTACCGCTCATGTGATCATTCGCATATTTTGCAGGAACTGATAACTTAAATGTAGATGATCCGTCACCGGTCCCCGCAGTCGTCTGAGCAAGGACTGTTTCACCGTCTGCAGCCAGGAGGTTGATTGCCTGTCCCTTGCTCCGAGATACTGTACCTGTAATCACGATGTTATCTGCGCTGTCTGCTTTCAGGCTTGCTGCATCGATGGTGATCTTCGGCACTGAGAGCGCATATGCATCATACGTTCCCATGTTCAGTGTGAGTGCCATAATCAGCATCATGATCAGCACAAAGGATATACATCGGGCTTTAGCATTTAGCTGCGTTCCTGAAGTCTTCATGAGCTCCACCTCCCGTCTCGCTTACGGATGGCACTCCGTATATGAATTCCGGTAGAAACAGCGATCATGACAAGTCCGCTGATCAGCACCACCAGCCAAATCCATGGGTTCCTTTCATCCCCGGTCTTCGGTGTATCGTAATAATCTCCCTTTCCATCATCAGTGCTGTCAGAATCGTCTTTCGCTGTATCTATATAAGCGGCCTGACTGCTGACTTTAGTTTCACTCTCGGTATCCGATTCCTGATCTATCGTATCAGCCGATTCGCTGTCATCATAAGCTGAGTCGTCTTCTCCAGTCGTCACTTCCGTGTCATCGACTGCCGTGGTACCTGTATCACCTGATGAGTCCTCCGAATCTTCGGTCGTACCCCAGTTGATACTGTCATCTGTATCGTCGCCATCTTCTGCTTCTGTGGAATCTATGAGACTGTCCAAATCTTCAGAAGAATCGTCCCCATCAACAGATTCTGAGTCTGCACCCGTAGTGTCTTCGTCACCTGAAGACTCATCGCCGGTAAAATCCGCCTCCGTGTCATCTCCGGGATCTGTCACGGTACCATCAGATGGATCTGTGTTCGTGTCAGAAGAAGTATCTCCTGAAATTTCATCCGTGCCTTCTCCACTATCATCAGATGTCTGTTGGGAATCATCCGTCCCTGTATCATCACCGTTTAGGTCATCAGCTACCTGCCCATACTCTTTCTGGATCTCAAACTCCGACGTGGTCATGAAAATGATTTCTACTGAAAGATCGTCGTCCAGTTCCTCCAGATCAAGCTCTCCTGCAGATTCACCAAGCAACTCTTTCAGGTCGCTTGCTGCAAGCGGCTCATCATTCAAAAGAACTCTGCCAATCACATATCCTTCTTCAGAGCTGATTGCGAGCCTCAGACCTTCCCCTTGGGATACGGTCTCAGTGGTCTCTCCGGTTTTCTCGTTAACAACACCGTGCTCGCCAGCTTTAATGGTGACCGTTACTGAGGTACCAGATGCTCCGTCCCCTTCTGCAGCAAAAGCTGGCTGCATCCATGTAAACACGAGCAATGCCATGACAATCAGGCTTATTGCTGCAAATGCTGCCCCTACAACCATCCTGCTGTCAGCCGTTTGTATATTTCTCACATTCTTTCTCATAACGTCTGCTCACCTCGTTTCTGATCGATCTTATGTCCGTGCCGGTCAAATCCGAATTCTGCGTTCACCTTCTGTTGCTTGTCTCTGAGTGACCTTAGAATAGATTCCCGTCTACCCTGCTGCGGTAGCTGATCCGCGATCCTTTCTGCCGAAGGAGCATCTATCGACCTTACTTCCGAAGCTTTGTGCATCTCATCGATCTTGCTTGCAATGTCACCGTATACAACAGCCTCGTTGCTTATCGTCTCTCCGGAATGCCACAGGACATGTTTTATCGCCTCCGTCAGATTCATTCCTGAATCCACCAACGAACCGCTGTGGTACTCTTTGAAGTCCTTGTCATAAAAGGTGTAATTATAATCTTTTCCATCCTGCTGGATGGTAAAATACCCCTTCTCAGTTGCTATAGCCGCCTTTGATCCGCCCGGTGTTGCGATCCCGGCCACATACTGTACTGACTTGCTCTGCTGATCCTTATCCCAGCCGGGCACATATGGTTCTCCCTGCGCAAACGGAATCTCTTTGAATCCCATGCTGTCCACGTAGTAGGCCTTGTCCTCATGATTCTGATGAAGCACGACAACATCGCTGACGGACATGGAGTGACCGGCATAATCCATCGGAGGGTCGATATTGAACTTCTCGTAGAGACTGTCCAGCGTCTCACCGTCCTTCAGCGGAGAGGTGTAAACCAGAGCGTAATCGTCGCGGCTGATCTCCCCGTAAGTCTTCGTGACCTCGTCCATCGAGACGAACTTCTTGTCACGGTTTTCGCTCCCGATTGGGATTTGGTAGATCTCAAAGCGATCCACATCCTGTTCCAGCATCTGTTCTCTCATGCCCTTTTCGATGCCCGAGATGATCTGTGATGATGTCTGCTGTATCGTAGATAGCGATGCGTGCAGCTCCTTCATATCCCTGCCGCTGCTCCATGAAGTGAGATACGGGAAGCTGTAGTCGCCGACATCCTCAAAGCCAAAGTGAGAAAGGCAGACAAAAGCGCATGCCTCGGCTTCGATCTCTATGGTCATACGGTCCTTCTTCAGCTCTTCTCCATTGAGTTTCAGAGTATCTTTGTCATGGAGCAGGCTGTGCGTTAGCTCGTGTACGCATGTTTTCATTGTCTGTTCCTGCGGCATGCCGTTCTGGATAACGATCTCCTTCTTGACTGGATCGTAATAACCTTTTGCGCCGCCTTCGATCTCATCAAAGCGGATCGGTACAGGTGAGATACGCTTTATCGCCTCCATGAACATCTCATAGTGTTCCACGTCCGCTGTCAGTTCTTTGATGCCAAGCTCCGGCAACGGCTCACCGCTGGTCTGGCTGAGGTCAAATGTACTCACGACCTTGAACCTCGGTACTGTAATCTCCTTTTCAGCTTTCACCGGATTGCCGTCAGCATCCAGAACAGGCTGCCCTGTCGCAGTATCCACCTGATCTCTTTCCACCTTCATTTTGTATGGCGCCGGGGCAATGATCTGGATGCCCTTCTCACCCTTATTGACCTGGCGGTTGTACTTGCGCTGCCAGTCTGTGTACGACGCGCAAAGCGTCGCATCCGGTTTCTGCATGAATATAAGGAGCGTGTTGCGAGCTGAATAATTGTAGAAAGACGCCATTACCGAAAGGTAGTTTTTGAACTCGGAAGAATCCATGATGCGCGCCATTCCTTCCTCAATCCTGCCGGTGATCTCTTCCAGCTTTTCTTTGCGCCTTTGCTCCCATTCCTGATATTTATTTCTAGCTTCTTCAGCCATACTGTATTCACCTCCAAAATCAGCCTCGCCGGTCTGACGAGGCTGCGCTGTATGCTGTTATAGCGAATATTCATTTTTTGTATGTACAGGCGCAGCCCTATCCACTCCTGCTGCCTGCTCTTTCTTCTCGGATAGTCTTTCGATTACAGATTTCTTCGCAGGATCCTTCACATCCTGATTGTTTTGATTTCTTTTATTGTTCCCTGCTTCATATACTGGCTTTTCTTCTGCCACGTGCCAGCCTTTGCTCGTATCGATCTCCGGAAATACCGAAAGATCCGGCTCAGCGTAAAACATGTCCGGATAGTTCTCCCGGAAGCTGAACTGCTCACCGTGATAAGCGCCGATTATGATGTGGTCGATGACGGGAATGTCGAGCAATTTGCCCGCCTGAACCATGCGTTTTGTTACATCAAAATCTTCCTGCGACGGTGTGGCATCTCCGCTCGGATGGTTATGTAATAGCGCAACGCATGCAGCGTTAGCCGAGAGCAGCGCCGCCTTGAAGCAGTTCGCGACTGGAACCATGGAAGCATTGATGCCGCCCTGGGCGACTGCCGTGTAATTTATGGCTCTCATCTTATTGTCCATGTTGATGATAAAAACGGTCTCTCTATCCAGCCCGCGCATAAGATCCCCCATGACATTGACAGCATCCTGCGGCGAAGTGATCGGTGTGCTGCTGTATAGAGCCGATGTCTCCTTCCCTTATCGCTTCATCCTCCATGGATGAGATCCAGAGTCTCATCACAGGGAGCTTGCACTTCGCCAGCTGATATACCCTTCGGAAGATCAGCTCTCCCTCACGTCCGGCATCGCAGGCGTTGATCACATAATCGATGTCCTGCCTGCACATCAGCTCCTTCAGCGCTGTATACTGCTTCTTTTTATCCTTTGTCACAGCCAGTCTCCACGGATCCGGGATGATCGGCAGGTCTTCGAAATTCCATTCCGCATACTTCTCGTCATAGCTCTCTGGGAAGGCGTATTCTGCCAGGTGTCCGAGGCACCAGCTGACGATGCATTCCCTGCCTTCAAGGTAGCCGTTCTTCTCCTGATAGGCTCCGATGACATTAGCAAGGGATTTCGCTACGCTGGGTTTTTCGGCTATGATCAGTGGTCTTTTGCTCATTTCTGTGCCTGCTCCTTTCTGGCTTTACTCTCGCCTTTCTTCCTGCGTTCAGCGTCCATTTCCTTCACGCGGCTTTCGTAGAAGCGGATACGCTCCTGCTGCTTCCTGGCAGTCTCTCTGCCTCCATGTGCTTCATACTTCGTCATGGTCTCTCTCCCTCCTTAGATCGCCAGTCCAGCCTGACGCTGCTTATTCTGACTGATGCCCGGAGCGGTGCGTTCGATCTGCTCTTTCTTGTCCTGCAACTTTCCGAGTATCGATCCTCTCTCTGCAGATTTCTCCTGTGTTCGCTTCTCGTAGACATCCGCTCTCTCAAAGACGCGGTCTTTGCTGTCGTAGTGATAAACGGAATCGGACAGTCGATCCTGCGGATCGACAACCGTGCGATTGGCTTCCTTCACCATCTTCTCCAGATCCGCCCGGTCAAAGCTTCCGTTGTCCGGAACGACCAGCGTTTCATGGATCGATGATGGTAGGATGAAGTAATTGCCCTTCATATGCTCTGCAGCTTTGTCCATCACTCCGCTGCAGAAAAGAGCTCCGGCGCCGAGTGAACCAATTCCATTGGTCACGACCATCATCTGTGGGTCTTCTTCCGGAATGCCGGTAAGTGCCTCCATCATGGATTGGATCTTCGGTTGAAAGATCTGCTCAGTACTTGCGATCGCATCCTGATGTAGCTGCTCCTGACTGATGCCGAACTCCTTCATCATGTCATTGGTTATCCGCGCTGACATAAAGCCTCCGTCTCCATCCCTGTCCGGGATATATATGTGGTAGGTCATCAAGAGATCTGCTTCCATGCGGTGCGGGCTGTCTGCCATGATCTGGTCATGGCCTTCCGGAGAATTCAGTCTGATAAACAGCTTGTCCTTCACCTGCTCGTAATCCTTCATGACATCGATATCGATCGATGCAGGCACAATCTCTGCCATATCCTTCATTACATCCGGGATCGGCCTGTCGTCCTGGTACTGCTGATAAAACATTTCCATATTGACGACAGGCGCAGATACCTTGTCTTCCAGCCTTACGGTCAGCCCCGTATAGCGCTCATTCATCTTCTGGACTTCATCCAGCCGGATATCTGCCGCTCCATACTCCGGCGGCAAATGCTCCGTTATATGTGTCTTCACATATTCTGTAAACTCACTAAAATCCATCATTTCAGTTTTTCTCCTTACTCCTGCAAAAGCAGGCTGTCCATTACTCAAGGAACTCTTCGTCCTCATTTACAGTCGGAAGTCCATCGCCTTCCATGTTTTCCGAATAGTCATCCTCCGGTTCCTCTGCGTTTCTCCGATATCTCCTGAACAGAACTACTCCGGCAATACCTGCTGCCACAAGAAGCACGAGCGATATGATCCCCGGAATGCGGTCCTGCTTTTGCTCCTTTTCAGTAGTCTCCGGTACGTTCTCCGTAGTCTCCGGCTGAACTGTCTCCGGCAGGACAAGACTTCCGCTGCTTTCATCGTCATCTTCCAGGAAATCCTTCAGATCGTTTTCATCGATGGCAGACAGCATGTAAACGTTGTCCATATTCCCGGAGTGATCGATGACCAGATAAAACGTATTGTCGTTATCCGTTCGAATCGTATAGAAGTCCTTGGATCCCGAGCTCTTGATCATATCTCCGAGAGTAGCGTTGCCCGGCGTAGAGAAAGCATTCTCCTCAACAACATCCTCATCATCTGAATCATTGCTGCCGGTCGAGTCGTTACCTCCGGAACCTGACTGTGAATCACTTCCTGTAGATAAAAAGGAAGGTGATACGGTAAGCGCAGCTACGATAAATGAGATGGGATATATAGAATGCCGTAGCACAAGAGTAGGTGAAGATACAACTATTTCAAAAATAATTCAAATGG
>OMZI01000029.1 GCA_900315485.1 uncultured Eubacteriales bacterium | reverse complement strand
AGTCGCGTTGCCGAGCGGTCCGACAAAGTCCTGGATGTACCCGCCTTCAGGTACGTGGTTCAGCATCTCCGTCGTAGCTCCTACGACCTGGAAGATGATTTTGACTGTCCCTTCTTCAGGGTTCGTTCCTGCTACGGTCAGAGGGATACGCTCGCCCTCTTCATCGACACGCAGGATGATGAACTGTCCCGGCTTTGCCTTGCGTGCGACCAGCGGAGCCTCGATCTCCAGCTGAGTTACAGTCGGCCTGAGAGCCTTCCTTCTTACGATTTTGTACATTATATGCTCCCTTCAAACTCTCAATTTATGAAAAAAGGCACCCGGCATGTCCCGGATGCCCCTTTTGTCCCTATTGATTATTCAGCGCTGAAGCTGTCCTTGCCTACGCCGCAGAGAGGGCATACCCAATCCTCAGCAACGTCTTCCCATGCTGTACCCGGCTCGATTCCGTTGTCAGGATCGCCTACAGCTGGATCATAAACATAACCGCATACATCACATACGTACTTTTCCATAATATTGTCCTCCTCTATTTGACTGGATTCCTCCATCTTCCGGCAGCAGGCTCTCTGATCTTCCTGCCATCTCCGCAGAGACGCCGGTCCTGTGACTCCTTAAGGCGGAGCCCTTACCCGATTATTCTACAATTAATCTGCGGGCAAAGCTATAGATTTCTCATAATCTTCACGCATTACATTTCCTGGATCCAGCAATTCTTGCATGTTGCGAAGGCCTGCCTTTCAGCACCGGCTATACACCGGCCTTTTCGCGCAAAGTCCTCTTACACATCACCGCAGCGCGGTCGCCGATAAACGCGAACGACAACAGCAGCAGTATATTCACTGCTGTTGTCAATGTGCGGTATGGATTGTATTTTCCTCTGAATAATGACTTATACCATCTGCGGTTCAGGACCTGATGCGTGATGATGGCCGCGATTTCTTCCTTAGTGACACCGTGTGCCTTTGCATTCTGCAGGTGATATGTCAGGGATGAATCGGTGATGCCCGAAGTCATCAGCTCACTGCTCGCATGCGGGAAATTTCTCCCCGATTGTACTAAAGTAAGTAAAACTGTTCTTAAAGATTACTGATTATAGTTTTACTTCACTTAATACCGGGACTATAATCTAGACAACAAGAGATGTTAAGTAAAACTTAAAGAGTTGAGCGAAACGATCTTGTCAGACAGAAAGTAACGCCTGGTGCTTACAGGCGTCAGGCTGAGACAGTCATGAGGGCTCTGCTGCAGGGTTCGGGCAAAAGATCCGGACAGACAAGGCCGCACCCCTGATGACAATACAGAAGGAGGAAACATCATGTTAGTAGGCGGAATCGTAGTGGGAGTTGCTTGTGCAATGTATGCAGCTGCAGTAATGGACATGGAAGATGTCGAAATGGAAAGAGAAAAGAAGCTCGATAAATAGAGCGGATACATAAAACCACAACATATTGCTAACTTTCAAAATATAATTACAGATAAGTGTGGAAATACCCGGTCGGGACCGACCGGGTATTTCATTTCAGTTGCATATCTGTTGTTATCGTTTCGCATCAGGTGCATCATCATATCGACTCTTCAGTCCGGTATCAACAGCATTATTTCCGCTCTTCAGCTCTTGTCAGGTACCTGACCGCATAATCGAGGAACTTTTTCGCGGCCGCTGTCATATGTTCTTCATTAGTATATGCAATGCCGAAAGTTATCTTCGAAGGCGGATCCAGCGGCAGCTTGACGAGATGATTATTCCAGTACTGTGCCGCGAGCTCATTGCACATAGTGACCCCCAGACCCATTCTTACAAGAGCGAGTGCAGCCGGAGTATCGTAAGTTGTGTACTTGACCAGCGGAGATATATCGTTTTTCTTAAATACTTCGATGACCTCTGCGTCCTGCCCCCAGGATGTCATGATGAAGTCGTCTTTTTCAAAATCAGCTGCCGGATAGCTGTCTGCTCCCGCAAGCGGATGCGTCTCCGGGATGACTGCTATCATCTCTTCATCTGCGAGCGGGATCCACTCGTAATTCATTGGTTCGGCATAGGCGAGAAAAGCCAGATCCGCTTCATGCTGATCAAGGTGATGGAATATCTCCTGGCGGACGCCTTCCATTATGTTGAACTCTATCGACGGGAAGTCCTTCTGGAAGTTTCTGACGATCCCCGGCAGCCACGTAGTCGCGACACTCGGGTAAGCCGCAATCGTCAGGTTGCCGACCGACAGCCCCTGCATCTCACTCGCCAGCTCATACATCTCTTTCTCTCTCGCAAGGTACGACCTGACGATCGGAATGAGTTTTGCCCCTTCCGCAGTCGGCTTCACACCCTTCTTTGAACGGATCAGCAGATTGAGTCCAAGGTCATTTTCCAGCGCAGCTATAAGCTGGCTGATGGCCGACGGCGTATATCCCATAGCCTCAGCCGCAGCCTTAAAACTCCCGCGCTCCGCCGCTTCAAGAAACGCTTTGCATCTAGCACTTTCCATACCTGCTTCCTCTCTGTATGTCCGGGTATCAACGTATGCCTTTATATTAAGCGATACTGTATTATTATGATTTAAGACCATTATAACTTAAGCCGGACTAAATGCACTGTTAACTTTGTATTAATTTAAGTGCAATTTAATATCATGGTAACAAAGCTTAACTTTACTTATGTTTCGATTGAGATACAATGTAGGTGAAAGGAGAGGAGTGGAGGCCTCTTCTAAAAGAAAATATGGAAATGATCAATGGTCTAAGGAGGTGGCAGTCATGTTATCAACAATTATCGTAGGTGGCGCGTTTGTCGCAATTCTGGCCCTTAAGTGGAAGTTCTACTCTGATTACTACAACAGAAGAAATCACACACACAAGGCAGCATAAAATAATCATTGAATAGCAGCAGATCCCGGAGAATACAGCATCTCCGGGATCTTTTTATATACGTAAATAACGTGCTTACAGGGCCGAAAACTGACTCAAGTCCGTTAAAAAATAGTTTTAACGATTCTTAAGAGCGGCTTAAACAGGGTGTTAAAACTATTAAATTTACAAATAGTTGACGCGGGATTAGAATGCACTTGTCAATACAGAGCAGGCCGGTTCAACACGGCGGGGCTTCTGTAAAAGGTATTATTTCATTCAATATCATATGGAGGTCAAGTCATGGTAGCAAACATCATCGTAGGCGGAGCATTCGCAGCAGTACTCGTAGCAAAGTGGAGATTCTTCTCAAAGTACTACGCAAAGTAATCAGGACCGGTACTGGACTGAAAACACAAACCGAATAATAAACGCCCAAAAATCCCGGAACTCATGTCCCGGGATTTTTTCTTTGCCCGCAATGCTCAGTGCGCCGGTGTCAGCTCCGGTGTCAATGCCGGTGTCAATTCTTATCGGCTGAATATATGCGGCCTTTTATTCTTCAATGAAATCAATCGCGAACTGCAGGAACTTCTTTGCAGCATTGGTCATGTGTTCGCGGGACGGCACGGCAACACCGAAGGTAACGGTCTGCGGCGGGTCGAGCGGCAGCTTGACCAGATGCTCGTTCCAGTATCTCGCACTCAGCTCGTTGACAAGGCTGATTCCGAGCCCCATCCTGACCATGGCCAGAGTCGCCGGCGTGTCGTACGTCGTGTACTTGATATCCGGGTGAGTGTCATTTTTCTCAAGGATATTCAGGATCTCGATCTCTCTGCCCCATGAGCCGAGGATAAAATCGCTGTTCTCGCATTCTTTGATAGGGAACTTATCCGCTTTGGCAAACGGGTGGTCTTCAGGCAGTGCAGCCAGCACCGGGATCTCGATCAGAGGTATCCACTCATACGGCATCGGCTCCGAGTAGACCATGATCCCCATATCAGCCGTATTCTGCTCAAAGTTCTGGAACATGTTCTCCCTGATGCTCTCACGGATGTTGATGTGGATACCCGGGTATTCGCTCTTGAAACGTCTTACTATCTCCGGGAGCCAGTTGGTAGCGACACTCGGATAAGCAGCGATCGACAGATTACCCTTTACGACACCCTTAAGCTCAGATGCGATGTGATAGATGTCCTGCTCTTTTGCGATATATGACCTGAAAGCCGGCAGCAGAGTCTCGCCCTCCGAAGTAGGCTTGACACCCTTCTGCGAGCGGACCAGCAGCTTGAGCCCCAGTTCCTTTTCGAGCGACGTGATCAGCTGGCTGATAGCGGACGGAGTATATCCGAGCGAATCAGCCGCAGCCGAAATACTTCCGCGCTCTATACATTCTATGAATGCTTTACACTTATTATTTTCCATCTCTTCCGCCCCGTTTCTGCTGATATCAGCAATTAATTACAATCATTTTCATTCAGTTCTCCGCAGCTCAACATGCGATATCAAAGTGTCTTTGCACTATGACAATTAGTTAACTATCCTGTGTTCTTAATATACCACACCTCTGTAACTATTTCTGCACATATTTAGTACATTGTTAAGTATTGCTTAAGATGCGTCTCGTCGAAGTTATTCTTTCTTTCTGATTCAGCGCTCATCAGGACCATAGGGAGGACCAATTTCGCAGCAAAATGCATTATCTAATGCTCTTCAGGACCACGGGGAGGACCAATTTCGCAGCAAAACATCTGTATAAGTGACCGGGAAGGCCACTCGCAGGACCAATCCTGGTTTAGCCCATGCATGATTCACAGACGGCTCAGATCACTCTGCAGCGATGTGCCTTCTTAAAGAGAAGTTTATGCCATGAAAAACGGCGGACATATCGCCCGCCGTTCACTATTATAGTCCTGATTTTCGTTTATTCAAGAGCTTAAGTCAGATTCCTTCTACTTGAAATACCTTACTGCGCTCTCGAACATCCTGTTGAAGTAGTTGCCCTCGACGTTCTTGTAGAGGCCTTCGCCTACTCTTTCAGCGTGAGCCATCTTTCCGAAGACTCTGCCGTCAGGTGAGGTGATTCCCTCGATAGCCATTACGGATCCGTTCGGGTTGAAGCGGATGTCTGCAGTAGCGTTGCCTTCGAGGTCAACATACTGAGTTGCGATCTGGCCGTTGATCGCGAGCTTTCTTACGAGCTCCTCGTCAGCGATGAATCTTCCCTCACCGTGGGATACAGGTGCGGAGTAGATGTCTCCGACGTTGGTGAATCTCAGCCATGGCGACTTGTTCGAAGCGATCCTTACTCTGACGATCCTCGACTGGTGGCATGCGATAGTGTTGTATGTCAGTGTCGGGCAGTTCTCGTCAGTGTCGATGATCTTGCCGTAAGGCACGAGTCCGAGCTTGATGAGAGCCTGGAATCCGTTGCAGATACCGCACATGAGTCCGTCCCTGTTGTCGAGGAGGTCTGTTACAGCATCCTTGATCTCAGCGTTGCGGAAGAATGCAGTGATGAATTTTGCCGAACCATCCGGTTCATCGCCGCCTGAGAATCCGCCTGGGATGAATACCATCTGGGAATCTCTGAGCTCAGCTGCGAACTTCTCTACCGACTGCTTTATATCCTCGGACGAGCGGTTCCTGATTACCATGATCTCAGGCTTTGCGCCGGCTTCCCTTACAGCGCGCGCACTGTCGTACTCGCAGTTGGTGCCAGGGAATACCGGGATCAGGACCTTAGGCTCTGCCTTCTTGTAGAGTGTGGTGCTCCATGTCTTTGCCTTGTAGCTGAGGTTCTGGACAGGGCCGACCTTGTTCTCTGCAGCGTTGTTAGGGAAAACGCTCTCGAGCTTGCCTTCGTATCTGAAGAGCAGGTCGCCGATCTCGACTCTCTCATCTTCCCATGTGATGCTCTGGCTCTCAGTGGTCTTACCGAGGACTCTTACATCAACACCTCTTCCGATCCTTGTGTCTTCATCTGCCAGCTCGAGGATGATGCTGCCGTAGTTGTAAGCGAACATCTCGTCGAGTGTGAGTGCGTCTACTCTTGAAGTCTCATCGTCTGCCTTGCTGCTGACGAAGTCAAAACCGATGCCGTTTCCGTAGGTCATCTTCATGATGGCTTCAGCGATGCCGCCGATGCCAGGTGTGTATGCAGCGCAGACTTTGCCCTCGCGGATGAGGTCAGCTGCCTTCTCCCATACTCTGATGAGTGAAGCCGGGCTCGGAAGGTCTGTTCCGACGCCGCTGTTGTCCTGCTCGAGGTCAGGGCTGAGCATTACGACCTTGTGGCCAGCTGCCTTGAACTCAGGCGAAACGATGCTGCCCGTTTTGCCCATCGTAACTGCGAAGGAGATGAGTGTAGGCGGTACGTCGATGTTCTCGAAGGTTCCGCTCATGGAGTCCTTGCCGCCGATGGATCCGATGCCGAGTCCCATCTGAGCCTCGAATGCTCCGAGCAGTGCTGCAAGAGGCAGTCCCCATCTCTTCGCATCGTGTCTGAGTGACGGGAAGTACTCCTGGAACGAGAGGTATACATCCTTGAACTCAGCGCCTGTAGCGATCAGCTTGGCTACGGATTCGACTACTGCGAGGTATGCTCCGTGATATGGCGAAGCAGATGAGATGTACGGGTTGAAGCCCCATGACATCAGCGAGCAGTCATCAGTGTGACCCTTCTCGAGAGGAATCTTGTGTACCATTGCCTGGATCGGTGTCAGCTGGTTGCGTCCGCCGAACGGCATCAGTACTGTGCCGGCTCCGATAGTCGAGTCGAATCTCTCGGACAGGCCCCTCTTGGAGCATGTGTTGAGGTCCGCTGCGACATCTGCATAGAGCTGTGCAAAGCCCTTCTTCTCTTCGCCGTCTGCGTATTTGTGATACAGATCAGTTGCCTGCCAGTCTCCCGGTGCAGCAGCTTCCACTTCGATGTGCTTGTCTGCTCCGTTGGAGTTCAGGAACTCTCTGCTTATATCTACGATCGTCTTTCCGTTCCAGTGCATAACGAGTCTCGGTGACTCTGTTACTGTAGCGACCTGTACGCACTGGAGGTTCTCGTCTGCTGCGAGCTGCATGAACATGTACTTGTCCTCTGCTGCTACTACGCAGGCCATTCTCTCCTGAGACTCGGAGATAGCTAGCTCTGTTCCGTCGAGTCCTTCGTACTTCTTAGGAACTGCGTCGAGCTCGATCTCAAGGCCGTCAGCCAGCTCGCCGATGGCTACGCTGACTCCGCCCGCGCCAAAGTCGTTGCATCTCTTGATGAGTCTGGTGGCGTCTCCGTTGCGGAACAGTCTCTGGATCTTGCGCTCTTCAGGAGCGTTACCCTTCTGTACCTCGGCGCCGCATGTCTCGACCGAGTGCGAGTCGTGTGCCTTGGATGATCCGGTTGCTCCGCCGATGCCGTCGCGTCCGGTCGAGCCGCCGAGCAGCAGGACAACATCGCCCGGCTCCGGCCGCTCTCTCCTGACATTGACAGCCGGAGCGGCCGCCATGACGGCGCCGACTTCCATCCTCTTGGCTGCATATCCCGGATGATATATCTCGTCTACCATACCCGTGCAGAGTCCGATCTGGTTGCCGTAGCTGGAGTAGCCGCGGGCAGCTGTAGTCGTGATCGATCTCTGCGGGAGCTTGCCCGGAAGAGTCTCGCTTACAGGCTGCAGCGGATCAGCCGCACCTGTGACTCTCATCGCGGAGTAAGCATAAGCTCTTCCGCTCAGCGGGTCTCTGATGCATCCGCCGAGACATGTCGCCGCTCCTCCGAACGGCTCGATCTCAGTCGGATGGTTGTGTGTCTCATTCTTGAAGAGGAGGAGCCACGGCTCATCCTCACCGTCTACTGTAACGTTCACTTTGACCGTGCACGCATTGATCTCCTCGGACTCATCGAGCTTCTCGAGTCTGCCGCGCAGCTTGAGATACTTCACTGCAACAGTCGCAAGATCCATCAGGCATACCGGCTTGGTGCGGCCGAGCAGCTCGCGGGTCTTGATATAGTCGTCAAAAGCATTCTGCAGCACTTCGTCCTCGAACTTCACATCGTCGATGACAGTGCCGAATGTCGTATGTCTGCAGTGATCGGACCAGTAAGTGTCGATCATTTTGAGCTCTGTAATGGTCGGCTCCCTCTGCTCTGTATCTCTGAAGTAGTCCCTGCACATAGCGAGGTCTGCCTCATCCATGGCAAGTCCCATGTCTTTGATGTATCCGCCGAGCATGTCGTCTGTCATATGTGTGAATCCGATCAGAGTCTCGACCTCCTCAGGGATGTCGTACTTCTGCTCAAGAGTCTCAGGCTTGTCAAGGCTTGCTTCCCTTGTCTCAACTGGGTTGATCACATAGCCCTTTATAGCGTTGATGTCGGCCTCGCTCAGATCGCCGTACAGAGCATAAACTCTTGCGAACTTGACAGTCGGCCTCTCGCCCTGCGACAGGATCTGGATGCACTGCTCAGCAGAGTCAGCTCTCTGATCGAACTGTCCCGGAAGAGCCTCAACGGCAAAAATGCATGCCGCCTCGCCCGCTCCGAGCAGCTTGTACTGACTTTCCGAAGTGTTGTCCAGCTGAGGCTCAGCGAACACCTTGTAGATGCAGTCGTCAAAAAGCTCCGCATCGATGTTCTCAGCATCATATCTGTTGAGGATGCGCACCTCCTCGAGACCCTTGATCCCGAGCAGAGTCTTCGCATCGCTCTTCAGCGCAGCAGCCTCATTGGCCAGCCCCGGCTTCTTCTCCACATATACTCTAAATACCATATAGCTCTCCCATTTCTCTTTTGATTTTATCTGCTGAGTCTACTAAGTTCAGGATCAGTCCGCTGAACTCCTTCAGGTCTCAGTATACCCCTCGTATTTTACTGCCTGAGTGCCTGATGCACCCGGCCGTTTCCCACTACCTGAGTGCCTTCAAAGCCTTCTGTCCGATATCCACTCTGTAGTATTTGTTGGCAAAATCTATTTCGTCCAGCATGTCGTACGATGCGTCGATCGCTTCTGCAAGCGTCGGGCGTACTGCCGTGACACCGAGGACTCTTCCTCCTGATGTCAGGAGCTTGCCGTCTTCCTCTGCAGCGCCTGCAACATATACATACGGCCACACCTCATCCGGCATGGTGATCTCATAGCCCTTCTCATAGCTGACCGGATATCCGTCCGAAGCAGCAACGACGCAGCATGCCGATCCGTCAGACCACTTCACCTCGACCTCACTGAGTCTCTCCTCAGTTACAGCCTTCATGATTGTCAGCAGGTCTGACTCGAGCAGCGGCAGTACGACCTGTGTCTCAGGGTCGCCGAATCTGCAGTTGTACTCGATGACCTTCGGTCCGTCCTTGGTGATCATCAGGCCAAAATACAGGCAGCCCTTGAAGGTCCTTCCCTCTGCGTTCATCGCGCGCATTGTCGGCAGGAATATCTCATCCATGCAGCGTGCCGCCACCTCATCCGTATAGTACGGATTCGGAGCGATGGTTCCCATGCCGCCCGTGTTCAGTCCGGTATCACCATCGCCAGCGCGCTTGTGGTCCATCGAACTGATCATCGGCACGACCGTTTTGCCATCCGTAAAGCTCAGCACGGATACCTCAGGTCCCTCGAGGAACTCCTCGATTACGACTCTGTCACCGCTCTTGCCGAACTTGTGGTTCTCCATCATCTCGCGCACGGCGGCCTTGGCATCCTCTCTGGTCTCAGCGATGATAACGCCCTTGCCGAGCGCCAGACCATCCGCTTTGATAACGGTCGGGATCGGCGCAGACTCAAGGTAATACAGCGCATCATCCATATCCTCAAAAGTCTGATATCTCGCAGTCGGGATACCGTACTTCTTCATAAGATTCTTGGAGAACACCTTGCTGCCCTCGATAACAGCAGCCTTCGCATCAGGGCCAAAGCACGGAATGCCGATATTCGTCAGCGCATCCACGCACCCCATTACCAGCGGATCGTCAGGCGCCACCACGGCATAATCCGGGTGCACCTTCTTCGCGAACTCCACGATGCCCTCGATATCCGTCGCTTTGACCGGCACACACTCGGCATCCCTTCCGATGCCGCCGTTGCCCGGCAGAGCATAGATTTTCTCCACATCCTTGTTTTTCTTGATCTTCTTGATTATGGCGTGCTCTCTGCCGCCTCCGCCTACGACCATGATAACCATGTGATCACTCCTTTTGCGCCTGTACCGTATTCCCTGTTCCGTTTACGCCACCAGGGCTTCTTCTCCAATTACCTGTTGGCGTAACTTCAGTCTTATCATCAATTCTTACGCCATCAAATCTGCCCCGAGGCATCAAAGATTGGCGTAACTACCCTTATATTCTATTATATTACGCCAACTATTACATTATTTCAGGCCGATATTTGTTTCTTTCCTGATTTTTATTGGCGTAACTTCCGCACTTTTTCCTGCACTTACGCCAACTTTTTCCTGTTATGCAGTCTGACAGTTGGCGTAAATACAGCCCACAGCCTTCGTCTTACGCCAACCGCCCCTCCGGTACTAGTGATGGAACAGCCTCATTCCTGTGAATGCCATTGCGATGCCGAGATCGTCACAGCACTTGATGACCAGATCGTCTCTGATCGAGCCGCCCGGCTCTGCGATGTAGCTGACGCCGCTTGCTGCCGCTCTCTGAACGTTGTCGAAGAACGGGAAGAAAGCATCGGATCCGCAGCTCACGCCTGTCAGTGTGTCGAGGTAAGCCCTCTGCTCCTCGGCAGTGAATCTCTCCGGCTGCTCTGTGAAGTACTTCTGCCATACGCCGTCAGCGCAGCAGTCCTCTTCATTCTTGTTGATGTATGCGTCGATCACGTTGTCCCTGTCCGGACGTCCGAGGTCAGGTCTGAACGGCAGGTTCAGGACCTTGTCATGCTGACGGAGGAACCATGTGTCGGCCTTGCCGCCTGCGAGCCTTGTGCAGTGAACTCTCGACTGCTGGCCTGCGCCTACGCCGATAGCCTGTCCGTCATATGCAAAACATACGGAGTTGGACTGTGTGTACTTGAGTGTGATGAGTGCGATGATGAGATCGCGTACAGCTTCCTCAGGCAGGTCCTTCTTTGCTGTGACAACGTTGCTCAGCAGCTCTCTGTTGATCCTGAAGAAATTGTGTCCCTGCTCGAATGTAACGCCGAATACCATCTTGGTCTCCTTCTCAGGAGGCATGTAGTCAGGGTCGATCTTGACGATGTTGTAGCCGCCCTTTCTCTTGGCCTTCAGCAGCTCGAGCGCTTCTTCAGTGTATCCCGGAGCGATGACGCCGTCGGAAACCTCTCTCTTGATGAGCTTTGCAGTCGTTACATCGCAGACGTCAGACAGAGCTACCCAGTCACCGAACGAGCACATTCTGTCGGTTCCTCTTGCTCTCGCATAAGCGCATGCGAGCGGCGACTCGTCGAGTCCCTCGATGTCGTCAACGAAGCAGGCCTTCTTGAGCTTTTCAGGCAAAACGGTTCCTACTGCTGCGCTCGTCGGGCTGACGTGCTTGAAGCTGGCAGCTGCAGGCATGCCAAGCTCTTCCTTGAGCTCCTTGACGAGCTGCCATGAATTGAGCGCGTCGAGGAAGTTGATATATCCAGGTCTGCCGTTCAGGATCTCGAGAGGCAGGTCGCTGCCGTCCTCCATATAGATCTTAGCCGGCTTCTGGTTAGGATTGCATCCGTATTTCAGTTCGAATTCTTTCATTTCTCTACCTTTCTATGTCTTCTTGCTGCTTGGTGAGTTGAATGCACGGAACGAGAATCCGCAGAATGCGCTCTCAGCAGCTGCGCATTCGAGGACTCGAGTGAAGGGCATTCAACTCACTATTTGCTGTGCTTATTGAAGAGTCTGCTCTCTGCCTCGCCTGTTGCCAGGTCAACATACTTTACATACAGCGAGATCTTGTTGTCCTCGTTCAGAGAGTTCCATATCTCATTGGCAAAATCATCGATGTCATTCTTGATCTCTACTCTTGTCGGCTCGCCGCTGAATGTAGGCAGCGGATTTCCGTCATGCTCATATGTGTGGATAAAGTGGCCGAGTCCTGCGATAGGCGCATAGTCATAGCCGAATCTGTTGCATGCGCTTCCCTCTGCATCAGCGCTCTTCAGGATGCTCATTCTGTACTTGAATCCTGCCTTCTCGTCGAACTCGAGCTCAGCACTGATTCTCGGAGTGAAGTTAGGAGCATCCGGCTCAAAGCATCTGCTCTCAAGCGCATGATAGAACGATCCGCCCTTTACCAGATCCTCAACGACAGTGTCCGTCTGGTTGCCGTTGGTAACAACGAGGTGGTTGTTGTGCTGTCTTACAGCAGCATAGATGATGAGGCTCGGATCCTCGAGCTTTGCGATGTCGAACGGCTCAGTGTAAACAACGCCGTTCTTGACTGTGAATACTCTGTTTCTCGAATTCTCGGATCTGCCCATGATGAAATAGGCAGCAACGGCTTTGCCCGCATCCGGAGTCATTCCGACAACGATCCCGCGGCCCGGATAAGCATTGCCCTCTACCGCTTCACTGAAGCTGATTGTCTTATAAGTGTCCATACCTGATACCTCTAAACCTTTCTGATGGATTTCCCTCTTGCAAAAATTGAATTTATACCTTTGAATTTATATCTTTATACCCTGTTTTCTTCCGTCATTTAAAACGCAATCCCAATTCTATGACGGAAGCCCGGCAGCTCTTAGCGACTTGCGCGGATCTTACTGCACAGCTTTGCGACCGATTCAGGCAAAATCACCCACTCGGCCTGCTCCATGACGCGCTTCTGCAGCACCTCAGGAGTATCGCCGTCCTGCACCTCGACAGCTTTCTGCGCGATGATCTCGCCGCCGTCGGCGATCTCGTTGACAAAGTGCACAGTAGCACCTGTCACCTTGACCCCGCGCTCAAGAGCAGCCTCGTGAGGCTTCAGTCCGTAGAAGCCGTCACCGCAGAATGCCGGTATGAGTGAAGGGTGTACGTTCACGATCCTGTGGTCATACCTGCTGACGAAGTCATTACTGAGGATGTTGAGAAAACCTGCGAGCACGATCAGCTCGATGCCCTTTTCCTCGAGCAGCTCAAGGATCCTCGCCTCGAATCCCTCCTGGCCTCCGCAGGCTTTTCTTGTGACGACCTCAGCGTCGATGCCCGCCTGCGCAGCGCGCTCAAGAGCATAAGCCCCCGTCCTGTTGCAGATGACCAGAGCGATCTCCCCGTCACCTATCTTCCCCGCGCGCTCCGCATCAATCAGAGCCTGCAGGTTCGTGCCGCCTCCGCTCACGAAGACAGCAATCTTTACCTTATCTCTCATTTCATTTTCACCTTTATTTGCTCTTGAAGCATTTTAGGTCCACCGAGAGGACCAATTCGTCAGCATATTCTCTGTTCAGGCGCCTCTTAGGACCACCACGAGGACCAATTCTTTAGCAATTCTCCCGTTCAGGCGCCTCTCAGGTCCACCATGAGGACCAGTTCCCGGCGCCTCTCAGCAGAAAAACAGATGCCGCGGCGCCTTTCACTGCGCCTGGCATCTGTCCTTATATGTTATACGATCTCGATCTTGTCTTCCGAAGCCACGATCTCGCCTATGATGTATGCGTCCTCGCCGTTGGCCTTGAGTATCTCAACCGCGCGGTCCGCATCTTCAGGTGCAACAACGATCGACATGCCTACGCCCATGTTGAACGTGTTGAACATGTCGTGCTCGCTGATGGCGCCCACCTCTGCGATCATGTCGAAGACCGGCAGCACTCTGACCGCGCTCTTCTGTATCCTAGCTCCGAGCCCGTCCGGAATGCTCCTCGGGATGTTCTCGTAGAAGCCGCCGCCTGTGATGTGGGAGATGCCCTTGACATCCACCTCTTCAAGCAAAGCGAGTACCGGCTTTACGTATATCTTCGTTGGTTCGAGCAGAGCCTCGCCGAGCGACTTTCCGCCGAGCATCGTGTTGCCCGCAGTCAGCGCCTTCATGTCGGCCTTCTCGAGATTGAAGACCTTGCGCACGAGGGAGAATCCGTTGGAGTGGACTCCGCTCGACGGCAGAGCGATCACAACATCGCCGGCCTTCATCTTATTGTTGTCTATGATCTTGTCCTTATCTACGATACCTGTTACATATCCCGCGAGGTCGTACTCGTCAGCAGGATAGAATCCCGGCATCTCAGCCGTCTCGCCGCCGATCAGCGCAGCGCCCGACTGCACACAGCCCTCGCACACGCCCGAAACGATCTGCTCGATCCTCTCCGGCACGTTCTTGCCGCATGCGATGTAGTCGAGGAAGAACAGCGGCTTTGCACCTGCGCAGATGACGTCGTTGACGCACATCGCAACGCAGTCGATGCCGATCGTGTCGTGCTTGTCCAGCAGGAAAGCCAGCTTGAGCTTGGTGCCGACACCGTCAGTGCCGCTTACGAGGACCGGCTTCTTAACGTCCAGTCCCTCGAGGTCCAGTTCAAACAGTCCGCCGAATCCGCCGACGCCTCCCATGACGCCCGGTGTGACGGTCCTTGCGATGTGGCTCTTCATGAGTTCAACCGCTCTGTAACCTGCAGTGATATCTACTCCGGCAGCAGCGTAGCTGTCAGATCTTGATTTAGTATTCATGAGTACCTCTCTGTGTCTTCTCCGGACCATTTAGTCCGCCGATACATTCTGTCTCAGAGCCTCCGCCCCTTTTTATTCTTCTCCATTCCAGCAGTATGTGCACAGCTTGCATCTGTCGATGCCGATCGACTCGATGACTCCGTCCAGTGTCTGGAAGTCGAGTGTTTCAAATCCCATCTTCTCCGCGATGGTCCTTCGGAACTTCTTGCCTCTCTCAGTTGATCCGTCCGCATACTCCTCAAGGTGCTTCATACCCTCAGCGCCCTCGAGCTCAGCGATGACACGCCTCGACAGGAGATCCATCTCGCTGTTGTTTCTCGAGAAATTGAGGTATTTGCACGCGTACATGATAGGCGGGCAGGCCGATCTCATGTGTACCGACTTTGCGCCGTTCGCATAGAGGAAGTCGACAGTCTCGCGGAGCTGTGTTCCTCTTACGATCGAGTCGTCCACGAAGAGCAGGTTCTTGTCCTTGATCAGCTCAGTGACCGGGATCTGCTTCATCTTGGCGATCTTGTTGCGCTCGTCCTGAGTCTGCGGCATGAAGCTTCTCGCCCATGTCGGTGTGTACTTGATGAATGCGCGGGCAAAAGGCACGTGTGACTCGTTGGCATATCCGATCGCGTGCGGTGTGCCGCTGTCAGGAACTCCGCCTACGTAGTCGACGCTCTGGACGTCAAAACCGCTCTCTGCATCGTGCTGAGCGAGGATGCGTCCGTTCGCATATCTCATCATCTCGACGTTGACGCCCTCGTATGTGGTCGTCGGATATCCGTAGTAGCTCCAGAGGAAAGCGCACATCTTCATGCACTTGCCCGGCTCAACTACCGTCTTTATGCCGTCCGGAGTGAGCTCTGCGATCTCTCCCGGGCCGAGGTCCCTCTGATCTTCAAAGCCCATTTTGCTCAGTGCAAAAGATTCGAATGAAGCAGCTGTTGAACCCTTCGCCTTGCCGACCCTTACAGGCAGGCGGCCGTTTTTATCTCTTGCGGCGAGGATCGTCCCATCATCCTTGAGGAGCAGAATGCATGCCGTTCCGTCGATGACTTCCTGAGCGTATCTGATGCCCTCTACCAGGTCATCCTTCTCGGAGATCAGTGCTGCGATCAGCTCTGTCTGGTTGATCTTGCCGCCGGTCCTTGCGCCGAGATGTCCGTGAGCACCCTTCAGGACGAGGTCGATGATCTCCTCCTGGTTGTTGATGATGCCCGTCGTCATGATGGCATAGGTGCCGCAGACTGAATGGAACAGCAGCGGCTGCGGGTCAGTGTCACTGATGCATCCGATGGCAGCTTTGCCCTTCATAGAATTCGTGATGCCTCCGAACTTGGTACGGAAAGGCGAATTCTCTATGTTGTGGATGACCCTCTGCAGTCCGAGTTCCTCGTCATATGCTGCAAGTCCGCCGGTCTTGGTCCCGAGGTGTGAATGATAGTCAGTACCGAAGTACACGTCCAGCACTGCTTCATGTTTAGATGTAATTCCGAAAAAGCCGCCCATAATAGGCCTCCTCCCTCTTTTTGCCCTTTTACGTTTTTTCTCTAATCCCTTTTATCTGATGCGCCTTATCACCACACATATGCAGTGAACGCATCATGTTTTGCCCGCGTTGCCCCCTGCAGGCTCTGTAATTCATGCAGCTGTCAAACCGCTGCGGATACTCTCTTACTCTGCGAAGAACAGCTTGTTGAGTTCAAGCGGCTCAACGTACTCGCCGTCCTTGTATACTCTCATGTTGCCGGAAGCGATCTCGTCGATCAGCATTACCTTGCCGTCTGCGTCATATCCGAACTCGAACTTGATGTCGTAGAGGTCGAGTCCCTTTTCCTTCATGTCGTCAGCAACGATCTTGGTGATCTTCTGAGTCATGTCTCTGAGATCATCATACTGCTCCTCAGTCATGACGCCGAGAACTACCAGTCCGTCCTTGGTTACCAGCGGATCGCCGAGTGCATCGTTCTTGAAAGTAGTCTCTACATAATAAGGAAGATCTGTGCCTGCCTCGATGTATTCACCGTATCTCTTGATGAAGCTTCCTACAGCCTTGAGTCTGCAGATTACCTCGAGTCCGTGGCCGAATACCTTAGCCGGCTTTACTTCCATAGTTGTATCCTCGAAGTTAGCCTTTACAAAATGCGTTCTGATTCCGGCCTCGTTGATCTTTCCGAAGAAATAGTCAGTCATGCGAAGGTTGAAATCGCCGACGCCCTCGATGGTCAGACCGATCTGGTTTTCGCCCGGATCGAACTTTCCGTCCTTACCTGTAACATCATCCTTGAACTTCAGCAGATAGTTACCGTTCTCCATCTCAAATACGTTCTTGGTCTTTCCTGTGTAAACAAGTTTCATAGTGTTCTCCTTTTTTATATATGGGGGTCATTATTATCCGTTATTTCTCAGCGGCCGACTACTTCAGCCTTTCCATAATACCTTCGTCTTTTACGAGTACTGCCTCTGCCTCTGCAGACCTTCTTGCGTCGAGCACCTCTGCGAGCTCTTCGTCAGCTACCGCGAGCATCTCAGCTGCGAGCAAAGCAGCATTCTTTCCTCCGTCGACTGCGACTGTTGCGACAGGGATGCCGCTCGGCATCATGACTGTCGAGAGCAAAGCGTCCATTCCGTCGAATGCGGCACTCTTGCAAGGTACGCCGATTACCGGGAGTGTGGTGTTTGCAGCGATGGCTCCCGCCAGGTGTGCAGCCATTCCGGCAAAAGCGATGATGACACCGAATCCGTCCTTTCTTGCATTCAGCGACCATGCCCTGGCTTCTGCAGGTGTCCTGTGTGCGGAGTAAACATGTGCTTCGTAAGGGATGCCCAGCTCATCAAGCACGCCTGTTGCCTTCTTTACTACAGGCAGATCGCTGTCGCTTCCCATGATGATTCCGACTTTCTTCATGATGCAGTCTCCTTGTCTTTTGCTTATGTGAAAAAAACTGAATTCAAAACAATTATCAGCTTGATTGTATCGAAAAAATACACGATAGATTTTCCCACTTTAATGATGTCAACTCAAATCTATTCGCCATGGAGTGCTGTGTTTTTGTCAGTACATATCATGCCGTTCGGAGTTGTACGACCATTAGCGGGTCTTTTTTGAAATTTGTTCGGTTTTTTTAATAACTGTGGAAAAATAACGGTTCAGAAGCCCCTCAGAACATATGAAAGGCGCCCCTCTTTATTGAGAAATAGATTTATCGGAATAAGCTTTTGCTGCAATAGTTGTAATTCAGAAAAATGAGTGCAGACCTTAGTGCTTGCCCGCGAGCCTCCGCCTCTCTTCCTCGCGCTCTTCATCACGCCCGAGCAGGCTCTTAATAGCCAGGAACAGCCCGCGTATGAAGGCGAATATCAGGAACATTATCAGGAATCCGGCTATTCCGTACGCCATGTCTTCAGACTCCATGCGCCCGGTGCCCGAATACCACTGCCCGATCTCGATGGCAAACGAAACCACCAGCACCAGCGTGAACACATAGAGGAACGCGATGACCATCTCGTGATCGTATTTTGCCAGAAGCTTGAACAGCGGATAGAAGATGAATATTCCTATCATCCCCAGTACGCCTATAACTATGAAATGAAGCTGCTTGTCGTTGAAGTACCAGCCTCCACGGTCATTGATGCTGAGTATCTGATTGTGTATCTCTGCGACCCAGTAAATCGCCCTGTATATCCATTCTCTCATTTAATAAGAAACCTTCTTTCTGATCTGAGGATCCCCGGCATTCTGCCCGGGCCTCCGCACTGAATTCTTTTTCACGATGTGCTGCGGCAGGTCTGAAACCTTCACCCTGTGCACACTGCTGTATTATGAGCCTGCCGTACGCATTTTTCAAGCATTTTCGGCTTTTCCGCACAAGAACCCAGTTGTGTTTAGATTATATAAGATTAACTCGCCGTAATGTGTAGATTGTCGGGATTTTCAGCGAGTTTCCGGCAATAACCATCGCCCCCACCTTACAGCATATTAATCTTTAAGAACGTAAAGTTTAATTGACCCTCTCCGTCCCGAAAAGAATAATCGTAGTATACGGAATTATCTCCTTTTTCAGGCGAAAGCATACTTTAGGAGAAGGAATTATGAATACTACAACGATTAAATACAACTCGAACAGGAAGGGAGCATCGCGAAGGAGTTCAACTCTCGCGCACCTTCTTGTCATGCTGCTCGTAATGGCTCTGTGCTTTACGGCTGCTGTTCCCGGCCTCGGCGGCACGGACGTCAGCGCCGCGTCGGCTCAGGCTTCGGGCAAAGTCAATGCCCCGGGCGGCGCGTGCCTCAGAGCACACACGACCACAAGCTCCAAACAGCTTATGCTGGTTTCAGACAATACCGGCGTGACCATCCTCAGGGAAGTGTTCGCGAGCAAAAGCACCAAGGCATCCAGGCGCTGGTACTATGTTTCGGTCAACGGAAAGAAAGGCTACATCAGATCAGACCTCGTTGACAGCATTTCATATGCCAATATCCCGGCCACAGCAATAGCCCGTGCCAACTACAGGACAGGCCCTACCGCGGGCATGACAAAAAAGGGCACCGTGTCAAAGGGACAGTCCATCACAATTCTGTCCGAGGCCAAGCTGAAGGGCAATAGCCAGAAATGGTACAGAGCCACCATCAACGGCGGCACCTACTACATCCGCGACAAGTACGTTAAGTTCGGTTCCGGCACTGCATCTGCCGCAGCCACCAGTACTACAGCCGCCGCATCCACAAATAACACCGCAGCCACGCCGGCTGTTTCGGCTCAGGCTGCCAACGCGATCCTGTCAAAGATCACAGTGACCGGACAGCGCAATCCTTCATTCCTTGAAGTCGGCGGAAGATTCACGGTAAAGGGCGTAGTCAATTCGCCTGAGTCTTTTGACAGCGTCACAGTCGGCGTCGTCAACGCAAGCGGCCAGTGGGCATTCTCGCAGACCGCAAGTGTCAACGCGAAGAAATTCGATATCTACAGCATCGATAATGCTCTGCCTTTCGGCACACTGCCGGCAGGCAAGTACACATACCGGGTCGACGTGACCGTCGGCGGCCAGACGCAGACGAAGGTCAGCGCGCCTTTCGAAGTCTCCAACGACAAGCTCGTTGCAGGTCTTCTCAGCAACCCTACCAACGGAGGCAAAGCTCGTTACGTATATACTTTTGACAGCAGCAACTGCCGCAAGCTGTTCGAAGTCACCGGTTTCAGCAAAGCACTCGTTCCGCAGGCGATGACATTTACCGGATCGGAATACTATGTCCTGTATGGCATGAATCCGATGCAGGCGATCGTCACTTATTCAGCAGACGGAAAGAAGACCAAATCCGGAGGTTTTGCATTCAACATCGGACACCCGAATGGGATAACCTGGGATCCGCAGACGGGCCTCTGTTATATCTTCAAGGGCGGACAGACAACGATCTATACATGGAATCCGAAGACCAACAAATATGGCAAATCCAAAACACCATACTCATCATCAGGTCTCGCATATGATAAGACAACCAAAGTGATTTATGCTTCTTCGGAAACCGGCATCCGCATCTACAGCGCAGACGGCAGGTTCAAGCACCAGAAGCTGTTCAGCAGATGTAAGCACAGCGGCAAGACACACGTTCAGGACTGCGGCGCTCAGGACGGATTCATTTTCCACGGCATCAGCGGCGCAAACAAGCATAAGACGAATTACCTTGACGTATACCGCGCTGCCGATTACAAATACCTCGGTTCCATCCGCATCACACTCGGCGAGATCGAGAGTGCAGTAGTCGGAAACGACGGATATCTGCAACTCCTGATCAACACGCCGAACAGGACGGACTACATCTGGAAGACACCACTGAACATCAACGATCTCAAGAAGTAGTCAGGCAAAACGCGCATGGAATTCCGCAGCCTGTCCGGTCTGCGGAACGGCTTGCATAAAAATGATAAATACGGCAAAATTAAGAGGCGGGGACACCCGCCTTTTAATTGATTGGAGCAAAAGAAATGCAGATAGAATTCGGTTACGGAAAAGATATACAGACAGTAAATGTGCCTGATGAGAATCTCGTCAGCGTTCTTATGAGCAACCCTGTGGAGCACGAGCGCAGAGGCGCCGATGCAGTCAGGTATGCGCTTGAGAACCCAATCGGCACAGGGAAGCTGAGAGAGATTGCGGCAGAGAAGATCAGCGCTTCTTCCGGAAGGCGCCCTAAAGTCGTAATTGTCACCAGTGACGTATCGCGACCGCTTCCGAGCTACGACGTACTCCCTTCCGTTCTGGACGAGTTATACGCAGGCGGATGCAGACCTGAGGACATAACGGTCGTCATAGCTCTGGGCTCACACCGCAATAACACGGAAGAAGAGCACAGACGCCTTGTCGGCGACCGCTGCTACGGTGAAGTGGAAGTAGTGGACAGCAGCCGTGAGGACCTTGTCCACCTCGGCACTACTAAGAGCGGCACACCTGTAGACTACGACCGCAGGGTCGTTGAAGCAGATATCCGCATCTGCCTCGGCAACATAGAATTCCACTATTTTGCCGGCTACTCGGGCGGATGCAAAGCTATCATGCCGGGCGTCTCGACTCCGGCAGCGATACAGATGAACCACCGCATGATGATCTCGGAGGATGCGCGCACGGGCAAGCTCGATGGCAACCCTGTACGTGAAGATCTTGAAGAGGCATGTGCGATGCTCGGGGTCGACTTCATAGTCAACTGCGTCCTCGACGAGCACAAGAAGATCGTGTATGCAGTCGCCGGCGATGTCGTGACAGCCCACAGAGTCGGCTGTAAATATCTCGACAGGATGTACCGCGTGTCAGTGCCTGAACCTGCCGACATTATCCTGGTCAGCCAGGGTGGAGCGCCGAAAGACGCCAATCTGTATCAGACACAGAAGGCTCTGGACAATTCCAAACACATCATAAAAGATGGCGGCACCATCATCCTGATCGGAGCTTGCAACGAAGGTCTCGGCAATGCGACTTTCGAGAAGTGGTTCACTGAGGCTGATAAGCCGCAGGACCTCATCGACCGCATCCACGCCGACTTCAAGCTCGGCGGCCACAAGGCGGCAGCCATCGCCATGGTCATGCAGAAGGCAGAAGTCTACCTGATATCTGAAATGGATCCTGACTTCGTGAAGAGCCTCTTCTTCACACCTGCCGCCACGGCTCAGGCAGCCTTCGACGAGGCCATGAAAAAACACGGGCCTGATGCCCGCGTCATCGCGATGCCGTTCGGCGGAGCAGTGCTTCCGTCTGTTGAGTAGCCGTGTATCGTGCGGTCTGCAGCCATCCTGACAGAAACTGCAGGCTTCAGCTTTATAGAGCAAAACAAGTCATAGAGATATACTGTAACATAATGTTACAATTAATAAGGGATTCGGGACCAATAGCAGTAGGGAGAAACAGTAGAAATGAATAGCAGAAAAGCAAGCCGCATACTGGCACTTCTTATCGCATTTGCGGTATGTATTACTTCTGTCCTTGTTCTGCCGCTGAATAATGTCAGTGCTGCAAGCAAGAAGAAATCCAACAAGCAGCGCAATGCATCTATGACCCTTGTCAAGCAAGGCAATGGTGCATTCGACTTCAGATCAGCTGCCGGCGAAAAGCTGTATGGCTATGACACCCTTCAGGGAGCATGCGCCAATGCCGGATACGCATATCTGACCTTGTACAACAGAAATGTTGAAAAGTGCAAGATCGTCAAGGTCAAGCTCAGCACAAGAGAGGTCGTCAAGGTCTCCTCGCCGCTCCCGGTCTATCACGCAAACTGCCTGACATATAACACGAGAAAGAACCTCCTTGTAGCTACATGCTGCAGAGTCAAGGGCAATAGAGCCGTATTCATCAATCCGAACACGCTGACGGTTACATCGTACAAGGATATCCAGCTGACCAAGAAGGTCAAGAGGCTGCCAAAATCCGTAAGGCGCAAGTATAAGGGCTTCACCGCGATCGCATACAACGCTCAGAAAAACTGCTATGTAGGCAGGCTCCGCGGCAACAACAACGTCATCATTTTCGACGGCAACCTGAACCCTAAGAAGTACGTCGTCCTCAAGGGCAAGCAGACTTCCCTTCTCAATCAGGGAATGGACAGCGTCGGCAATTACATTTACGACGTCAGGAGCTTCAAGGGTAAGAAAAAGTACAGTATGGTAACAGTCCACACAATGTCCGGTAAGCTCGTGGGCAAAGTAAAATTCCCATATGGCCGCTCGCCAGGCAACGAGCTCCAGTGCATTTTCCATGACGGCAGACAGTTCTATGCAGGATTCTACTACTCGACCAGTCAGGCACATGACTATGCCTCATATCATGTGAAAAGGACCAATACCCTTTACTATCTTAACAACATGTACAGATAGCAGCTGAATAACGGTACAACGAAAAATCCCGTATCTTACTCGATACGAGATTTTTGGTGTTCATGTTTGATCTGTAGGATCTTCGACTTACTGCTCTGCGTCGAACGGCAGGATAGCAACGACTCTTGCTCTCTTGATTGCCTTAGCAACTGCTCTCTGGTGCATAGCGCAGGTACCTGTGACTCTTCTAGGGAGGATCTTGCCTCTCTCTGTGATGTACTTCTTCAGAGTCTCAGCATCCTTATAGTCGATCTTCTTGTCCTTGTCAGCGCAGAACTGGCATACTTTTCTTCTTCTCATGCCTGTGTTAGCGCGTCTAGGTCTGCTGTTTCTTTCCATGATTCGTGCTTTCCCCTTTCTATAGGATGGTCTTCATTGCCAGCCCCGTGCATGCCGGAGCGCAATGGTATCTTTCGATAGTTTAGAATGGAATATCATCCTCAGCTGCCTGGAACGTATCCGGGAGATCATCGAATCCGCCAAAACCGAAGTCCTGGTTGCCGGATGTGTTGTCTGATCCGAATGTTTCCTCAGGTCCGCCAAAGTTACCGCTCTGCTGCGGTGCGTTGTTGTTACCGCCCTGATATCCGCCGCCGAATGAGCCGCCCTGGTTGAAATTGCCCTGACCGCCGTTCTGGCCGCCCTGGCCGCCGCCGAGGAATTCAACTCTGTCAGCAACGACATCCGTTGTATAAACGGTAACGCCTTCTCTGTTCTTGTAGCTTCCGGTCTGGATCCTTCCCTGTACAGCTACCTGTCTGCCCTTGGAGAGGTAACGGTCGCATGTCTCAGCCTGTCTTCCCCATACAGTGATACGGATGAAGTCAGCGCCGGCATCTTCGCCCTGCCTTCTCGGTCTGTCTACAGCGATTGTGAATCTGCACATAGCAGACTGGGTGTTAGGTGTGTAGCTGAGCTCCGGATCTCTTGCGAGTCTTCCGATCAATATAACTTGATTCATCTCAGACCTCCTGTCCCTTGACTACTCTTCGTCCTGGCAAACGATGATATGTCTCATTATGTTCTCGTTGATCCTGAGTCTTCTGTCGAGTTCCTTAGGGAGCTCAGCATCAGCCTTGAACGGGAGAACTACGTAGTAACCAGTGTTCTTCTTGTTGATGCTGTAAGCAAGTCTTCTCTCGCCCCATACATCAGCTTCACCAGCCTCGCCGCCTGCATTGATAACTGACTTAACAGTCTCGATCAGGTTAGCCTTGGTCTCCTCGTCCAGAGTCGGATCAAGCACGAATAGAAGTTCATAATCTCTCATGTTGACACCTCCTGTGGTCATATTGGCACCGTTTCGCACGGTGCAGAAAGTAATTAATTAGCTGCATGCCCGTCCGGACACGCCCAATAATATTAAACTACTCAGCATGCAAAAGCAAGCCTTTTTTGCACATATTTCCGGCAGTATTTCCGGCAGATTTCCGGCAGCCAACGTAGTCTTTCTATGCCTCGAGCAGCATTCTCGCACGCTCACGGACCATCTCTTCGAGCGCCCTAGTCCTCCAGCTCGGCAGATTAGCCACATCGCTCTCTGTAAAGCTGAACTCAAGCAGCTTGCGCAGCATCGCCTTCTGCCTTGGTCCCATCAGGCGCTTCGCCAGCGGGATGAAGTCATCCTCAATCCCATAAGGGTTAGTTCTTGATCCTATATATTTCTCAAGATCGTCAAAGTCATCCTTCATCCCATAGCACAGCAGTGACAATCCGTTGTCGAATACCGGTGCCGGAGCGATTATCTTTCCTGTATGGTTGTCTCGAAGCAAGCCGAAATTTCCGAAGTGCCTGTCCTCATTCAGTATCACCGCGTCGAACACAAGCATATCCACAAGCTGCTGATAGAAATCATCTCCTAGCTCCTTATAGTAGTCAAGGCACGCATCGATACCCCCTGTCCTGACTATCCGTCCGATAGGGATATATGACGTATCTATATCCGTAAACAAGCTGCACTTGGACGCAAGTATGCCCATCCACTGCTCCAGCTCATAGTGTACACAGTTGATGCCCATGCGCTCTGCCACCTGTGACGCAAGGAATTCGGAATGCGGCTCATTGCCTGTGTTGGCAAATCCAAAAGTTCCTCCTTTATACAGCCAGATGTTTCCCGGTCCGAAGAATCTCCAGGCCTTTCTGAGCATTCCGCCCGTAGTCAGTTCTGGCGAAGTCCTGAAATGCTTGTCGACATAGCTGCCCCCTGTATAAGCGATCAGCGAGAGCGCATGCGAGAATTCATTCTCATACAGATTGTATTCTGAAAATGCCCCCTCGAAGTTGCTCTGCGTTATCCAGTAGCTGTCATTGAGCGACAGCCCAAAACATATATCTATTATGCCCTTTATGTCTTTAATATTAAGATCAAATGCAGCAAGTATTTTCTCTACCATCTCCCTGTTCTTCGGGATTGTGCGATGAGTTAGCCAGCTTTCCAGCCCTTCAGGCGTCGGCTCAAGATCAAGAGGCAGCAGATGCCTTTTCGCCTCATTGACCCAGGTTATTGTGATTGCAAAACGTGGTTTTCTCACCATCGTGAATTTGAGCAGGACCTCATCATACAGCTTCAGTTCATATGCGGTCCTGTCACCGTATTCCACCGGAGGCTCGCACACGGTAAGAACAGCTTCCTTTCCAAGTGCGCGCGCATAATTGCTGACATAGTCCACCGTGATATTCTGGGCACCGCTCTCGATGCGGGATATGCTCGACTTCTTGGTACCAAGCCTCTCCGCCAGTTCAGCCTGACTCAGGCCCGCCGACCATCTGGCAACCTGGAGTATCCTCGCCACCTTCTTTCTGAAAGCCTTCTCGTCCTGCTGTCTGCCGGCCTCATGCTCGATGACCTTGTCACCGGCAGCAAAATCAAGCCCCTCAGTATCCTGATGCGGCACATTATTTCCTATATCAGTCTGGCCTGCGGCAATTACAGGCTTCTTTTTCTTTGTATCTGGCATCTTCCTTCCACCTTTCTGCCATGCCAGCGGTGTGTCATTTGGGGGCGGCCCCGTGTGTCACCGGGGACGGTCCTTTTTGACACATATCTGCAACGCAAAAGGTTACCACATATGCTAACTCTTTTGTGTCGCTATGTTAGCATATATGATAACCTCTGTCAATCGTTTTGAATGCGCTCAGACTTCCTGCAGTCTACTCCCCTCTCTTCTGCAGTCCGTAGTCTTTCTCTATTGAAAGAGCCAGCGGCGTATCGTTGGTGAAGTATACATCCACGCCCATGTCTATCGCTTTCCTGATCAATTTTTCAGAGTCAAGTGTCCAGGCGCTGAACATTTTGCCCTTGTCGTGCACGATCTTACATCTCTCTTCCGTCATGAGCCATTCCTTTACGGATATTATGTCGATATACGGCTCATTGATGCTGGTATCGAATCCCCACTGGCTCCTGCATACATACAGTTTGGTCATGTCAGGATATATATCCTCCAGCTTTCTGAGCGGATGGATGTCCTCGCACTGCACGATGATCTTATCCTGATAGCCGTATTTATCCACCAGTTCTTTGAAGCTGTCGATCATACGGCTGTCCTCATATGCCTTCAGTTCTATGACATAGTTGACTGAAGTTCCGTATTTGTCGAATACCTCGCTCATCCTCAGGACCTTCCCTCCGGCCTTAGTCTTCAGTCCGTCTATCTCCTCTGCAGACATAGATGAATACAGCCCCAATGTGCCCGTCATCGGTTCGGCAGACAGGTCATGCGCAACGAACAGCACACCATCCTGCGACAGTACGAGATCCTGTTCTATATATATCGAGCCGGCAGCGATCGCATCGTCATACGCCTTGAATGAATGCTCGTTATCTCCCGCACTGCCTCTATGTGAGTACACATGCTGAGCCGCTCTATAAGTATCTGTCAGGTCACCTGTGAATCCAAGCTCACCTGTCACAGTCTGCCCGGCACTCTCCAGCGTCTTAGTTGTATCTGCAGTCCGCGCCCTGTTCATGGCGCGCCCGCGCAAAGTAAGCCATGTCAATGCAGCCGCAATAAGCAGCAGCATGAGGAGGATGGCGATCAGCTGTAGCTGTTTCTTTTTTCTGTTGACCTTCTTTTTCGTTTTGCTCATATCTGCTATTCCTGTCACATAAAATGTACCACATTTTGAATTGTATTTTTTATGAAGTTGATATACGTAATATTACGTGTTAACATAGAGGTGATAAAGGATGCCGGTATTGACTATAGGAGGAACTAAAAATGAAATATGTTTATCCTGCAGTATTTACGCAGGAAGGTCACAGCTACTCCGTGATATTTCCCGATCTTGAAGGATGCTATACATGCGGAGATGATCTGAAGGACGCACTCTATATGGCAGAAGATGTGCTTGCCTTCACCTTATTTGATTACGAAAAGAACGAAAGACCCGCACCTGAGCCTTCGGAAATCGGTTCAATCAAATTAAGCGCTGGTGAATTCGTCAATTATATTGTATGTGATACGATTGAGTATCAGAGACAGCATAACAATAAAGCTATCAAGAAAACTCTCTCAATACCGGAATGGCTCAATGAACTTGCTGTTGCACGGGGGATCAATTTCTCACAGGTACTGCAGGACGCCTTAAAGGCACAACTGGGGTTATAAGACTGTCCAGGCTAAGAGGACTGGTTCTCTCAGTAGATATTTTGGCAAAACTGTAGTAAATTATATGAGATGGAAACAGAATTAGCACAAACTTCAAATCATAACAGATGAACCGGCAAGCTGCAGATATGCTGCGGGCAGCCGTTCAGAAAGGAAGGGTATAAATGGCTGAATGGAAAAATCTTGATACACTTAACGCATATAAGGCTCTCACAGCATCCGACCACCGCGTTGACCTCAGAGAGGTGCTCGCCGGTGCAGCTGGCGCTGAGAGAGTTAAGGCATACTCCGTACCGATGGCATGCGGCCTCGCATACAACTATGCGGCAAAGCAGGTCGACGATGAGGTCCTCGCAATGCTCGCAGACCTCGCGAAGGAATCCGACCTCGCAGGCAAGTTCGAAGAGCTCTACAACGGAGCCATGATCAACACCGGTGAGAAGAGGCTCGTACTCCACCACCTCACCCGCGGACAGCTTGGCGCAGACGTCGTCAAGGACGGAGTCAACAAGAGAGACTTCTACACAGGCGAGCAGGCCAAAATCGCTGACTTCGCTGCAAAGGTCCACTCCGGCGAAGTCGCAAATGCAGCAGGCGAAAAGTTCACGACAGTCGTTCAGATCGGTATCGGCGGCAGTGACCTCGGTCCTAGAGCAATGTACATCGCACTCGAGAACTGGGCAAGAGCCAATGACAAGCTCCTGATGGATGCAAGATTCATCAGCAACGTAGACCCCGACGATGCAGTCAGCGTCCTCAATACTATAGATGTGGCTCACGCACTCTTCATCCTGGTATCCAAGTCAGGAACCACACTCGAGACACTGACCAATGAGGCATTCGTCAAGAACGCACTTAAGAACGCCGGCCTCGATCCTGCGAAGCACATGATCGCAGTTACAAGTGAGACATCACCGCTCGCATCCAGCAGCGACTACCTCGCAGCATTCTTCATGGATGACTACATCGGCGGCAGATATTCATCGACATCCGCAGTCGGCGGAGCAGTCCTCTCACTCGCATTCGGTTCAGATGTATTCGCAGAATTCCTCGATGGTGCTGCAGCTGCAGACAAGCTCGCTGCAGAGGCTGATCCGATGAAGAACGCAGCAATGCTCGACGCACTCATCGGAGTATATGAGAGGAACATCCTCGGATACGAGAGCACCGCAGTGCTCCCATATGCACAGGCGCTTGCAAGATTCCCGGCACACCTTCAGCAGGCCGACATGGAGTCCAACGGCAAGTCCGTAAACAGATTCGGAGAGCCTGTAAACTACAAGACAGGTCCGGTCCTCTTCGGCGAGCCGGGAACCAACGGCCAGCACTCGTTCTACCAGCTCCTCCATCAGGGCAAGGACATCGTTCCTCTCCAGTTCATCGGATTCAGAGAGAACCAGTCCGGAGTTGACGTAGACATCCAGGGCAGTACCAGCCAGAAGAAGCTTGGTGCCAACGTCGCTGCTCAGATCGTCGCATTCGCATGCGGCAAGGATGACGAGAATCCTAACAAGAACTTCGACGGCGGCAGACCTTCCAGCATCATCACAGGTGATCAGCTGACACCTGCATCACTCGGAGCACTTCTCGCACACTTTGAGAACAAAATCATGTTCCAGGGCTTCCTGTGGAACCTGAACAGTTTCGACCAGGAAGGCGTACAGCTCGGCAAAGTCCTCGCCAAGAAGGTCCTCGCACATGAGACCGACGGAGCACTCGCAGAGTACGCAGAGATGCTCGGCATCTAGTTGCTCCGGTCACCCGGTATAAATTAAAAGGTTCATCACGGTTTTTTGTGGGATGAGAAATGAGAGAATAGATAATTGAACATTGAAAAAGAGCATCGGATGCTCCATTCTAAGTAATAGCTACAAA
>OMZI01000022.1 GCA_900315485.1 uncultured Eubacteriales bacterium | reverse complement strand
TTATTTTTTGCACGCGATCTTGAGGGTGGGCCCAAAGCTGGGCGGGCTTCAGGAGCGTGCTTTTCTTCTTTTAAAACTCCACATTTACTTTACACTAACGTTTCTTTTGTCAACAGCTGCGGATGCTGTTACAATTCAGTTGAAGGATCACTTGCTTTGAAAAGGCAGGTAGTCAGAGAACTGCTGCAAAACAATAATTACGATCATGGGCAAAATAACAAAAGAAGATATTATCAGTCACTTCAGCATGATACCGCTAGATGTCGAAGGCGGTATGTGGAAAGCGATGTTCAGAAGTGATGAGAAGATCCCGGAAGGGCAGCTGGAAGGGCGGAAAGGTCCGCATGACCTGTACGGTTCAATACTGTACATGCTGACCGGTAAATCTGTATCCCGGATGCACCGTCTTGCAACTGATGAGATATGGCATTTCTACATGGGTGCGCCATGTGAGATGCTGGTTCTGTGTCCTGACGGAACGGGATATACTGAAAGACTCGGTCATGACATAGCCGGTGGAGAGACTGTGACCGCTATGGTACCGCGCGGATGCTGGCAGGGAGTCAGGGTGGTATCAGATGATGAAAATGATTTTGCTCTGCTCGGAACCACGATGGCACCGGGCTATGAAGATTCGGATTATGAAGACGGGACTGAAGTACTGCTCGAACAGTATCCTGATTTCAGAGAACTTATACTTCCGCTGCTGGCAAGACCTGAGTAGCCATTGTTCTTCAGTCCAAGGACCATGAGCATAAGACAGATATTCATATTCTTAAGGCACGTGTATCAATTATGGAGAAACCTATGAAAATAATAATTGCAGGCGGCGGCTTCATTGCACGCACGCACTTATCTGCGATCCGCAGCCTAGGACATGAGGTAACATGGATAGTGGGAAGAAATGCAGTAAGAACTCAGGCCTTTGCTGAGGAAAACAAAATTCCGGACTGGACAATAGATATTGATGAAGCTCTGTCATCCGATGCAGAGATCGTTCACATCTGCACGCCGCCGGCTGAGCATGCCGGTATTATCAGAAAATGCCTTGCAGCAGGCAAACACATCATCTGTGAAAAGCCTCTGTGCATGGATCCGGATGAAGCAGCCGCTCTTGCTGAAGAAGCTGAAGCTGCTTATCAGGAGCGCGGTATCATTACAGCCCTGTGCTGCAATGTAAGATACTATCCTGCCAATCAGGAGATCATGCGCCTGATACGTTCGGACAGTACCGCGCGTCCTCTTGTAATGTCAGGCTCCTATCTGCAGCAGTTCCACATTCCTCCGCACGACGACGGATGGAGATTCGATCCTGAAAAGAACGGCGGCCAGCGTGCAATAAGTGAGATCGGTACTCACTGGTTCGACCTTGCCTATGCATGGTCAGGAATAAAGATATCATCAGTATTTGCTGAGCTCGGCAACTGGTATCCGTACAGATACAGAAAAGATGGAATGCTGACACTTGATCCTGACGGGGAGAAGGTGAAAGTAGACACTGAAGATACAGCAGCGATCCTGATGAGATTCGAAAACGGAGGCATCGGAACACTTCTGCTCTCAGAGACAGCACCGGGACACTCCAATGATCTTTCAATTGAAGTCACTGACCTCCGGAATTCATACAAGTGGGAGGAACTCCATCCTGAGACCATATGGTATTCAGAAGGAGGGGAGATGAAGAGCAGGCAGTGCACACAGGATGACACTGTTTCTTCTGATTCAGATAATGATGCTATTGCGTCCTCTGAAGATGTGAGAGAAAATACGTTCACTGCACTTTTCAGAGATGTATATGCAGCAATCGTCGGAGATGAGCACGGAAAGTATCCTGACTTCACAGACGGAGCATATATAGCAGCTGTCTGCAGTGCAGTTAAGAAGAGCGCAGTGAAAGGGGAGTGGGTATCTATTTAATAGCTTTTATTCCTGCTTCCGGCATTTTATGCATTTACATATCACTATAACGGAAGTTTGCCTCTTCTTTGTTACCTTTTCTTCCGTTATTTCATCCGTTATTATGACAAAATGACGGAAGTTTTGCATAGTTTTGCCCTTCATAATGCCCATTACTTCCGTAATTTCCCTCACGATTCTATTCATATGACGGAAGTTTCAACCCGCCAGCACCTCATTTCTTCCGTCATTTTGCCACTGAATCTCTAATTATGACGGAATCAATCCTCCCGACGCCCCATAACCAATAAAAAAGACTGAGATCAACGAAATCAAATCGTTAACCTCAGTCTTATTTTTAATTATGCATCTTATTTTAGTTATGCATCGTATCTAAGGCCTTTTATCTCATGCCCTTGTCATAAGGGATTCCTTCTGCCTTAGGAACTCTGGAGTTCTTGGATGTGAATGCAAGTACTACCAGGGTGATCACATACGGCAGCATCCTGTATACATATGGGCTGATGCCGATCTCGTTCAGAGCGAATACTCCGTCTCCGTTGATATCGAGTGTTGAGTATGTTGCTGCGATACACTTGAACAGACCGAAGAGGATCGATCCGCCTGCGATGTTCAGCGGTGTCCAGTTACCGAAGATCATTACGGCAAGAGCAAGGAAGCCGTAGCCGGCAACGTCTCCGTTGGATGTCATGTTGGCTGTTGTCATCGAGAAAGTGAATCCGCCGATACCTGCAAGGAAACCTGAAAGGCCGACACCGAGATATCTCATCTTGTATACGTTGATACCCAGTGAGTCAGCTGCCTGTGGGTTTTCACCGCAGGATCTCAGTCTCATTCCTGTCTTGGTCTTGTACAGGAAGATGGATACCAGTATGAAGATTATGATGCAGATGTAGGTTGTCAGGTATACCTTGTTCAGGAAGAAGTCTCCTATAGGTCCGAAGCTGTATCCCTTAGGATATCCGAATGTCGAAGGCTTGATCATGAACCAGCCGGCTGCTCCGCCCTGAGCCATTCCCATTGTGTTCTGCTGTACGATCATGTAGATGAAGAACATAACGAGAGCAGGAGCGAGCATGTTCAGAGCTGTACCGCCGATGGTCTGGTCAGCCTTGAGGTTGATGGCCGAGAATGCCAGCAGCATTGAGAATGCGATACCGCACAGTCCTGAAAGCAGGAGTGATATAAGCATTATCAGCTGACCCTGATCCTGGGTCCATCCGCCTTCCTGGAACATTCTTACGAATACTACGCCCATGAAAGCACCGAATATCATGATACCTTCAAGCGCGAGGTTGATGACACCGGATCTCTCTGCGCATACACCGGCGAGAGCTACGATCATCAGAGGAACAGCGTATAACATCATCTGTTGAAGTAAGAATACCATTATTTCTGTCCTCCTTTCTCAGTCTCGTTTTCTTTAACTCCGGCTGCTTCATCCTTATTGTCTGCAGCAGGTGCCGGTTCTGCATTTACATTGCCGTGATCGTGCTTGATCTTCTTTGAGAGAATCGTCTTGATCAGCATTGAGAATGCTGACAGGTATACGATAACAGCAATGATGATGTCTGCAATGTACTCATTGTAAGCAGTCAGGTACTTGAGCTGCAGTCCGGAAATATTCAGCATCGACATGAATATTCCTGAGAAGATAACTCCTATCGGATGGTTGGCAGCCAGCAGTGCGACCGGGATACCGTTGAATCCTTCTGCAGGGAGTTTCTGGTATGTTGACCAGTAAAACTCTGTGTTTCCTGAGAGAAAATAGAGGGATGCTCCGGCTGCAGCGAGTCCGCCTGCGATCGCCATCGAAAGGATTATGCTCTTCTTGTCGTTGATGCCGGCATACTTTGCAGCATGTCTGTTGGCACCGCATGCTCTCAGCTCATATCCGAATGTTGTCTTGGTCATCATTATCCACATTGCCACAGCAATGATTATCGCGATCCAGATACCGCCGTTAGCCTGTGAACCTGAGAAGATCTTGTCCATCAGGAGCTTAGGTGTAACGACTCCTACATTCTTGAGAGGAATGATGTATCCGACCTTACCACCCTCTGCTGAGTTCTTGAATGTTTCGTGTGCATCGAACCACCAGGTGACCAGATTGGCCGCTATCCAGTTGGTCATGATGCAGGTGATTACCTCGTTGATATTGAGGTAAGCCTTGAAGATACCAGGAATAGCTCCCCAGAGTGCTCCGAGGATGATGCCTGCGAGGAATGCACACAGCCATGCTATTCCCTTAGGACATCCGCTCCATCCGAGCCAGAGTCCTACTGAAAGTGTTCCCATAGTACCCATCAGGTACTGACCGGATGCTCCGATGTTGAAGAGTCCTGTCTTGAAGGCAACCGCTACGGAAAGTCCTGTCATGATCAGAGGAACCGCTCTGAAAAGCATGTTTCCTATATTGACTCCGTTGAAACCGAATGTCAGCTGACCGGCGCTATCTCTTCCTGTAGAGAATACTCCGAGGAATACCAGCTTGATTCCTTCCCATACTCCTGATGTGGAGATATTGGACTTGGACATTCCGACTACTATTACGATTATGGCTCCTACAGCCATACCGATGAGAATAGAGATAAGAGCGGAATATACTGCAACAGCTCCTTCGGATTTGTACCATTTGAGCTTGCCTGTTATAGGATCTTTTCTAGGCATTTGCTTCCCCCTCCTTTCCCTGTCTCTTCGCACCGGACATGTAGAGTCCGAGTTCTTCAGGTGTAGTATTCTTAGGGTCTACTTCTCCTACTATCTCGCCTTCATAGATAATGAGTATTCTGTCTGACAGTCCCATTACCTCTTCGAGCTCGAGGGAAACCAAAAGTACCGCATGTCCCTTGTCTCTTTCAGCTACGATACTCTTGTGAACGTTCTCGATAGCTCCGACATCCAGACCTCTTGTTGGCTGAACTGCTACCAGCAGTGGCTCATCTCTGTCGAGCTCTCTTGCGATGATGGCTTTCTGCTGGTTACCACCGGACATCGATCTTGTAATAGTCACAGGTCCCTGACCCGATCTTACGTCAAAGTCCTTTATAAGCTTTTCCGCATATTTTCTGACCTCATCGAACCTGATGAAACCATGATTCTGGAATCTTGGCTCTTTGTACTTCTGCAGCACCAAGTTCTGCTCGAGAGTATATCCAAGAACAAGTCCGTGCTTATGTCTGTCTTCCGGAATATGTGACATTCCGGCAAGGGCTCTCTGTCTGATCGAGGACTTGGATATATCCTGACCGTTTAGAGTAATGGTTCCTGCCGATGCCTTTTCAAGACCGGTAAGTCCGTAGACAAGTTCAGTCTGGCCGTTTCCGTCGATACCTGCGATACAGAGTATCTCACCTGCATGCACTTCGAATGAAACGTTGTTGACTGCATTGTTCTTATGGATCTTGGACGGAACTGTAAGACCTTCTACCTTGAGAACGGTCTCGCCCGGAGTTGCAGGCTTCTTGTGGATCTCGAGCTGTACAGGACGTCCTACCATCATGTTGGAGAGTTCCTGCTTGTTGGTATCCTTGGTATTAACGGTGCCGACGTATTTACCCTTACGCAGTACCGTAACTCTGTCGGATACAGCCATGATCTCGTTTAATTTATGTGTGATGAACAAGATGGATTTGCCTTCCTTCGCAAATCCTCTCATTATTTCCATAAGCTCATCAATTTCCTGAGGAGTAAGAACTGCTGTAGGCTCATCGAAAATAAGAATTTCGTTATCCCTGTACAGCATCTTGAGGATCTCTACTCTCTGCTGCATTCCTACAGTGATATCCTCAACCTTGGCATCAACGTCAACTTTCAGACCGTATTTTTCTGAAAGTGCGATTACCTTCTCTCTTGCTTCCTTCTTCTTGAGAAAACCAAGAGCACCGGTAGTCTCTGCACCGAGAATGATATTGTCGAGTACAGTGAAAACATCGATGAGTTTGAAGTGCTGGTGGACCATTCCAATGCCGAGAGCGGTGGCATCATTAGGATTGTTGATCTTTACGACCTTTCCATCCTTCTTGATCTCACCTGCTTCAGGCTGATACAGTCCGAAAAGAACACTCATCAGTGTAGACTTGCCGGCTCCGTTCTCCCCGAGAAGAGCATGTATCTCACCCTTCTTAAGCTGGAGCGTTATGTCATCATTGGCCACGATTCCGGGAAATTCCTTGCGGATGTGGTTCATTTCAATTACATATTCTGACATAGTCCTTTTCCTTTTGTGTTTAGTGTATTTCTCTGAAAAAAGGGGGAATAGGTATTCCCCCTTGATTCGACTTTCGCTTGATTATGAGCCATGCCGCCTCATTAAGAGGCGGCATGAACATTGTAATTATGATTAATATCTAAATTACTTTACGAATTTGATCTTCTCAAGTCCTGCTGTGCTTGGATCAGCCATCTCAGAGTTGTTGTCAACTTTGATTTCGCCGGACTTAACCTTCTCAAACAGTGCATTGTAGTCTTCAACTGACCAGTTCTGCAGTGACCATGTGTCAACCGGCAGACCTACAGCATCATCAGCAGCTCCGAGTACGAGAGCTCCCTTCTGGAGACCTTCACCGTAGAAGTTTTCGAGTGAGATCTGTACAGACTGTGCAAGACCCTTAGTAGCAGATGTAATTACAGCATCGGACTGAGCTGACTGGTCTACGTCAACGCCGATGATAGCGCCGTCAGCAGCTTCAGCAGCAGCTGCGCCGGAGTTGAACATTGTACCGCCGCACATGAAGATTACTTCTGTACCTGCATTGTACCAACCAGCGAGCATAGCCTGGAGGTCGTCAGAAGCGGAGAAGCTTGAGCCGTACTCCCAACTGTATCTCATTTCAACATCTACATCCTTTTCCTTAGCAGCATCATTTGCGCCCTGAGCATATCCATAACCGTATCTGATGCAAGCAGGGTTGGATCCACCACCACCGCCGGAGAATCCGAGCTTAGTGTATCCTTCCATAACTGCAGCGTATCCGGCAAGATATCCTGCCTGCTCTTCCTGATAGCTTACTCCGAGTACGTTGTCAATTCCGAGATCCCATCCGTCGATAAAGATGAACTGAACTTCAGGATACTTAGGAGCTACAGCCTCAAGAGCTGTCTGCTGAAGGAATCCAGGTGTTACGATGACCTCAGCTCCTGCATCGCAGGCATCAGTCATAGCCTTGATTCTGTCTTCGTCAGTAGCGTTCTGGCCGTTAGCAGGCTGATAATACTTATAAGTCTTACCATTGTCTACAGCATACTTCTTGCAGCCGTTCCATGTGAACTGGTTGAAAGAACCGTCCTTCAGCTGACCAACGTCTGTTACCATTGCAATCTGGTAAGTTCCATCTTCTGATTCGCAGTTATCATCGATATCATCATATGATACTGCAGCTGCATCAGAGCTGTCATCAGCAGCTTCTTCGGATGATCCGCCGCCCCCGCATGCTGTGAAAGCAAATACCATCATAGCAGCGAGGAGTAAAGCAAGAAATTTCTTCATAATTGCCCTCCTCAAGGTTTTAAAGAAAATAATAACTGGAAACAAATAGTTTCCGTACTGCCATAATTATAATCTATCACTTAATAAAAAAGAATAGCGACAACATCAAAAATTCATACAAAAATTAGTACAAATTACATCTCATATATATATATGGATAATTCTCTAATTTTAAACACAATATATGCACCATTTTGCATTATAATGAGTGTGTCATGGAGACATGATGATGTGTCACCGGGAACGTTTCTTACTGACACATTTTTTAAAAAAGGGGATATATAATGGCAAAACTATATTTCAAATACGGAGCTATGGGTTCATCCAAGTCAGCCCAGGCTCTTATTACAAAGTTCAACTATGAAGAAAAGGGTATGAGTGTATGGCTCATCAAGCCCGGCACAGATACAAGGGACGGAGCAGATATAATCCAGAGCCGCATCGGTCTCAGGCAGCAGGCACAGATCATCAGTCCTGAGGACGACATCATTAAGGAATATCACAAAGCCGGGGACTACGATGTCATCATCGCCGACGAAGCACAGTTTCTTACACCTGCTCAGATAGACGGACTCCGCACACTTGTGGATGAGTGCGACCTGCCGGTGCTTTGTTTTGGCCTGAGAACCGACTTTCTGACTCACTTCTTCCCGGGTGCAAAACGTCTGATGGAGCTTGCGGATTCTATCACAGAGATCAAGACAATATGTGAATGCGGACGCAAGGCGACCGTAAATGCGAGATTCGACGAAAACGGCCGCATAATCACAGAGGGGGATCAGGTAATGCTCGGCGGAAATGACAGATACACTGCAATGTGCCACAGATGCTGGGTAAATAAGATAAAGGAGCAGAAATTGTGTCAATAGGGACGGTCATTTTTGACGCACAATTTCATTTTTCAAATGAATAAAGACGATTATGTAGTAGTAATAGGAGGTGCCAACGTGGATATCGGAGGCACTCCTTATAATGAGCTTATTCCTGAGGATTCAAATCCGGGCAGAATAACAGTTACCTTCGGAGGTGTAGGGCGCAATATAGCACACAACCTTGCCAATCTCGGAGTGAATACAAAACTCATAACAGCAGTCGGTAATGATCCGTTCGGTAATGAAATTCTGAATTACTGTGAAAAGTATGGTATAGATACTGAATACTCCATCAAAGTAGATGATGTCCGCTCATCACTTTATATGTATATCAATGATAAAGAAGGTGATATGAAGCTGGCTCTCTCAGACATGGAAATATGCAGTCACATAACACCGAAATATATAGATAAGTGCGCAGATATAATCAACAGATCATCCGCTGTAGTAGCGGACTGCAACCTTACTCATGAAACACTCATGCACATCAGGGAAGTAAGTAAGGTACCAATATTTATAGATACTGTTTCAGTGAATAAGTCACCTAAGATAAAGAATAACCTGAGCGGAATCTATTCTATCAAGCCTAATATCATCGAAGCGGAATATCTCACAGATATCAAAATCAACAATTCAGAAGACTGCGCCGCGGCAGCAATGAAGTTGATTGATCAGGGCGTTGAAAAAGTATTCATTTCAATGGACAAGGACGGGATACTCGCCGCTGATAAGGACAAAAAATATGTAACAGCCAATTATGATGCCGAACCTGTATGCACGACCGGGGCAGGGGACTCATCAACAGCCGCAGTAGTATGGGCTTATCTTCTGAATCATGATGAAGATTATCTCATCACAGCATCCAAGGCTTCAAACGCAGCAGCCGCAATGACAATAGAAGTGCAGGAGTCAATAAATAATGACATAACACCTGAACTTCTTCTCCACAGGATGAACGGAAGCGGAACCAATATAGATATCATAAAGTAAGGAGTTAAAAATGAATAAATACCTGGATATAAAACCTGAAGTAAAAGAAGCTATCGAAGCAGGCAAGCCTGTAGTTGCTCTCGAATCAACTATCATTTCACACGGAATGCCTTATCCTCAGAATGTTGAGACTGCTCTAAAGGTAGAGCAGATCATAAGAGACAACGGCGCAGTACCTGCAACTATCGCAATCATCGGAGGCAGACTTAAAGCCGGACTCACACCTGAAGAAATCGAATATTTTGGCAAAAAAGGCCCTGAAATAACCAAGGCTTCAAGAAGAGACCTTGCTATGCTGTGTGCAAGAGGTGAGGATGGTGCGTGCACTGTAACAACTACAATGATGATCGCACATATGGCAGGCATCAAAGTTTTCGCGACCGGCGGGATCGGCGGAGTACACAGAGGTGCTGAAGTCACTATGGATATAAGTGCTGACCTTGAAGAACTTGCTCAGACACCTGTAATGGTAGTATGTGCAGGATGCAAATCTATCCTTGATATAGGTCTTACTCTTGAATATCTTGAAACTCACGGCGTTCCTGTACTCGGTTTCGGAACTGAAGAAATGCCTGCATTCTATACAAGAAAGAGCGGGTTCAATGTAGATTACAAAGTAGACAGCCCGGAAGACCTCGCAAAATTCTTCAATACTCATCTTGAGCTAGGACTAAGAGGAGGAGTTCTTGTAACAAATCCTATACCTGAAGAATATTCAATGGATCCTGATGTAATTAATCCTGCAATTGATGAAGCTATCGAGGAATGTAACAGACTGGGAATCAAAGGAAAGGCTACAACACCATTCCTTCTTGCCAAGGTCAAGGACATCACAGGAGGAGACAGCCTGGAATCCAATATAAGACTGGTATTCAATAATGCTAAAGTAGCAGCACTTACAGCAGCAGAACTATGTAAATAATCATATTCTGATCATAAATATAAAGAAAAAAGAGCGTTTACATCTTAATGCGAATATTCCGCAGAAAATCATATATTTTATAAAAGATTTTCGAGGACGTGAGCAATGAGATGTAAACGCTCTTTTATTTAAATATAATAACTTAATTCATTCTGATAGGAAGTATCAGATATGCATACTTATCTCCCTTGAGAGGCTTTATAACACAAGGACTGATGCTGTCTCTGAAGTTTATTATTATCTCTTCATCCTCAATTACACTGAGAGCATCCTTGAGGTACTTTGAATTGAGACCAATATTGAGACTTGCACCGTCATTTATTATCTCAACCTTTTCCTCAATATTACCTTCTTCATTGAGTGACTTTATAACAATAAGATCACTGTCTATATCAAATCTTATAAGATTGTTGTTCTGTACAGATGCTAGAAGGGAAGCTCTCTCTGTACTTCTCAAAAGGTCATTTCTCTTTACTCTTACATTTATATCTCCCTGCTTGCTCAGAATCCTGTTGTAATCGATGAATTTTCCTGAAAAAGTGTTGATGATTACTCTGTTGTTGTCAAATTTCATGACAACCTTACCGTCAGCAATCTCAAAACTCATCTGATCCTCGCCTTCATCACTTATGATTTTGGCAGTTTCATTTATAAGCTTGGCCGGAATGACAACACTTATATCATAATTATTGGTTACTTCGATGTTATAGGTAGCTATCCTGTAAGGATCAACACCTACCATCTTCATCTTTCCATCCTTTATCTCAAGAAGAACTCCTGTAAGAATTCCGTTGAAATCATCAGTGGAAGCACTGAAAGCAGTCTTTCTTATCAGCTTCTTGACATCTTCCTTGCTGAGATATATCTGATTTACACCATCATTGATCCTGATCTTAGGAAATTCATCAGCTCTGAAGCAGATAAGTTCAGAATTGGATCCTCCGCATCTTATCATAATCTTTACAGATGCAGGATCAAAATCTATCATCATTTCTTCTTCAGGCAGCTTGTTTACGATAGCAGTAAACAGCTTTGCCGGTACAACGAATGCAAAATCATCACTTGTCTGTACGCTGATGCTGGATTCTATCGTGATGTTTGTATCAGTGGCAGTCAGCTTCATAAAGCCGTTGCTTACTTCAACAAGAATACCTTCAAGTATATTTGAAGTTGATCTTACAGGTACTGAATGTGAAACGTTGGCAAGAGCCCTGTTCAGTTCAGATCTGTTGCAGTACATCTTCATATCGGTCATCCTCCGGGATCATATTTATATATAAGATTATAGTATTAACAGTAGGGAGTGTGGATAATGTGGATAACTTCTTAAAACATTGAAATTTCAGCAGTTAACACCACATTCATCCAGTTAAAAACAAAGTTGATAATTGTTATAAATAATGTTTAAAAGTTCATAGATCAAATAAAAATTTTGATGAACGAGAATTCCGCAGAAAGTGCTGTAAGGATATGCGCACTTTTGAGGACTCGAGTGAAGCGAATATTTTTATTTGATTTTAAATATTATCTTCTTCCTATATTCAGCTTTGCTTTTATAGTTTCTACATTTTCACGCAGCTCTTCATCATACTTCAGCTCATCTTCTATCTTTTCAACTGCATGTATAACTGTTGAATAGTGTCTGTTTCCGAAGAGTTTTCCTATTTTAGGAAGTGAAAGTTCTGTAGTTTCTCTGCACAGATACATTGCTACCTGTCTAGGAAGAGTTATTTCTGCATTTCTCTTAGGAGAATCCATGTCAGCAATCTTGATTTTGTAATGATTTGCTACTGTTGATCTTATTCTTTCAGGAGCAACTGCCTGCTCATTATCTTTAATGATGTCCTTGAGTATGCTCTTGGCATTATCAACAGTTATTTTTTCATTGAGAAGCTGGGATAATCCGATAACTCTGTTATATGCACCTTCAAGTTCTCTTATATTATCCTTGACCTGGTCAGCTATCATGCAGAGTACATCATACAGATCAGAATTCATTTCAAGATCAGACTTTTCAGCGAGATTCTTGAGAATAGCTACTCTTGTCTCATAATCAGGCGGCTGTATATCTGCTATCATGTTCCAGCTGAATCTGGTTCTGAGTCTTTCATCAAGACCCTTGAGACTTACCGGCGGGCAGTCACTTGTAATGACTATCTGCTTGTTGTTCTGGTAAAGTGTTTCAAAAGTATGGAAAAATTCTTCCTGTGTTGCTTCTTTACCCTGTAAAAAATGTATGTCATCTATGAGAAGTACATCCACTTTTCTGTATTTATTGCGGAAACTTCTTGTTTTATTGTCATTGATTGCAGTAATAAGCTCATTTGTAAACATTTCGGTGGAAACATAGAGTACTTTGGTACTCGGATTGTTCCTTATTATCTGTACACCTATGGCCTGCATCAGATGAGTTTTGCCCAGACCGGATCCTCCGTAAATAAAAAGAGGATTATATATTTCTCCCGGAGCCTCTGCTACTGCTACAGATACTGCATGTGCATATTTATTAGAATTTCCTACTACAAAATTTTCAAAATTAAAACGAGGGTTGAAGAGTTTCTCCTGATTGAGAGGGTTCTTCATCCTTGTTGTATCTATCTTATTAACGTCGTATTCTTTTTCCTGCCTGATTACTACTCTGTATGGTTTATCAAGGCTGCTGTTAAGTGCATTTTCAATCTGATTGAGGTAATGTTCGTTCAGATGATTGACTAATTTTGACTGATTAGGCCATGCAAGATAAATAATACCTGCTTCTTCCTCAATGTGATGGATGTAGAGAGGAGAGATCCAGGTATTATAGCTTAGTTCAGTTGTATTTGCCTTGAGGTAATTGAGAGTAGTACCCCATATCTTGTTTTTGTCCAAATTTCCACTCCTATCACTTATGTATCAATTTTACATAAAGTTTTCCACATATGCAAAGGCTGAAATTACGCATTTTCTAAGTAAAAATTAAAAACAAAAATATAGTTATCCACATGTTGTTGATAAAGTTGTTAATAAGTATCAGGCAACACTACATATTGTGAATAAATGATTTTTTGAGAAATTTGTATTTATTTTAGACACATAAAATACTGCAGTGTATGAGTATGAATAACTTGACTTAAAAAGGACGTTAAACTATACTTTTTAGGCGTATGTGCTCTTGAAATTCAGAGAGCAGCAATTTTTTAATTATTTACATTATATATTAAGTTAAAGGAGTAAGAAAAATGAAAAGAACTTATCAGCCTAAGAAGAGACAGAGACTTAAGGAACACGGATTCCGCAAGAGAATGGCTACAGCTAACGGCCGCAAGGTACTCAAGAGAAGAAGAGCAAGAGGAAGAAAGTCCCTCACAGCTTAGTTTCAGGATCAGGTGTCCCAGGTGAGAGATAACAGCGAACTTACTCTCAGAAAACAGAAGGATTTCAGCAGAGTTTACAACAGAGGAAAATCCAGAGGAAGCAGGTATGTTGTTGTGCTGTACAGAAACAACAATCTGGACTATACAAGAACAGCATTTGTTTCCAGCAAGAAGGTAGGTAACTCTGTAGAGAGAAACCGGTCAAGAAGACTCATGAGAGAGTCATACTATTCCGTACGTGAATATATTAAGGAAGGTTATGACATAGTATTCGTGGCAAGGAATACTATAAAGGAAGCAGGACAGAGTGAAGTGCAGCGTGCAATGTACGGTGCATTAAGAGCCTGCGGTCTGTTGAAAGAAAACAATCAGTAAAGGGACATGAAGAAGAAAAACTTTATTCAGAGATTTTTAATATTGATGGTAAGGGCTTATCAGCTTGGTATTTCACCCTATATAGGAGCTCACTGCAGATATACACCTACCTGCAGCGCATATTTTATAGAAGCCGTTGAAAAATACGGAGCTCTCAAAGGAAGCTGGCTGGGTATAAAGAGAATACTCAGATGTCATCCGGGCCGCCCGGGTGGATATGACCCTGTACCATAAGAACGGAGACAGATAATGGGAATAATTGCCAAGCCAATCGGATATCTGCTGATGTGGATATATAAATTAGTAGGAAACTACGGTATTTCGCTCATTATTCTTACATTCATTGTAAAGCTGGTTCTCTATCCTCTGTATGCAAAACAGATAAAGTCTTCAGGAGATATGGCTGAGATGTCTGAGAAAGCTCAGGAAATCCAGCGCAGATATGCCAACGACAAAGAGAAGCAGAACGAAGAAATGCAGAAGCTTTACTCTGAGACAGGATTCAATCCTATGAGCGGATGTCTTCCTATGCTTATTCAGTTCCCTATCATCATGGGACTGTTTGCACTTCTCAGAAATCCGATGAAGTACATGCCGGCCGGAGACGAAATGATTTTCGCGAACCACGAGTCCTTCCTCTGGATCAAGGACCTTGCACAGCCGGATGCCTGGATTCTGCCTGTATTAGCAGGAGTAGCCACATATTTTGCATTTGCCATGAACAATGCAATGCAAATGCAGCAGCCTGGCGCTTCTGCAGGACAGAACAAGGCAATGAATGCAATAATGAAATATTTCTTCCCGCTTAGTATCCTCTGGCTCGCAAGATCATATCCTGCCGGACTTGCCATTTACTGGGCAGGCGGTCAGATCATGCAGATTTTCTTTAACATCAGAATCAACAAGATCAGAGAACAGATGAATAAGGAAAAAGAGCAGAAGAAGCTGGCAGAGCGAGCTGAAAAGGAACTTGCAAGGAAGAAGAGAGCAAGAATGAAAGGATATGTTCAGTAAATGAGATCTTCAGAAAAATGGGGAGTCGATGTAGAGACCGCTGTCGGACTTGCACTCAAGGATCTCAAGCTTGAAAGAGATGAGGTAGAGGTAGAGATTCTGGAGGAATCGTCAAGCGGTTTTCTGGGAATCGGCTCAAAGCTCGCCAGAGTTAGAGTAACGGCGAAGGAAGATAAGGGAAACAACGTCAAGGAAAAGGCTACATTCGATGACATCGATGCTATCCTCGCAGGTCTCCCTGAAAATTCATCTTCAAAGCTGCCTGATGAAGTAAGGGCAGAATACGATAAGTACGAAGCTGAAGAGAGAGAAGATGCAAGAGCAAGAGAGAAGGCTCATGCAAAATCAAGAAAAAACAGCAAATCGTCAAAGAACAAGAAATACGACCTGTCAGTAGAAGACTCTATGCTGTATGAGGTCAAGAAGCTCGACCCGGTTCAGGGACATCCTGTTGAGGCTTTCCTCAGAGATATCGCTGACAAAATGGGCATCGACCTCGACTTCAGTGTCAAGGCAGGCGAAGAGCTGGTATTCGTAGAGATCACCGGCAAGGATACAGGAACTATTATCGGCAAGCGCGGTGCTACACTCGACGCAGTTCAGTGTCTCGCAAGCTACGTAGTAAATAAGGAAAACGGCAAATACACAAGAGTCATCCTGGATGCTGAGAACTACAGATCCAAGAGAGAGAAGACACTTGTCAACCTCGCCAACAGACTTGCAGGCAAGGTAGAGAGAACAAGACATTCAGTCACACTCGAGCCGATGAATCCTTATGAGCGCAAAGTGATCCACTGCACACTTCAGAATCACCCTAAGGTCAAGACAAGAAGTGAGGGCAAGGATCCGTACCGCAAGGTAATAATAGAACTTAAATAATTAATATTAGAAAGCAGCACTTATATATCGCACTGCTCGCGTCCTCAAACCTGCAGCATATCCTGAAGGCAGGTTCTGCGGAATACTCGCATTACGATATATAAGTGCTGCTTTTGTATTAATCATATTAAAAATAATCCTGCACTTCATTAGTGCAGGATTATCACTTTGCCAATAATATCAACTAATTAAGCAGTTATTATTCTACCGCTCCGGATGAATTGAATGTCTTGGTTACAATGACCTCATCTCCGTATGTGTAGTTGACTACGATCTGGATGCCTTCGATCTTGGACTCTTCCTCAAGCTGCTTGCACAGACCTACGAATGTATCTGTTGTTGAGTCGAGTGCGGATGAGAGCTGCTCTTTCATCATGTCACTCTTGATAACTTCTTCAGTAACGTTATCGATGGATGCGAGATCGTATGTATAAACAACATCGTTTCCACTGAAGTCTACTGTGAGACCAGCTGTATCAGCTGCCTTCTGTACCTGTTCTGCTGCTTCCTTATCCTTCTCGATGTACTCCTCGATTGTCTTAGGGGAGCCGCATGCTGTAGCCATCAGTGAGAATGACATTACGAATGCGAGAAGCATCGCTATCATACTTTTTCTTTTCATTTTATGAACCTCCTTAAAATACCTTTCTCTTCAATACCCCTCAATTATTAATAATAGTAAAAAAAGATATATTATCAGTTGTCCTTATTCAGCAGGCTGTTGATAAGTCCGCCTCTTCCGGAACTGCCGTCATCATTGGTGATAGCACTTCCGCCGCTGTTACTGTTGCTGCTGTTACCACTGCTGTTGCTGTTATTATTGCTGCTGCCGCTGCCTGAAGAACTGCTGCCGGAATCATAATTACTGTCGTAATCATTGCCGTATGTGTCGTCGTAATCGTCCGAGCTGTTATAGCTGTTGTTATTACTGTTGTTGTTGCGGCTGTTTCTGGCTTCTTCAGCTTCCTTCTTAGCCTCTTCGAGCTCTTTCTGAGCCTTGGTCTTGACCTTGGCAACCTCCTCATCGAACTTTTCCATTATCTCGTAAACATCCTTGCGGGATTTTGCTGTTTCGAGATCTTTGGAAGTCTCTTCAATAAGGCCTTCGACAGTAGTTGCTTCCTCAGTGTCATAGTCAGAGATCCTGACCATCTCGATGTCCTTCTTCGCATCGCGGGCAGCCAGCTTTCCGTCAAGGATGCTGTAGCCGTAAGCACCGCCTGCAGCGGATGCGAGCATCAGTATGAGAACAAGCAGTATCTTGGCACCAACACCGCCTCTTTTATTATTCATTTCTGTATCTCCAATCTCCGGAAAAATGCGTATATCTGTGTGAATTATATCATAAATAGAGTAAAGTGGCGTAATCCGGCAACTATTAATTTGTGAAGCCCTCCATTTATTTGCATAGAGCACTTAATAATATTGTATAATTTGATACAAAGAGAAATATTATGATCCGCAGCCGTGAATGGCAGCGGACCGGAACGGGATGCATCATGAAGATAAACAGTATCATTCTTGAAAACTTCAGAAACTATAAAAACCTCGAGCTGGACTTTGATGACAGCCGCAATATTATCGTCGGCGAGAATGCCCAGGGCAAAACGAATCTCGTCGAGGCGATATATCTCACAGCGTTCGCAAGGTCGTTCCGCACGAACAACTCGTCGGACCTCATCATGTTCGGTGAGAGCAGTGCGAGGGTAAGTACGGACATCACTTCAGAAGATATTGATAAAAATATTAATATAGTTATAAGAAATGACGGTAAAAAGATGATAAAAAAGGACGGCAAGGTCATCAGCAAGACGACCGAGCTTCTTAATAATGTCGTTGTTATCATCTTTTCACCGGATGATCTGAGGATAATCAAGGACAGCCCTGACAGAAGAAGAGCTTTCATCAACCGCGAACTGTCGCAGATGAGGCCGAGGTACTACGAGGTCCTCAAACAGTACAATGACGCACTGAGACAGAAGAACGCTTTGCTCAAAGGTTACTTTAATATAAAGAAGAAAACATTCACCCGCGCTGACAACATATCACTTAACGATATAAACGCGGGCGGCAAGATGCCGTCGCTGGAGGGCCTGGCGCCGGGAGAGGGTGACAGGAGCAGATTCGACAACAGCAGGCAGTACAACGAGGACATGCTGGATGTGTTTGATCACCAGCTCGCGGATGCGGGATATGAGCTGATCAGATACAGGAAGGAATTCACAGAGATGCTGTCTGATGAGGCGGCCGAGATAATGAGGAAGATATCGGGCGGCAGGGAAGAGCTGAGGATCGGATACAGGACGACCTGCGATTTTGTCACCGCGCCTGAGGGAAGGGAGATTCTGTACAAGCAGTTCTACCACCACAGAGACAGGGATATCTACAACGGCAGCCAGAGCATAGGACCGCACAGGGATGACATCGAGTTCTACATCAACGGCAAGGATGCGAAGAAGTACGGTTCGCAGGGACAGCAGAGGACGATCGCGCTGTCACTCAAGCTGGCCGAGATAAGGATAGCAAGGCAGCTTCTTGACGAATCGCCTGTACTGCTTCTCGACGACGTGCTGTCCGAGCTCGATCTCGACAGGCAGAGATTCCTTGTTAACGAGATAGACGATGTGCAGCTCTTCATCACTTCAGCCGAGCTGAACGAAGAGGTTATCAGAGATTTAAGAGGGGGCACGTTATTCCGTATAGAAGAGGGAACTGTAACACGAGTAGATAAGTATTAACGTGTCAAAAGGGACCGTCCCCACAGTGCTGGTGCTGGCATTGCTCCTCGGCTTCATAATGCTCGCAGTGTACAGGAAGAATCTGGATAAAAAAGATGAAAAAGACCGTTTATGACATGCCTCTCTGCTTTTCGAGGTAGAGGGAGATTTTTATACCTTTCATGAAGTCATTCAGAAGGCTCAGTTTGTTGCGGTAGCTGCCGGATATCAGGTGACATTTTGCCTCCGGAATCCCGTGAGAAAGATAGAAGGCGGATGTTTCATCCGGGGCTGGGAGTTTATCAGGGTCCAGGACGGACACATCACGTACATGCTTAAGCATTTTTTCTTCACTCGTATGCATCGACCTGATCTCCTGCTCAAGTAATTCAGTCCTGCTGAGAGGAACAGAGCCTGTCCTGTTGAAAAACATGCTGTTGCCTGAATCAAAGATAGGAGCAGGTCCAATGAATCCAAGTGTGTCCGCGTTCCTCAGAATACCGAAGTTCTGCAGGTGCTCATCAATGTTGCTGATGGCAAAATCAGTGAGGATGAGATAATCCAGAAACTGCTGCATTTCCTCCTGAGGGATACCCATAGAATCACAGACAGAGATGTAATGGTCACAGTCAGACATACCCGGACGCTGCTTTCTTGAGAGCATGACTTCATATGCAGAGATAAATTCAACATGCTCATCGGTGAAAGCCTCACAGCATGACAGAACCGCATTGTCGTCTGCTTTGCGCTCATGATACATGACGAAAGGGACTCCTGAATTTTGCCTTAAATGTAATTCTGAAGCAAAGAGTTCGTTTACACTCTGCTGACCGTAATATTCATATGCCCGTTTGACCAGGACAGGTGACTCGCCGCTGATATCCCAGTACTTATTCATCTGACCGCCGAGAGAAGCATTCGGGTCATATGACGTTCCGTTCTGATATGATAAAATGCCCTGATCATTGAGACTGCGTCTGTGAAGGTTGACATCATCCCAGGAAAGCTCAAGATCAAGAGGGCAGATCCAGTAAGTATCGGTAATACTGAGGGCAAGATTCTTCGCGAGATAATCAAGGTTGCTGTCGCAGCCAGCCTTACGTATAATTTCAGCCATATCTGTCCTTGAACCCGGCACGGCTCTGTGTTTCCACCATGTTTTCATATTGTTTTCGTTAGCATTGCCGAGAAACGGAGCGTGCTCCGGATCGATAACCGAAAACTCAGACAGAGCACCACTGATGCGGTCGATCGCGACAACTCCGCACTGTATGTCTTTGTGCATGAGAAGATAATTATCGTTCATTGTGTTTCCTTTCAAGCAATGCCTCGATTTCTTTTTCCCACTGCCTGTGTTCTATATATTCTTTGATCATCCACCCGGCAGCAATGTTGTAATACCTGATCCGCGAAGGGATGTTGTAGTAGGCTCCGGCGTTGAGAGTGACCGGCTTTCCGTCATACTCAAAAGTTATGCAGCTGCCGTCATCGGTTGACCACTCATAATCGATGCCCTTGTATTTTCCCTTAACACCATCAAGATAGTTGATATGGTTGATCAGGGAATCAGGCTCTGTACCGAGGGAAGCCGCAAGGCGCCAGACCGTCTCTGCCGCGCACTGATTGATACTGATCCTGCCGTTACGTATCTCGTTTACCGTTGTATACGGGACTCCGGATATTTTGGAAAGGGCATACATTGTCAGCCCGGTCTGTTCCAGAGCTGCGTTAAAGTTGCTGTTATCGAACATGTCTGACATCTCCTTCTTTATGATCAGAATTATAACGTTCTGACGTTATAATTTCAAGATAGATTATGAATGTTTCAACCATAAAAAGAGGCAAATGACACTATCCGGCAGCCGCATAAAACACATGGAAAAGCATTAGAAACATTTCACGAAAACATGTATTTTTGCAAAACGCTGAACAACATGGAATTACTGGCTTTCAGAGCTTTCATGTCGAATCGGGGGCGAAAATCGCCGATTTGAGCGTATTTTTCGAAAATACAAGATGTAGGGGTAGAACTTGCATAAAAACGGCTTATATGGTAAAATTTGGGCGTAACAAAAGGGATGTAACGCCCAATTTTTTAATGTTAGGGGTAAATGTGTCAAAAGGACCGTCCCCGATGACACACGAAGAAAGGCAAAACATAATGGCTCAGAAGCAGGAGTACGGCGCAAGTCAGATAGAGGTACTTGAGGGTCTTAAACCGGTACGTCTGAGACCGGGTATGTACATCGGAAGTACAGGCCCGGCGGGACTCCATCATCTCGTATACGAGATCGTGGACAACTCTGTCGATGAAGCGCTGGCAGGATTTTGTAAACATATAGAGGTAACTATCGAAGAAGACAACTCGGTCACCGTCCAGGACGACGGACGTGGAATGCCGGTAGACATCCATCCTAAGATGGGAATCCCGGCTGTTCAGGTCATCCACACACAGCTGCACGCCGGCGGTAAGTTCGGCGGCGGAGGATACAAGGTATCCGGCGGACTCCACGGAGTAGGTGCTTCGGTAGTTAACGCGCTGTCCACACACATGGTCGTACAGGTCAGAAGAGACGGCAGGATCTACGAGCAGGAATACTTCAGAGGCGAGGATGCGACCGAGCTCAAGGTCATCGGTGAGTATTCGGACGGCAAGACCGGATCGAAGACAAGGTTCTGGCCGGACGGCGAGATCTTCGACGAGACGATATACGACTACGAGACACTCCAGAGAAGACTCCGCGAGATGGCTTTCCTCAACAAGGGCCTTGCGATCTCACTCGAGGACAAGAGAGTCACACCGAGCAGGAAGGACCACTTCCATTTCGAAGGCGGAATCAAGGAGTTCGTTGAGTATCTGAACACCAACAAGGACGCAGTCAACCCGACAGTCTTCTATTATGAAGCTGAGAAGCCGGGATACTCTGTCGAGGTCGCTCTCCAGTACACCGACAGATACAGCGAGACGATCATGTCCTTCGCCAACAACATCCACACCAACGAAGGCGGCTTCCACGAGGTCGGATTCAAATCCGCTTTGACCCGTACCATCAACGACTACGCCCGCAGGAACAAGCTGATCAAGGACAACGAGGACGCGCTCCAGGGCGACGACGTAAGAGAGGGCATCACAGCCATCATCTCCGTCAAGCTGACCAACCCGCAGTTCGAGGGACAGACCAAGGCCAAGCTCGGAAACGCAGAGGTCAAGGGCTTTGTCGAGACCAACACTGCAGAGCAGCTCAGCTACTTCCTCGATGAGAACCCAAAACAGGCAAGAGTTATTGTCGACAAGTGCCTCAAGGCTCAGCGCGCACGTGAGGCTGCACGCAAAGCAAGAGAGATCACGCGTAAGACTTCGGTCCTCGAGACGACATCGCTTCCGGGCAAGCTCGCAGACTGCTCCGAGAAGGACCCTGCACTGTCAGAGATCTTCCTCGTAGAGGGTGACTCCGCAGGCGGAAGCGCAAAGCAGGGAAGGGACCGTTCGAGACAGGCCGTTCTGCCGCTCAGAGGTAAGATCCTCAACGTTGAGAAGGCAAGGCTCGACAGAGTCCTGAGTTCGGACGAGATCAAGAACATGATCACCGCGTTCGGCTGCAACATCGGCAGCGAGTTCGACATCGAGAAACTGAGATACCACAAGATCATCATCATGACCGATGCCGACGTCGACGGAGCCCACATCAGGACACTGCTGCTGACATTCTTCTTCAGATATATGAGACCGCTGCTCGAAGGCGGATACGTCTATGCAGCCCAGCCGCCTCTCTTCAGAGTAAAGCAGGGCAAGCAGATCTGGTACACATACTCAGATGCCGAGCAGGACAAGCTCCTCGCAGAGCTCAAGTCCGCAGGCGGCAACAACAAGATCGAGATCCAGAGATACAAGGGTCTCGGCGAGATGGACTTCAACCAGCTGTGGGAGACCACGATGGATTACGACAACCGTACCCTCGTAAGGATCACGATCGACGATGCGGAAGCAGCCGACGAGATATTCACCACACTGATGGGAGACAAGGTGCCGCCGCGCAAGGCATTCATAGAAGAGAACGCGAAGTACGTAGTTAATCTTGATATCTAATACAGGAAAATAAAATGGAAGAAAAGATAGAAAAAAGCACGATCATAGAACACGAGATATACGATGAGATGAAGAACTCGTATATCGACTATGCGATGAGCGTCATAGTCGGCCGTGCTCTTCCTGATGTCAGAGACGGACTCAAGCCGGTACACAGGAGGATCCTGTACGGCATGCACTCCCTCGGCATCACACCTGACAAGCCTCACAAGAAATCGGCGCGTATCGTCGGTGAGGTAATGGGTAAGTACCATCCGCACGGAGACAGTTCCATCTACGAAGCCATGGTCAAAATGGCGCAGGACTTCTCCACGAGGTATCCGCTTGTCGACGGCCACGGCAACTTTGGCTCGGTCGATGGCGATGGGGCTGCTGCTTCGAGATACACCGAAGCAAGGATGTCTCCGTTCTCGCTGCAGATGGTCAGAGACATCGAGAAGGACACCGTCGATTTCATGGACAACTATGACGGCGAGGAGCAGGAGCCTGTAGTACTCCCATCCAGAGTACCTAACCTCCTGATCAACGGCTCGAACGGTATCGCCGTTGGTATGGCGACATCGATCCCGCCGCACAACCTCGGCGAGACGATCGACGCATGTGTGAAGCTCATCGACGAGCCGGACTGTGACATCGACGAGCTCATAAACATAATCAAGGGACCTGACTTCCCGACAGGAGCAATGATCCTCGGTAAGAAGGCCGCAAGGGAAGCCTATCTCACCGGTCAGGGCAAAGTTCTCGTAAGATCCGTATGCGAGATCGAGGAGCACGCTCACGGAAAGATGAGGATTGTCGTATCCGAGATCCCGTTCCAGGTCAACAAGGCAAGGCTCATCGAGTCGATGGCAGACCTTGTAAGAGACAAGAGGATCGAGGGCATTTCGGCTATCAGGGACGAGTCCAACAGAGAAGGAACCAGGATCGTAATCGAACTCAAGAAAGATGTCAATCCTAATGTCATCCTGAACAGACTGTATAAGCACACAGCTCTGCAGACCTCGTTCAGCATGATCATGCTTGCACTCGTCGACGGCGAGCCGAAGATCCTTAATCTGAGGCAGATCCTCGAGGAGTACCTCAAGCATCAGAAGATAGTAGTAACAAGAAGAACGAGATTTGACCTCGCCAAGGCAGAGGCCAGGGCTCACATCCTCGAAGGACTCATCATCGCGCTCGACAACATCGATGAAGTCATCGCGACCATCCGCTCATCGTACAACGACGCCAAGGAAAAGCTGATGATTCGTTTTGGCCTTACCGAGATCCAGGCACAGGCTATCCTCGACATGAGGCTCGCCCGCCTGCAGGGACTCGAACGTGAGAAGATCCAGGCTGAGTATGAAGAGCTGCAGAGGAAGATCGCTTACTTCAAGAGCCTCCTCGCAGATGAACACCTCCTGATGGGAGTCATCAAGGATGAGCTGCTCGAGATCAAGGAAAAATGGGGCGATCCGCGCAGGACCAAGATCGTTGCTTTCGAAGGCGACCTCGACGATGAGTCGCTGATCGAGGAGCAGGATGTTGCGATTACGCTGACACACCTCGGATATATCAAGAGAGTGCCGGCCGACACCTACAAGGCTCAGCGCCGCGGAGGCAAGGGTATCGTCGGACTGACGACACGCGATTCTGATTTTGTCCGCGATCTTATCATCACGAGCACCCATGACTACCTGATGTTCTTCACAGACATGGGCCGCGTATACAAGATCAAGGCTTACCAGATCCCTGAGGCGTCCAGGACGGCCAAGGGCACGCCGGTCATCAACTTCCTCAACCTCAACAGCGAGGAGAAGGTCACCGCTGTCATTCCTATCAGGGACTTCCCGGCCAACGAGTGCCTCGTCATGGTCACCAAGCAGGGTACGATCAAGAAGACTCCGCTGTCCGAGTTCGACACGAACCGCAAGACCGGACTCATCGCGATCAACCTCAGAGAGGACGACAAGCTCATCGCAGTCGCTCAGGCGCGCGGTGATGAGAACATCTACGTTGTCACTAAAGAGGGCAAAGCGATCGCTTTCTCCGAGAAGGATGTCAGACCGATGGGCAGAGCGGCCGGCGGCGTAAGGGCTATCCTCCTCGACAAGGGCGACGAGGTCGTGAGCATGGAGCTCGACATCGACCAGACAAGGAAGATGCTCGTCATCTCCGAGAACGGATACGGCAAGAGGACGCCGCTTGATGAGTACAGGCTGCAGTCCAGAGGCGGCAAGGGTGTCGCAACTTACGACAAGACCAAGTTCGCAAGGACCGGCAAGCTCGTCGGAGCAACTCTTGTTGACGATGAAGACGAAGTCATGATCATCAACTCTGATGGCGTCATCATCAGGATCAGAGCCAACGAAGTAAGCACTTCGGGCAGATCGACTCAGGGCGTCAAGATCATGAGAGTCAATGAAGAGGGCCGCATCGTATCCTTCGCCAAGGTCGTCGATGAAGAGAACCAGGGCAGACCTGGGGACGACAGCGATGCCGATGCAGAGGGTGCGGATGAAATGGCTGAAGACGTTGAATTCACGGAAGAAGCCGACGCAGAAGACCTCGTGGCTGAGGACCTCGAAGAAGAATAGCAGAAACTACCGATAACAAATAGTTACCGGCGAATAGAGACATTACGGGTGCAATTCGCAGGACATGCAGTTGCACCCATTGTCAATTAAATACAGAAAAACATTGCGAACGGTTGTTCTCAAAGCTGTTCCGTGGTATAATTAAGCATCTGAATAGTCAGGCTTTTTCCGGCCGGGCCATACGCAGGCAAAAGTGCGCAAGGATGCTTAAATAAGTCCTTGCGCTTTTTTATTTATACCAGAAGAAAAGGAGAACACCGATGAACGCAGTAAATAATATCTGGCTGGATACAGTAAACAGACAAAGACTGAATCCTGTAATCAAAGGCGAGTACAGGACAGTGTCCGAACTGGTAACACAGGAAAATGGCAAGACTGTATGCCCGTATTGCAATGAAACATATGAAGCGCTCGGAGGACTATATCAGCATATAAGATTCAGACATGGCATATCAGCGAAGACTGTATTTGATAACCTTTGCAAGAAAGAGACTGACGGCTTTTGTATAATCTGCGGTAAACCCACACCATACAGGTACGGAGGATATCTCATGACCTGTTCCAAGGCGTGTAAGGCAGAATGGGTCAGTATAGATGAAAGACGGGCGAGAAAGATAAGCCTTAAAATCAGGAAATATGACACTGAATCGTTTATAGAAAAAGCACGCAGTATACATGGAGATAAATTTGATTATGCACCTACCCATGTAGGAATACTGCATGACAGGATAGATGTTATATGCAAAAGGCACGGACTGTTTAACACTGTAGCCTGCTATCATCTGGAAGATATGTGGGGCGGATGCAGAAAGTGTGCGAGCGAAAGCATGGTTGCCACAAAGGGCGCCTGGTCAGAACGAAAAAAAGAGGAAGTAAAGAATACCAGAAGAAAGACTAACCTCGAGCGGTTTGGCTGTGAGCTAGGGCCGAACCCGTTCGGGTCTGAAGAGTATGTAAACATAATTCGGAAAAGGTTTGGGGTAGAAAATCCTTTCAGTTCCAAAGAGGTTCAGGAAAAGATAAAGGAAACAAACCTTGCTAAATATGGCGTCTCCAATCCGGCATATCTCGAGAAAACGATCAGGGCAAGCCATACAAAATCAGCAAACAGGAAAAGATATTTAACGCACAAAAAGAACAACTCTTTCAATGCATCTAAACCGGAAGATGACTTCCACAAATTTCTGCTGGCGGTATTCGGAGAAGAAGATGTCGAAAGACAGCATGGGGATGATCCCAGGTATCCATTCGCCTGTGATTTCTATATAAGGTCACTGGACTTATTTATAGAGTTAAACCTTTACTTTGTGCATGGCTTTCACTGGTTTAACGAAAATGATCCGGCAGACCTTGAGAAACTTGCCCTGTGGAGAGAAAGAACAAAAGGAAAAGACCTTTACAGCGCAGCTATATATGTCTGGACAGTCAGTGATCCTCAGAAAAGAAAAGCAGCACAAGACAACAACCTGAACTATGTAGTTTTGTGGAACTTAGAAGAAATAGAAAGGTATAAGAATGAGCTCATTGAAAGATTCGTACTCAAATGAATCAATAACCTCATTGAAACCGGTTGAAGCGATCCGTTTCAGGCCCGGTGTAATGTTAGGCTCCGCTGATATAAACGGATGCATACATGCCGCCTTCGAAATACTGTCTAATTCAGTTGATGAAGCAAGAGCAGGATTCGGAGATACGATCAACTTCACCATTCATGCAGACAACTCAATTACAGTTGAGGACTTTGGAAGAGGTATTCCTTTAGACTGGAATAAGAACGAAGAACGCTATAATTTTGAACTTTTATACACAGAATTTTATAGCGGAGGTAAATATTTTGATAATAATTACTCCTATTCTCTTGGACTGAACGGACTTGGCGCAATGGCGTGTCAGTGCTCTTCAGAGTGGTTTGATGTTGAATCGAGAAGAGATAAAAAAGTCTACAGGATGCACTTCGAGAAAGGTCTGCCGGCATCTGAGCTTGAGATAACAAAGGCAAAGAAGCATCAGCGGACAGGTACTATCCAGACCTGGAAGCCAGACCTGGAAGTCTTCACGGAAATAGAAATACCGCAGGCTACAATAGTCGATATGCTTAAAACACAGGCTGTAGTAAATGCAGGCCTGACTATAAACTTTACGGATGAGAGAGATGGTTTTACTGAGACCTATCTGTACCCTGAGGGCATCCTCGGCTATGTCAATGAGCTGGCACAGGATGAGGCGATGACCACTCCGTTCCAGTTCTCTGGCGAGGGCAGGGGCCGCGACCGTGCGGACAAGGACGAGTACTCGGTGAAGGCGGATATCGCTTTCTGTTTCAGCAACATGACGCAGGAGCTCAAGTATTTCCACAACTCATCGTACCTCGAGCACGGCGGGTCGCCGGACAAGGCAGTCAAGAGTGCTTTTGTCGCGGCCTTCGATAAGGAGCTCAAGGCACGCAACAGATACACCGCCAAGGAGGCCAAGCTGACCTTCGGCGATATCCAGGACAGCCTGATCCTGGTCACCAACTCGTTCTCGACCCAGACATCATACGAGAACCAGACCAAGAAGGCGATCAACAACAAGTTCATCCAGGAGTTCCTGGCAGATCTGATCAAGACCAACCTGCAGATATGGTTCATAGAGCACAAGCCTGATGCGGACAAGATAATCGAGCAGGTACTGATCAACAAGAGGAGCCGCGAGCAGTCCGAGAGCCAGCGCATCACGGTCAAGAAGAAGCTCATGGAGAAGACGGATGTTACCAACAAGGTCAAGAAGTTCGTCGACTGCCGCAGCAAGGATCCTGAGAGAAGAGAGCTCTTCATCTGCGAGGGCGATTCCGCTCTGGGCAGCCTGCTGACTGCGCGCGACCCTGAGTACCAGGCGCTCATGCCGATCAGGGGTAAGATCCTCAACATTCAGAAGGCGTCCCTGCAGAGCGTTTTTGCATCGGATATCATCATGGACCTCATCCGTGTCATGGGATGCGGTATCGAAGTCAGGGGCAAGAAACTGCCTAAGGACATCCCGCAGTTCGACGAGGAGCGCCTCAAATTCAACAAGGTAATAATCACGGCGGATATGGATGTCGATGGTTCGCACATCGTATGCCTCGTGACCACCATGATATACAAGCTGTGCCCGCAGCTGATCGAGCGCGGCTACCTGTACTACGCGATGACCCCGCTTTTCGAGATCACCGACCGTACGGGCAAAAAGCCGGAGACTCTGTACGCGTTCAGTGATCAGGAGCGCGACCGCATAATCGAGGGCAAGGATCCGAAGAAGATCACCATCCAGAGATCCAAGGGACTCGGCGAGAACGATGCCGAGATGATGGCAAAATTCATCACACCGGGCACCCGCAGGTTCATCCGCATCACTTCGGCAGAGGCTGAGGAGATGGAGAAGTGGTTCGACCTGTTCATGGGCAACGATGTAGCACCGAGGAAGCAGTACATAGAGGCGCATGGGCACGAGTTCATGGATGAGCTTGATATCAGTTGATGTATCGCGTTGCCAATGCATCGTTCTCTTCACTCGAGTCCTCGACGCGACATGCACTGAATGCGTCTGCGGGGTTCTCGTTCCGAGAAGATGCATTGTCAAAAGCGAATAAATAACTGATACTGCGCATAGAAAAGGTAGAAAGTAAATGCCTAGAAAGAAGAAAGAAGAACCGAAACCTATAGTTGAAAATATTCAGAATGTCTCGGCGCCGGAGGTACTGAAGAACAACTTCATGCCTTATGCGATGAGCGTTATCGTTTCGCGTGCGATCCCTGAGATCGACGGTCTCAAGCCGTCGCACAGGAAGATCCTGTACACCATGTACGAGATGGGCCTGCTGAACGGCGCGCGCACGAAGTCGGCCAACGTTGCGGCGAGGACGATGCTCCTCAACCCGCACGGTGACGCATCGGCTTACGAAGCGGCGGTCAGACTGACCCAGCATAACGACACTTTGCTCACACCGCTGATCGACGGCAAAGGAAACTTCGGCAAGCACTACAGCCGTGACATGGCTTACGCTGCTTCGAGATACACCGAGATGAAGCTGATGCCGGTAGCCGCGGAGTTCTTTAAGTCGATAAAGAAGAACACCGTGGACTTTGTCGACAACTACGACTCCACACGCAAGGAGCCGGTGCTTTTGCCTGTAACATTCCCGAACATCCTGGCCAACCCGACCGAGGGTATCGCCGTAGGAATGGCATCATCGATACCGAGCTTCAACCTCATCGAGCTGTGCGACGCGACCATCATGAGGATCCAGCATCCGAAGAAGGACATCGCCGAAGTCATGCCGGGACCGGACTTCACGACCGGCGGCATGCTCCTCCTCGACACCGAAGCGATGGCAGAGATCTACCGCACGGGCAAGGGCTCTGTCACTTTGCGCGCAAAATACACAGTAGACACCAAGGCCCGCATCATCGAGGTCAACGAGATCCCTTATTCGACAACGGCCGAAGCCATCATCGACGGCATCATCGCTCTGATCAAGCAGGGCAAGGTGACCGAGATCTCCGACGTCCGTAACGAGATCGGTCTCCACGGATTCCGGCTCGCGATCGACTACAAGCGCGGAGTCGACCCGGATGCGCTGATGAAGAAGCTGTACAGGCTGAGCAAGCTGCAGGACACCTATTCATGCAACATGACCGTCCTGATCGACGGGCACCCGAGGCTGCTCGGCGTCAACGAGATACTCGACCAGTGGATCAAGTGGCGCAGGACCTGCGTCGTCCGCGAGCTGTACTACGATTACCAGAAGAAGGCGAAAGAGCTGTACCTCCTCGAAGGTCTGGCCAAAGTCCTCCTCGACATCGACAAGGCGATCCGCATCATACGCAGGACGGAGAAGGATGAGGACGTTGTTCCTAACCTGATGAAGGGCTTTGCCATCACGCAGGAGCAGGCCGAGTTCGTGGCTGAGATCAAGCTGCGTAACCTGAACAAGGACTACATCCTCAACAAGACGAAGAATATCGAGCTGCTCAAGGAAGACCTGGCGCTGATCGACAAGCAGCTCCGCTCGGAGAAGGAGATCGACAAGCTGATCATCCACACTCTGAAGGAGATCCAGAAGAAGTACGGCATCCCGCGCAAAACGGAAGTTGTCACGGAGTACGAAAGTGTCGCGGTTCCTGCGGCGGAGGAGAAGCCTGACTACCCGGTCAAGGTCTACGTCACGAGAGAGAACTACGTGAAGAAGGTGGCTCTCACCTCCATCAAGAACGACCCTGAGATCAAGTTCAAGGAAGGCGACGAGGTCCTGGCGGTATACGACAGCTTCAACTCGAAGGAACTGCTCGTTTTCACCGACCAGCAGGCTGTGTACAAAGTCCAGCTGTCCGATCTCAAGGATTCCAAGCCATCAGACATCGCTGACTACGCCAACAACATCTGCGACATCGAGCCGAACGAGACCATCATCAAGATGTGCACCTCGGATGCGGGCGAGAATGTCCTGATCGGATTCGAGAACGGCAAAGTCGCGAAGTTCCCGCTGAACGTCTATGAGACCAAGCAGAACAGAAAGAAGCTGGTCAACGCGATCGGCAGCGCGGCGAAGGCGCTGAGGATCTGTATTATAAAGGAAGACGAGGACTTTGCGATGCAGAGCTCGTCGGGCAAACTGCTCGTATTCGAGAGCAGCAAGATCCCGCTCAAGACGACCAAGTCCACACAGGGCGTACAGGTCATCAGGCTCAAGAAGGGCGAGACCGCAGTCTCCTTCGGAAGAGTCAAGGAATACCGCCTCAAGAAGAAAGAGGACTACCGCTCTGCAAACATACCGGCAGCCGGCAAGGCGCATGCGAATGTGCAGCTGAGCCTGTTCGACTAGGGGCAATAAAATACAGATGATACCGACAAAAAGGACCTGCACTTCACAGTGCAGGCCCTCTTCGTCTTAGGTATTGAAAGGTTTGTTAGGTGGTATTTCTATCGAAGGAGCTTGCCTCCGAAGATCAATGTTTCCTTCCTTACGGCAACGCCGTTATGAATGAAGGAAACATTATGGAGTTTTATAGAGGTTAGTTATGAAGAAATTTGTTGTCATTTCCTTTGACAATGATAGGATAATGCATATAACTTAATTGAAACTTAAGCAGAAAAAAATTTTTTAAAATTTTGAAAACGGTCTCGCGATCCTCCGGAGAGAACAAAGAGTAAGCATATATGGATAACAACACGGAAAGAATCAAAAGAATCAAAGACATGGAGGCAGCCCTGGATATATCTAAGGCTGCAGTGGATAAACTGGCAGAGGCAATGGATGCGTATGAAGCTGTGCAGGACAGGTACAACGCGCTGCTTGATTATTACAGCAATGGGCAGTGGAGAGCTGACTTCGAAGCTGATGAAGAGGGTCTGCTGCCTGCCGGTCTGAAGAGGGGAGTGCTCTCGGAGGATGCGGTGTACGACCTCATCACAGAACACAGGGAACTAATGGAACGTATGAGGGTGGCTGTAAAATGATATATATAGGAAACCACGTATCAGTTACTGACGGATATGAGGCGATGGGCAGGCACGAGATATCGCTTGGCGGTGATACTTTTGCCTTCTTCCCGCGTAACCCGAGGGGCGGCAGATCAAAGGAAGTCACGCCTGAGGATATCGCTGCACTGAGAAGCCTGATCAAAGAAAACAACTTCGGCCCGCTTGTCGTGCACGGGGCATATACGATGAACCTCTGCTCGGCCAAGGAAGAAGTGAGGACTAACTCGCTTGAGATGATCACGGATGACCTCGTCAAGCTGCAGCAGCTGCCGGGCAACTTCTACAACTTCCATCCTGGCAGCCACACAGGACAGGGCACAGAGACCGGGATCGAGCAGATCGCTGACGGACTGGTTACTGCGATCACAGAGACCGAAAGAAGGACCGGCACGGAACTTGCGAATACCGTTTTGCTTGAAACGATGACCGGAAAAGGCAGCGAGATGGGCGGAACCTTCGAAGAGCTGCGCGCGATCATCGACAGAACTGTCGAAATCGCAGACGGAAGGCTTACAGCAAATCTCGGTGTCTGCCTCGACACCTGCCACGTCTGGGATGCTGGCTATGATATCGTGAATGACCTTGACGGGGTGCTTGCGGAGTTCGACCGGATCATCGGACTCGAGTTCCTCAAAGCCATCCACATCAACGACAGCAAGAATGACTGCGGCGCCCGCAAGGACCGCCACGAGAAGCTGGGACAGGGAATGATTGGCGCTGAGGCGCTGAAGAGAGTCGTCCGTCACCCTCTGCTGCAGGGCAAGCCGTTCATCCTCGAGACACCGAATGAAGACGAGGGCTACAGGCAGGAGATCGCGACCATCCGGGAGTGGATGACAGGCAGGTAAATAGCGACCGTCCGCAACTGGATGACAGGCAAGTATATGGCACGCACTTCCGTTATGTTGCTTCAGCTGCGCTCCGTATAACGGAATAATAGAGGAAATCATGGATTGAACTTCCGGCATTTAGCCCCGAATGGGGTAAGAATTACGGAAGTCATTGACGCTGAAGGAATTAAGACTTCCGTCATCTGACGCTTGAAACAAAGGAAATTACGTAAGAAATTGCAATTAACTGCAGTTGGAATATAATTACAGCAAACAGATATCAGCACAGATACAGGAGGCACATGATGAGAAAGCTTCTTATTGTAATAGATATGCAAAATGATTTCATTGATGGTGCGCTCGGAACGAAGGAGGCGGAAGCCATCGTGGAGAATGTCAAAGCGAAGATCAGAAGCTATGATCCGCATGACATCATTGCTACAAGAGATACTCATGAGGTCAACTACCTCGAGACGCAGGAAGGCAGGTACCTGCCGGTCGAGCACTGCATCAGAGGCACAGCCGGCTGGGAGGTAAGACCGGACATTGCTGAGCTCCTCACCGAGGCAAGGGTATACGACAAGCCAACCTTCGGCAGCACTAAGATGGCAGCGGACATCGCGGAGATGGCTGCGCGCGAGGAGATAGAGCTCGAGCTGATCGGTCTGTGCACGGACATATGCGTCGTATCCAATGCACTCCTGCTCAAGGCTACGATGCCGGAGGTCAAAATCTCAGTCGACCCAGCATGCTGTGCAGGCGTGACACTGGAAAGCCACGAGGCAGCTCTTAAGACAATGCAGATGTGCCAGATCCAGATGACAGAATAGATTTCGGCACTCAGACAGCAGGAACATATAACAGAAAGAACGAGGGAAAACATGATTACCAGATCTTTCGGAAAACTCAGTGACGGCAGGAGTGCCGGACTGTATATACTGCGTAACAGGAACGGGATGGAAGTGCATCTCACTGATTACGGTGCAGCGATCGTCAGCATAATAGTTCCGGACAGGAACGGAAAGAGGCGCGATGTTGTGCTCGGTTACGCAGATGTTTCGGGATACGAGAACGGCGGAGCATCAATCGGCGCGACAGTCGGAAGAGTCGCCAACCGCATCAGCAATGCGGCTTTTGACCTGAACGGCAGGCACTACATCCTGACAGCCAACAACGGACCGAACTGCCTGCACGGCGGCAAGGATTTCTATGTGCAGCGCCTATGGCAGGCCGTGATCCCGTTCGGCAAAGTCAGCACCGGTGACATCGCAGCCACCTATGCGACGGAAAGCATGAATGACTGGAGCCGCGAGCGCAGAGGAAGAGACGCTGGAATGACCAATGCGGTTGATCTCGGGGGAGAGACTCCTGAGGTGCGCCATGCTTCAGGTGACAGCGTGACATTCACGCTCGACAGCCCGGACGGGGATCAGGGATTCCCGGGTGACATCCATATCGAGCTGACATACACCCTGACAGACTGCAATGAGCTGCATCTGGATTACAGGGCTGGGTTCAATGAGAAGAAAGAATCGGCTTTGCCCGGACAGTCAGAGAACAGCGAGGCTGACGGGGAGAGCAGGGCTGCACTGGAGACACCGCTCAACCTGACCAACCACAGCTACTTCAATCTGAACGGACACGACAGCGGCACTGTCCTGACACAGGAAGTGTGGATCGACGCGGAATACTTCACAGAGGCTGACAGACGCAGCATCCCGACAGGGACTTTGCTCGAAGTAAAGTGGACACCGATGGACTTCAGAAAACCGAAGGCCCTCGGTAAGGAGATAGATGCGGATTACGAGCAGCTGAAATTCGGCGGCGGATATGACCACAACTTCGTGCTCGGAAGCGGGCAGGGCGAATACCGCGAGGTAGCTTCGATGTATGCGGCAGACAGCGGCATTAAGATGAGCGTTGCGACCGATCTGCCGGGCATCCAGCTGTACACATCCAACGGCCTGGACAACGAGATGGGCAAGGACGATGCAGTGTACGGAAAGAGGGATGCAGCGTGCTTCGAGACGCAGTTCTGGCCGGATACCATCAACAAAGAGAACTTCCCGGGAGGCATCCTGAGAGAAGGAGAGGAATTCACATCAAGAACGACATATGCGTTCAGTGTGGTAGAAACAGAGTAGAAGATAAAGCGCAGGCTTCCTGACCGATCCGGGTCGATCGCAGGGCCTGCGCTCTTTTAATGGTTACACATTTATGACTTTGAGGAGGGTCATTGTGTGTTATGAACTTGTTGCTTTTTTTATGGGGAATCTGCTATGCGCCTTGCAGTAGCTTATTTCGCATACTTCGGCTGTGCGTATCCTCTGATGCATCCCCAGCCAACAGGGATTTCACGTGTAGCTACGATGCCGATACCTCTGTTGCCCTCGATGCAGGTGATCTGTCTGCCTTCGACTTTGACAACGATACCGATGTGAGACGCAGAGGCGTTGTTCGGCTGTCTGAATCTGCCCCAGCTGTAGACGATGATGTCGCCAGGCCTTGGGGTGATAGTGCCGTCCTCCTGCCAGATGCCGAGCGCCTGGAAGATCTTGATGTGTCTTGGGACACTGCACTCTCTTCCGATCAGGTTCACGCAACCTGTCTTGATGGCGGCTGCCGATACTGTAGCGTCGCACCATGCGTCAGAGTATTTCATCTTGTATCCGGCAGGCCAAGGTAAAACGGAATTGTATATGTCGATGATCCCGTGCTGCTTGCCGTTGATCCTGCTGTATCCCATCCATGCGTTGAAGGTGTCGATCATCGCCTGAGCAGTTCCCGGCCTGGAAACCTTGACAGGGAAGGTAGTAACAGCACCGGTATGAGTCTTCATGCGAATGTCGGCTGTACCAGCGGAAACTCCAGTGACAAGACCGGTCTCATCAACTGTAGCAACTTTAGTATTGCTGCTGGACCATCTGATCTCAGGCGAGTAAGCCTTCTCGTCGATCTTGAGTTCAGGCTTTGCGCATGAGCCGACCATGACGATGGATGCGTTAGCCGGATTGGTAACTTCGACTGACTCGAGATTCTTCTTGGAGCTTCTCGAAGTTACAGCGCCGACCCAGTCAAGTGGCTTGGAGATCATGATCTTATTGCCGACTTTCTTATATGAAACGATGGTGTACTGATAGAAAGTATCCTTCTGATCAGCAGTAGTATCTGTATATTTCGTCTGGCTGTCTCCCATGACAGTCGCTATCCTGCGCCATGTATCACCGGTAAGATCCTTTTTCAGAATATAATAGCCTCTGACCTGTGTCGAAGGAGCTGTCCATGTCAGCTCAATGCTGCTCCACTTACCTTCTGCTTTAAAACCGGTTGGCCTGACAGAGTAGCGCTTTTCTTTTATGACTCTTCTGTCAATATACAGGTTGTATCCGCCGACAGTCTGCGACTGGGAAGTAGTGTACTTCGGTGTTGCAGCAGCTGTTGCCGTACTGCTTTTAGCCGAGCTGGATGAGGCAGTGGCAGTCGCAGATGAGTTGCTGTTCTTGGCAAAAGCATCCGCCGGTGATGCCATCGGTGCGACCATTGCGATGGTCAGCATCAGGGTCAGCATCATTCTGACAGCGGTGCGTATGATTGTACTGTTAGATTCTGAAAGTGTTCTGTTATTCATGACTCAGGTCCTTCTCTGTGATTCCTGCAGCACCCCCGTCTGCCCGGACAGGCTGTGCAGGTAAAGTTTCGTTTACGGTAAAGTTGCCTTTACGTAAGCTCATCATAGCATCGGTAAATTCCGATAGTTCTGAACATCCATTAAGGAAGGCCTAAGCTTAAAGAATATTAAACAGCCTGCCGCAGGGGCAGGCTGAGTGTTTCTTTGCGCAAAACTATATATTGTGTTGTGCGGAGCATATGCATACTACGCAGCAGATATTGATGCCTAGTTCACATATTTAGGCTGTGCGTATCCTCTGATGCATCCCCAGCCAACCGGGATTTCACGGGTGGCGACGATACCGATACCTCTGTTGCCTTCGATGGCAGTGATCTTGCCATTCTGAACTTTGGCTACGATACCTATGTGCGATGCACTGGCGTTATTTGGCTGCTTGAACTTGCTCCAGCTGTAGACGATGATGTCGCCAGGCCTTGGAGTTATAGTTCCGTCTTCCTGCCAGATTCCGAGAGCCTGGAAAATCTTGATGTGTCTCGGAACGCTGCACTCTCTTCCGATCCTCTCGACGTTGCCGGTCTTGATGGCAGCGGCAGTGATAGTAGCATCACACCATGCATCAGAATACCTCATTTTGTACCCCTTAGGCCAAGGTGTGATCGAATTGTAAATGTCTATGATGCCCTTCTGATTGCCGTTGATCCTGCTGTATCCCATCCATGCGTTGAAGGTGTCAATCATAGCCTGCGCAGAGCCCGGTTTGGTTATACGTGTTGTGAACGATGATACATTACCCGTGTGCGTCTTCGCATAGATAGTAGCGGTTCCCGGAGCAACGCCGCGAACCAGCCCGTTAGAATCCACAGTAGCAACGCGATTGTTGCTGCTGGACCATCTGATGCTCTTGGATCCCGCTTTACTCGGGAAACTAATATAAGTCTGTGCACAGGAACCACTCATGATGGAAACCACATTTGCAAGGTTTGTGACTTTTACAGATGTAACATTTTTCTTCTTGCTGCGGGTCGTATATGCACCTGCCCAAGCTGCGGCATTCGATACTTTTACTGATCCGCTGTACCTTTTGTACGCAACAACAGAATAGAAGTAGAGTTTATTTTTCTTTTTTGCCTGTTTATCTGTGTATGCAGTTGTATTTGCGCCGACTGTTGCTATATGTCTCCATTTGCTGCCATCTTTACGAAGAATACAGTAACCGGTGATTTTCTTCCTGTCTGAAACAGGGGACCACTTGAGCTTTACGCTTCTGTACTTGCCGGTAACGGTAAGGTTACCTGGAGCATATTTGAGCCGCTCATTGGTCAAGACATTATTTTTAAAAACGATCGTTATGCCGGAAATGCGTTGAGTCCTGGACTTCACTTCAGAAGACGAAGTCGTAGTACTGTTAGCAGCATATACCTCTGATGGCATAGCCATCGGTGCGACCATTGCGAAAGTCAGCATCAGGCACAGCAGTATTCTTGCGATTGCGTGTTTATTGATCTTCATAATAACAGCTTCCTTCTATGGTTATCTGCGGTCCGGAGCGCATAAACCAGTGCTCCGGATTATAATCTTCCCTATGGTGACATCATTCTAACACCCGGAAAATCGCATATATCTGAAGATCCTTTAAGAAAGGGCGATGCTTAAAGAATATTAAATAGCCTGCCGGGAAGGCAGGCTGAGTGGGTTTTTATGTAAAACTATATGTTGTGTCCCTTTTATGAAGAGGGGCTATTTGTATGACTTAGTCAAGTGCCAAGCGGATGGTCTCTTCTATCTGAGCAGCAGCTTCCTTCTGCTCATGCTTATCCATCTTTTCTATGTGTACAAGAGGGTGGACCGTGATCTTGACATGTGCAGGCTGGTAAGTGCCTTTCTCTTCATAGAGCTTGTAGCCGCCGTCAAGAGTGATAGGGAGAATAGGAACCTTCCCTTTTTCAGCGAACTTGAATGCACCGGCTTTGAACTCGCCCATCTCATGGCATTGTGAACGCGTACCCTCTGGGAAGATGACAAGAGCAAAACCCTGCTTCAGAAGGTCCGTGACTTCCTTAAGAGACTTCACGGCCTCACGTGCATCTCCGCGCTTGAGGAATACCGAGCGTGTATACTCGATCGCATTATACAGCACCTTGTACTTGCGCCATTCTTCCTTGGCGATATAACCCATCTGACGACGGTCCTTGAACAGCCATATCATGGCCAGGACATCGGCAAAACTCTGATGATTGGCATAGACCATGTAAGTCATGTCGTTATCCGGGATGTTTTCTTCGCCGGTGACCTCGAACGTGACACCGAGCTTAGGTGCCATTCTCTCGATGACAGCCTTCTGGCCCTTGCGGATGACCTCCTTCTCGCCCTCGATGTCGCCTGCCTCGCGCAGACGCTTCAGTTCAGGAATGAATTTCTTGTAACTGTCAGCTGCGAAGTAAAAGCTCAGAAGCTTGGGTACTGATGTGAAAGGATTGAGCATTGTAGTTCCCCCTGATAAAGATTATTTCCACACGTATTATAGCACGGCATGAACAAAAGCTCACATCCTCTTTTCTTGCGAACCGGCAGAGCAATAAGTATAATCAGTCTGTACATATAATATAGAAGACAACAGGAGGCACTAATAATGAAAACTCTTCTTACCGGCGGAGCCGGATATATAGGATCGCATACCGCAGTAGCCATGCTAGAAGCAGGGCACGAGGTTGCAGTCGTCGACAACTACTACAACAGTTCGCCTGAGGCTATTCGCAGAGTGGAGCAGATCACGGGCAAGAGCGTGACACTCTACGAAGCAGATGCAGCTGACAAGGAGAAGATGAGAGAGATCCTGAAGGCAGAAATGCCTGACTGCATCATACACTTCGCAGGACTCAAGGCTGTAGGCGAGTCAGTAGCCAAGCCGACAGAGTACTACAGGAACAACATCGACACTACACTGACACTTCTCGAAGTCATGAAGGAGCTTGGCCTGACCAACTTCGTATTCTCAAGCTCGGCAACAGTATACGGCGAAGACAACGTTCCGCCGTTCCTCGAAACAATGCCTAAGGGAGCATGCACCAACCCGTACGGCTGGACCAAGTGGATGCAGGAGCAGATCCTGAGAGACGCAGAGTTCGCAAGCAACGATACACTTTCGGTAGTTCTTCTGAGATACTTCAACCCGGTAGGAGCTCATGAGAGCGGCATGATCGGAGAGGATCCGCAGGGGATCCCTAACAACCTGATGCCTTACATCTCGCAGGTAGCAGTCGGCAGAAGAGACCACCTGACAGTATTCGGCGATGACTACGATACACCTGACGGAACATGCCGCCGCGACTACATCCATGTAATGGACCTCGCAGAAGGACACGTCCGCGCTGCAGAGTACGCAGTCAGCCACAAGGGCACCGAAGTATTCAACCTCGGAACAGGCAACCCGTACAGCGTACTCGACATGGTCAACGCATTCAGCAAAGCATGCGGCCATCAGGTCAAATATGAGATCGGACCGAGACGTGCCGGTGATGTACAGGACAGCTGGGCCAACGCAGACAAGGCCAAGGCAGTCCTTCACTGGGAAGCAAAGCGCGGCATCGACGAGATCTGCCGTGACGCATGGAAGTGGCAGAGCAACAATCCGCAGGGATACGGGGAGTAATATATGAAGTTTGTGATCCAGAGGGTGCAGCATGCATCCGTAACAGTAGAAAACGAAGTCATCGGAAAGATCGGCAGAGGCTACATGGTCCTGATCGGCGTCAGCGATGCAGACGATGAAGCCGTTGCAGACAAGATGGTAGACAAGATGATCAAGCTCCGCATCAATGAGGATGCAGAGGGCAAGACCAACCTGTCACTGGCAGACGTGGACGGAGGTCTCCTCCTCATATCCCAGTTCACCCTGTACGCCAACTGCAAGAAGGGCAACAGACCATCCTTCACTGAAGCCGGTTCACCGGACAAGGCCAGCGCGCTCTACGAGTACATCATAGAGAAGTGCAAAGAGAGAGTGCCTGTAGTCGAGAAGGGTTCGTTCGGAGCGCACATGGCAGTTGAGCTAGTGAATGACGGACCGTTTACCATAGTACTCGACTCGGAGAAGCTATAGGTTCATCAGACTGAAATGAGCAGATAATAAAGTTCAATAAGACGAAGAGAAAGTGTGAGGCAGGCTGAAGAGCCTGCCTCCCTTGCTATAACTGCAGTTCATAAAGTATAATAAAATACTACGATTCAAAGAATGCTTATCTGAACAGAATAATCAAAGGTGCGCATGTACTGGCAGAGTGATATAGAAAGGCGAGGGGAAGAGCAATGAAAAAGACTCTTTCAAGAATAATCGTGGTGCTGCTGGCGATGGCGATGGTGATCACCTCGGCGCTTGCAGTATTCGCGGAGACAGAGGGCGGGCAGCCGGGTAATGAGGTGCAGAATTCTTCAGCATCGGCCGGAGCGCTTAATGAAGGCGAAGTCGAAGATCCACCAGCGGACGTAAAGCAGTATGTGATCACCTTCGATCCGGGCAAAGAAAGCATAGAGGGATCTATGGAGTCTGTGACCATTACTGATAAAGAGGAAGACGGAGAGGGAGAAGACTATGTCCTCCCTGCCTGTGATTTTACTGCGCCTGAAGGATTTGAGTTCGACTGCTGGCAGATAGGAGATAAAACATATGCTCCGGAAGATCCGGTCAGGATCACAGAGGATACAACAGTTACTGCTCTGTGGAAGGAGTTATTCACAGTCACCTTCACTGACGGATACAGCGGTAAGGTACTTGCGACAGAGACTGTTGTGAGCGGCAGTGCGGCAACAGCACCTGTGAACCCTTCAAGAAGCGGGTACACTTTTGATGGCTGGGACAAGGACTTCTCAGCTGTAACAGCAAATCTTACAGTCAATGCCAAGTGGAAAGCGATCCCGCACACTCACAGCTACGGCGGATGGACAACAACAGTAAGCCCGACATACTTCAGGAACGGGACCAGAGTCCGCAAGTGCAGCTGCGGTGCGACAGAGACACAGACGATCGCAAAGCTGACAGCTAAGAATAAGTGGGTCAGTGACGGCGGCAAGCTGTATTACTTCGGCAGCAACGGAAGCCCGGTCAAAGGCTGGGTCAAGATGAAGCCGTACAAGAGCAAGAAGGTAAGATGGTGCTACTTCACACAGGCAGGCGCCTATGTCAAGAACATCAGCAAGAGCACACGCAACAAGTGGGTCAATGCCGGAGGTTACAAATTCTACTTCACCAAGAAGAGGAAACCTGCCGGATACGGATTCAACGTCGTTAAGAACAAACTGTACCACATGAACAGATTCGGCGCTGTGATGTATGGCACATTCAAGGCGAGCGACGGCAACACATATACGACCGCGAAGAACGGTTCCATCAGCGGACTGGCTTACTATAAATATAAGTACAAGACATTCGTGCTGGTGGATATTTCCGATCAGACCATCTGGTTCTATAAGAACGGCAAACAGAAGCTGAAATCAGATGTTGTCACAGGAACAAAGGGCAGAACTCCTACCCCGACCGGCACATTCAAAGTCCGCAACAAGCTGAGAAACATAAATCTTGTAGGACCGTCCTGGAACTCGCACGTCAGCTACTGGATCGCCTTCAAGGGCTCATCATACGGACTGCATGACGCGAGCTGGAGGACCTCAAAGCAGTTCTCCAACCACAGGACATACCTGAACAACGGCTCGCACGGATGCATCAATCTGAGATATTCCACAGCGGCAAGTCTGTACAGCATGGTCAAGAGAGGCACGCCGGTAATTGTCCAGAAATAACAGTTGCACATTGCACTACCGGGCGCATCTGCAGTCAGGGAAGACCGCAGATGCGCCTTTTGCATTTAATAGCGGATTCTGTATACCTTAAAGGGTATAAAAGAGATATGAGCAACAACCTTTATACCCGAACAGGTATAAAATAGATAAACAGGACTTGCTTTATACCCGTTAAGGTATAAAGCAAACAATGCAATTGAAATTATACCCGAAAAGGTGTATTCTGATTGCAACAAAAATCAGCCCGTGAGAAAGGTTATCTCTACCGGATAAAATGAACCGGTCCGGGAGACAGGAGAAAACAATGAGCACGATTGGAAACTTCGTAAGAGAGAACAGGAAAAAGGCTGGTCTGACCCAGAAGGAATTCGCACTGAGGTCAGGCCTCGGACTCAGATTCATCCGTGAGCTGGAACAGGGAAAGACCACCCTGAGACTGGATAAGGTGAACCAGGCATTGTCCATGTTCGGTGCCGAGGCCGTTCCCGGAAAGGCTGAGAGAACTGAGTTATGAGTGAATACAGAAAAGGGTACGTGTATGTACAACGCAGATATGCGGGAATGATCAGCGAAACAGAGACAGGATACAGCTTTCAGTATGATGCCGGATATTTGAGCGAAGAAAAGGTCCTTCCGGTCAGCCTTACTATGCCGCTGCAGCAGGAGCCATATGTATCAGGCACGCTGTTCCCCTTTTTCGATGGGCTCATCCCTGAGGGATGGGTACTCGATGTTGTATGCCGCAGCTGGAAGATAAGCAAAAACGACAGATTTGCCGTACTGCTTGCCGCCTGCAGGGACAGCGTAGGGGACGTTCAGATAATGACGGAGGTGCAGCGATGAAATGCCTTTGCTGTGGTAAAAACATACAGAATCCTGGCGTGCAGGAACAGGAATACCGCTGGCATGCAAAATGTATCCGTTCCTTTTTCGGCACGTCATCCATGCCGCAGATAGATCTGGAGCCTGAAGCACTTGCAGAGCTCGCTGCTGCAGGAACAGAGCAGGGACGGACAGTTGCCGGTGTGCAGAAGAAGATGTCCATCAACCTGGATCGATCCGGCAGGAGGAAGCCGAGGATGACAGTGGTGGATCATGCAGCAGGGTATATTCTCAAGCCTCAGACGGATGAGTACCCGCATCTTCCTGAAGCCGAGCAGCTTGTTATGCAGATGGCAGATGCAGCCGGTATCAGGACTGTTCCGCATGCGCTGATATGGAGACCTGCAGCCACAGGTGATCGTGAACACCAATCTGAAAAAGAACTGACTGGTGAGTACGCATATATAACCAGAAGAATAGACCGGACAGCAGATACTCCTGCCGGAATGCTGGCGATGGAGGACTTCTGTCAGCTCAGCGGAAGACTCACTGAGGATAAATATAAGGGATCATATGAGGTGTGTGCGAAGATAATACGTGAACACTCAATGTGGGCACCGCTAGACATGTCAGAATTCTACATGCGGATACTTTTCTGCTTCATAACAGGAAACTCGGACATGCATCTCAAGAACTTCTCGCTGATTGAAGACGCACCGGGATCAAGGCAGTACAGACTGTCTCCGGCATATGATCTGCTTCCCGTCAATATAGTTTCTGATGATGACGAGGAGACAGCGCTGACACTCTGCGGCAAGAGACGCAGGCTGAAGCGCCCGGACTTTGACTCACTTGCATTATCATGCGGCATAGATGCAAAGACGGCAGACCGGCTGATAAGATCGATTACAGACAGGGAGTCCGTGTATCTGGAAATGATTAGAGCATCACTGATCCCTGATACCGTGAAAGAAAGATTTGCAGCTCTGGTAAAGGAGAGAACTGAGAGATTGAGAGAAAAGGGAGGTCGCGCGAAATGATATACGCAGCGGTACTGGCGGGCGGCATCGGATCAAGGATGGGCGCAGATAAGCCCAAGCAGTTCCTCGAGTTCAGCGGTAAACCTGTAATAGTTCATACGGTCGAACGATTCATGGAGTGCGACGAGATCGACAGAGTTATCGTCGTGACTCCTGCAGAGTGGTGCGACTATACACGAAATCTCCTGGTGCAGTATTTTGGCGGTCCGTCATCCGGGCCCGGGAAAGAGATGCCTGACTGCGCAGGTAAAGACTCAGGAGAAAGCGCCCGGATCACAGTGGCAGCAGGCGGTCCGACAAGGAACGAGACCTTGATGAATGCGATATCGGTCATCGAGGCGGATGGCAACCTGGACGATGAGACGGTCATCGTAACGCATGATGCAGTGAGACCGTTCGTAACAGAGCGGATGATAAGAGAGAACATTGCAGCCGCAAGGGAGACCGGTGCATGTGAGACGGCGTTCCCTGCAACAGATACGATCATCGAGACTGAAGACGGCAAGCACGTGGCAACGGTTCCTGACAGATCAAGACTGTGGATGGTGCAGACCCCGCAGACCTTCAGAGCGAAGAAACTCCGCGATCTGTACCTGAGACTGACTGAAGAAGAGAAGGAAGTCCTCACGGATGCAGCCAGGATATATGTCATGAAAGGTGAACCTGTAGAGATCGTCAAAGGTGAGAGCTGGAATATCAAGATCACATTTCCGCAGGATATTGAGATAGCTGAGGCTATATTAAGGCGCACCCGGTGATCAGCAATTCAGGCAGCAAGACTTAGTACAGACAAAAGATAAAAAACAAAAGAAAAAGACTCCCTCTGACCGGGGCAGTACAGCGTACTGCACTACTGTCAGAGGGATTTTTTTCATGCTAGTTTAATGTGAGCTGCGGCTGCCGAGCGGTGTCTTCCGGGGAAGGCCTACATTCCTTCAAGAGTGATCAGCTTCTCGCCTTCGGCCTCACTGCAGCCGTACATCTTCTGTTCTTCATCGAGAAGACCGTAGTGAACGGAGACTTCTACAGGGTCTGCATAAGTTGGGCTGTCGAGGCGGTCACTGATGAAACCGAACAGTGCTTTGTAAATAACATTGTTGAGTTCGGTCTCGCTCATAGCCTGGAGTTCAGCCATGCTGTGGCCGGTGATATCAGGCATCTGCTCCTGGAAGGCAGCAGTCGCGCCGTCGAACATCTTGAGTGGCTCAACAGAAACGGTTACATCGAAGCCGCCTTCTTCGCCTTCAGTAGGGACGGCGTCAACGACCTCGTATTTTGCCAGGCTGAGAGCCTTGAGCATGACATCCTTGAAGCATTGGCAGCCTCCTCGTCAAGGCCCATCGAACCGGTAAGCTCAGTAATAACTTCGTCGATCATCTCATCGCGGACAGCAGTCTCGTTGCCCTCCTCGATATCAGCCAGCTTGACTGAATGATCATAATCGCCGGTGCACATGAGGTCCATGGTGGCCTGTACATATGCTTTGGCATCATCTGCAGTCGGCTTGCTGCTGCATCCTGTCATGAATGTCATCACCATCAGGGCGGACAGGACCAGCACAGCAAATGTACGTATCCTATTCTTCATCTTGCTCCTCCATATACATCAATACATCAACATATCAATACTAAGAGAACAACCTATAGTCTAATAATAGCGGATACAGGCTAAAAATGGAATTGATTCTGCATTATCTGCGACAGGCAGCTGCAATATCTGCGACAGGAAGCTTTTAAGTATTAAATAAAGACTAACATGCATCCTATATATTCAGTTCATATATTTGCAATATATAGTATGTTTAAATATCGGGATTTTAATATTTTAAAATGATATATAAATAGCTAAAATACTTGCATGAAGCAATACTGTTGTTGATTCAGTAATGGGGGGTATATAACGTAACACCGGACTTATGCATAACAGGAGTGACATATGGAGAAACAGATTACTATCAGCACAAAGCGCAAGGAAAAGGGAGATCAGGGACATAAGATCATTTCGGTAAGGATCCGAGAAGAGCTGCTGGAGCAGATCGACAGCATCTCTGCCAAAACCAACCGTTCGCGCAATGAGATCATAAACCTGCTTCTCAGGGAGGCGGTTGAGATTGTGAGAATCGAAGAATGATAAGAAGGTATATGCAAGAAGGACAGCATAGGACGAAGGCCCGGCAGGTAACTGCCGGGCCGCCTTTTATTGTGGGGCTATGAGCCCCGTCGAGGGCTCGAAGAGTCCGAGACAAATAAACCACCCGCTATGCGGGTGCGCATCGAAGGTTAAACCAATAGAC
>OMZI01000023.1 GCA_900315485.1 uncultured Eubacteriales bacterium | reverse complement strand
CGGGTTTAAAATCATTAAATCACTTCCAAAACATGAGATGTTTGAGGGAGAAAAAGTAGATTGCTGGCTGATGGAATTAGCACTGTAGATTCCCGTTTGACTAAGACGACAGATTGGTTGGAAGAGAATAATAATTCAGGAAGGTGAAGCGGCATGAAGAAACTGTTTACTGCTATAAGAACATCTGACTTTGAAATGGTAAGGCAAATCATTGAAAAGAAACCTGAACTGGTAAATTGTGTTGCAAAGCAGCCGCCTAAGAAGGATGACGGGCAGTCGCCTTTGCAGGTTGCGCTCAAAACGGGAAATACCGCAATTGCCAACCATTTACTGGATATGGGTGCGGATGTGAACTTTATCGAGGATGAGACCTGCTGCAACGAATGGAGAACACCGGTGCTTCATGATGCGATCAACTGTGCTGTGATGTCATGCAGGTGGAATATAGATGATAAACATATGGGCTTCAAGGTTTTCTCAACAAAGGAGAAAGCGGCTGACGCTCTCGATGTCCTGAAAAGGATGTTGGATATGGGCGCAGATGTTAAAGCGCTTGATTCATATGGCAATTCAGGATTAAACCGTTTTGCGCTGCAGGCAAAGCAGATATTGCCATCATACAATTATGTGGAACATCGTGAAGGGAAAGACCGGATCTTTACAGAGGAATTGCACGAAGATATCAGAGGTGTGTTGCAGGCATTAAAAGACGCCGGAGCAGACGATTCGTACAAAGCTCCGAATCTCGGTTATTCCGTCAGAGAATTTTGCAGCGAAGGATCCATTTCGATCCTGTTTGATGAAGTGTTCGGGATTGACGGCTGCTAAGGAGGCAAAATGAATTATTCGGGAATGCCGATGGGCATGTGGTATCTATATGAAAAATCATTTAGGGATAGTATTATAATAATAAAAAGCTAGCAATCAGGTAGAATTGAGACATGAATCTGAATCAACACAGACATACGGTCACGATCAGGCTGAGAGCATAAGAGAGGCAAGGGACTTAATATGGCATTGAAGAGACTTATAATTGAATTCGGACAGGGTGTGGATATGCACGGCGGAGATCAGAACAACGCTGTGCTTAAGGCGACCAAGGATGCGGTCCATCACTGCTGCATGGCGGGCATATCTGAGATTTTTGAGATCACAGACCGCAAGACGCAGGCATTCATCAAGGCAGATATTTATGCTCCGCATCCGGAAGAGGTGGATCCGTCTGTAGTAACAGACTACCTTGAGTGGTGGAATGTTGAGGCTGAGGTGCATCAGGGAGGAGCAAATCCTGAAGGCATTGCGCTGAACGGCAAGCCAAAGACGGAGATCACTATTGCGTTAGTTGCACTGACTGTCTACGTGGAAGTGTGACAGGATCAGAAGGACAGGGGGTCTGAGATGACAGAAATACTGAAAGGAAAGGGCCTTGCAGGGCTTATAGTACTTCTTATATGCATTGCTCTTGTGACAGCAGGATGCTCGGGAGCTGATAATGCTGCCATGGCAGGCGATGCAGAGACTAATGAAGCTGAAGAGACTGTTACTGAGGATACAGAAGAAACAGAGGAAACACCTGCTGCAGAGCCGGGTGTTTATGCTGAACTGAAGCAGGTCAATAATAAGATAGAGATCACACCGGTACCGGGAGGCATTACGGACAGCACTGTGCTCCCGACTTTCAGGTGCACTTTCGGGGAGATGACAGATGAGGCGCAGAAAGCGCTTGAAGAAGGCCGTACCTTCCCTAAGGAGTTCTTCAGGGACCTGACCGCATGCATGCTCATTAGTGAAGCACAGATGGAGGGTAAGGAGCACGACGCGATCATGTATTCTCTTTCCACACTTGCAGGGCTTGCCAATGAGTTCTGGTCGATGGATCCTGTGCTTAAGAGCGTGGAATATGAAGCCGGCGATGACGGCCGCATTGCTAAGAGTATTTATAATGTGCACTTCGGATCTGCCGGTACAGACGGAAAGATCGTATATGACAATCAGGCACGAAAATGGTACCTGGGAGATGCGGAATACACAGGCAGCATTGACAGCGAAGAAACGCTTGCCATGTGGTGGACCGTATTTGAAATAGCAAACGGAGATAATCAATAGGGGGGCATTGATATGAGAATTTCAATAGATAACAAGCTGTATATGGACTGTCCGGAAGGCTTCCGCCAGCTGACTGAAGAAGAACTGCAGAAGATGAACCTTATCGCCGGCGGCAAAGGGCTGTGCATTTCAGATTCAGAGAGGCACATAGTCATTTCCGTCGCGTGGACGAAGGTCAACGCGCTGTCTGCATGGCTCCTCGGTACCCGTGAGACCGCAGGGAGCATGGCAAAGCATATAAGCAAAAGCATGAAGCAGTTCAACTATGTATGGCTCGATGATGTCAAGCGTGAGATCGACGGGCAGGTGGCAAGAGGACTCGACTACAACTATATCGTCCAGGGCATCCACATGACCGGTGAATCGCTGGTAGTCAAGAGCGAAGAGAATCTTTTCTACTTCCATTTTTACGGCAGGCAGGCGCGCAGGGATGAAAGCCTTGCTGTGTTCCATGAGATACTCGACGGCGTTGTGATCGCGGAATAATGCACGATGCTGTCCGTTATGTTTAAATAAAAGTTAACGACTGGTATGAAACCGGATCAGAAGAGGGGAAAATGACAGACAAGACGTTATATGTAGCAAGCGCGGGACAGACTCATATCCCGTTTCAGGAAAATGAAGGGGTACCTTTCGTACCGTTTGAAAAGCCGGCAAAGCCGGAGCCGCCGCTGGCTCCGCTGGAGCTGACTCAGGAAGCCTTAGATAAGGGCTACGCTCTGCCTTCGCAGAGGCATCACTTTCTGCCGGGCCTGACCTCAGAGATGCTTGACTGGTTCTGGGCCAACATGGAGAAGGGATACTACCTGTGGGCTCCGGGATCTCACAAGAGATTCAACTGGCTTAAGACTCCTCATGAGTACGGATTCGAGGATTCGATCCATATCATAGCTGAGACGACCGACCCTGCACTTCCTGTATTCGGAGGAGAAGGAGTCGAGATACACAGGCTGCATCTGACTGACTTCTATCCGTTCACGACAGCGCTTGGACACGTCATCTGTGAGGGCGTCTTCAACGACGCCGGAGAACTCGTGGACTCAACCGTTCACGAGTGGGAGGATGTACCTGGCGGAATAGTACATATAACAGCTACGGTTACGAATACCAGGGCTTCGATGCCTCCGGGATTCATAATCGATATTCTTAAAAAGGACCCGGATGCAAAACTGGTTCCTAATTATGCAACAGATCACGAGGACTACGAGGCCAGCCAGTGGCCTGTATTCCTGCCGAAGCTGTACGACCTGTGGAAGGATCATCCGGATCCTTCGCAAAACGTTCACTGTGATCTGTCCGTCAGATGGGGTGAAGACGGCAGATTGCATTATATCAATATGTAAGGAGAAACCAACGGTTTGAATACCTCATTGCTTGTTGCCGGATGGGTGCTGTGCGTTATTATCCCAATGATTTACGCCATGACGGTATAGTTTATCAGGGGGAAAAGAGAAATGATTTCTGCAATGGGAACAGTCTTCGTCAGACTGATAAGCTCACTATCAGTATTCCTGGTCATAGCCGGTGTGATAGGAGGAAGTGATCTGTTGAGCAATATTGCGACCACCAAAAGCCAGCGGTTACATGCCTTTATGATAGGCCTGGCCGGCGGCGTCTTTGGCATATACGGAAACCTGTCCGGAATAGATGTAAACGGCGCCATAGTCACTATAAGAGACATCGGCCCGATGCTGGCGGGATTTCTTGCGGGGCCTATCGCAGGCATCACAGCCGGACTGGTAGCAGGAATACACAGATACACCATGGGCGGGATCACAGCTGAGGCCTGCGTGGTCGCGACCGGTCTGATCGGAATCATCTGCGGATGGCTTTCCCGTGACCTGCAGGGCAAGATATTTACTCCTATATGGGCTTTCACAGTCGGCGTACTGATGGAGGGAACGCACCTCATAATCGTAATGCTGATGGTGAAACCGCAGGAGACTGCCGAGGAGATATGCAGACAGATCGCGCTTCCGTTCGTCTTTATAAATGCGACCGGATTCATGATGCTCATCTTCCTGATTAAATATATATGGAATCAGAAGAGCCTTGCTGAGGAGAGGAGCCGGCTCAGATCGGAGCTGCAGGCAGCTACTGTCATACAGCACTCACTTCTGCCAACCGTAACAGACCGGAATCCCGGATGCGAAGAACTGGATCTCAGAGCTTCGATGACAGCAGCGAAGGAAGTCGGCGGCGATTTCTATGACTTCTTCTTCACTGACGATAAGCATCTGGCACTGGTAATTGCGGATGTATCCGGCAAGGGAATACCTGCAGCGCTGTTCATGGCTAATGCAAAACAGACGATACAGAGCTGCGTCAGGGATTATCATGATCTTGCAAAGGCGGTGTTTGCTGCCAATAACAGCCTGTGCAGGAACAACGAAGCTGAAATGTTCGTAACTGCATGGATCGGGATCATCAATCTCGACACAGGAAAACTGAGATATGTCAATGCAGGCCATAACCATCCGGTGCTGATAACAGACATGCCTTCGTTTGTGAGAACAAGGAGCGGGGTCGTTCTGGCAGCTATGGAGGACATGCCGTATACCGAGAACGTCATTGAGATGAACAGGGGCGACAAGATCCTTCTGTACACTGATGGTATAACGGAAGCTGAAAACAGCAGACACGAGCTGTTCGGAGAAGACAGGCTCCTTGAATGCCTTATGCATGCATCCGGCGACAGCGTAGAGAAAACGATGGACAAGGTCAATCAGAGCGTTGCCGGGTTTGTGAAGGAAAATGATCAGTTCGACGATATGACTATGATGTGCATCGAGTACAGAGGACCAGACAATACTACAGAAAAGGAATAATAAATTTTGACACCTGAAGATATTAGAAGAATAAGAAAAAGGATAGATTCAACACTTGAGAATTTCAGCAGCATTTACGGCTGCTATGTGAACGGCGCCGGAGATACTGTCGCTGAGATGGAGATCCCGGTGCTCGGGATGGATACGGAAGAAAAGGAGATGTATGCGGCAACACTCAAGAAGGTGCTGTCGGGAACACAGGAGAGAAATCTCATAGACATAGAGTTCACTCCGGACCAGGTAGATAAAAGTGATGAGCACAGGCTGCTCATGGCTCTGAAAGATGCCTCCCTCAAAGATCCTAATATGAGGGAGCTTCTGTATCAGAGGATAAAAGAGAGTTTCCATAATGACGGAGACAGCTACGTGATACTGCTCGCATCGGATACATACGACCTTAAGACGAAGGACGTCAGGGGAGAAGAGTGGTCGGAGGAATCCGTGGAACAGTTCACGTATTTTATATGCGCGATCTGTCCTGTCAAGAGCTCCAAGGCGGCGCTTCAGTACGACGCCGAGGAGCAGGAGTTCAGAGGCATATCGACAGGAACGCTGCTTGCGGCTCCTGCGCTCGGATTCATGTTCCCGGTGCTCGATGACGGCGGTGCAGACATATACAGGGTCTCATACTACTCAAAGAGCAGCTCGGATATCCATGACGAGCTTATAGAGGCTCTGTTTGCATCGGAGCAGCTCCCGATGGCAGCCGATGTACAGAAGGAGGCCTTCAACACATCACTGGCCGATGCGCTCGGAAAGGAATGCAGCCTCGACCTCGTCACTGCTCTTCAGGCAAGGATGTCTGTGATAGCAGAAGAGAGCAAGGATGATGAAACGGTAACTGTGCCTGTGATCGCTCTTGAGGATGTTGAGGACCTCCTTGCGGACAGAGGGGTCAGCGAGGAAGGCATAGGAGAATTCAGAAAGACTGTAGAGGAGAGGTTCGACGGAGCGTCGGACTTCAACATCAACAACATAATCCAGAAGAAGAAATTCGAGGTAAAGACACCTGAGACCAGGATCGTGACCGAGGCGGACAATGCACTCAGACTCAAGACTAAGACGATCGACGGGGTGACGTACATCCTCGTGCCGGTAGGCGAGACCGTTACAGTGAACGGAGTTGAGATCGCAGTTGAGTTTGATGAGGAATAAATATGCTGTATATAATCAGACACGGACAGACGGCGAAGAACAAGCAGAAGGTGCTGCAGGGAAGAAGCGATCTGCCTCTTAATGAAGAGGGACGGCAGCAGTCTCTCGATGCGGGCGCAGCTCTCAGGGAGCAGGGCATAAAGGCCGACAGGGTATATTCAAGTCCTCTCATCAGAGCTGTGGAGACAGCGAAGCTTGCATGCGGCACAGATGATGTAATGACCGATGAGCGTCTCATAGAGATGGATTACGGCCCGTATGAGGGCATGGATCTCACATCGCCTGCACCTGAAGTGATAGCGTTTTTCATGGATTTTGCCGGAACGCCTGCACCTGAGGGCATGGAGCAGCTGTCATCTGTAGTTGCAAGGACCGGGGAATTCGCTGATGAGATCATCGAAGAAGCAAGACAGGGCAGCGTCGTGATATCCACTCACGCCATAGCTATGAAAGGCTTTCTTGAGTATCTGACACCCGGATCGGACGGCAGCTACTGGTCAAAATATGTCGGTAACTGCGAGATCTATGCAGTTCCTGTAACTGATGAGGGGTACGGTCTCCCGTACTCGCTTTACGCAGGAGCCGGGAGACCGGGAGAGTGACCGCGGCTTTGCACTTCAGACATTTTTCCTCACATGTGACTGAAATCATTGTGGAATAAATGTAAAATTGCACTAAATTAAGGATTATAATTTGTTAAACTTGACAATCGTATATATGAGTGATAACATACATTAAGCACGTCGGAGAGAAGAACCGGCGATGTTCTGAAAATGTTAGTTTTTCAACGGTTTTAGGACTTTTAAGAGGAGACCTGAATGGCATTCAGTTCAATCTTAAGCATTATCATGATTATCATCGAGCTTATTCTCGGCCTTAGCATCCTTAGGGGCTGTAATGAATAGGTAGCCTTGAGTTGAATCATGATATGCACATGACTGGACGGCCGCATGCAGGCAGATAAGACAGTAAATGCAGACCCTACGATCAACTTCAGGTGATTGTAGGGTTTTCTTTATAGATAAGGAGGAAAGTATTTTGAGATTGACCGGCGCAGATATTCTGATGGAATGCCTGCTCGAACAGGATGTCGAGGTAATATTCGGCTATCCGGGCGGCACCATACTCAATGTCTATGATGCTCTTGTCAAGTACAGGGGCAAGATCAGACATTATCTGACAGCACACGAGCAGGGCGCTTCGCACGCGGCAGACGGTTATGCGAGGAGCACGGGCAAGGTCGGAGTCGCATTCTCGACTTCGGGACCGGGAGCTACCAACCTTACGACCGGTGTTGCGACTGCCTACATGGATTCATCCCCGGTGGTGTTCATCTCATGCAATGTAGCGGAGAACCTCATCGGCAAGGACTCCTTCCAGGAGGTCGACAGCACAGGGATCATGCTCCCTATAACCAAGAGCAACTTCCAGATAACTGACGTGAACAAGCTCGCAGATACGGTGAGAAAGGCTTTTGCCATCGCGAGGAGCGGACGTCCGGGACCTGTATTCATAGATATCCTCAAGAACGTTACTGCTGAGGAAGCTGAGTACGAATTCATCCCGCGCTCAGAGCACAAGAAGACCGGAGTTCTGCAGACCCTGTATGAGAGGGACATGGCGGACTTCAAGATCCCTTCGATCGATGAAGAGGACATCGACAAGCTGGTAGAGATGATTGGTGAGGCTGAAAAGCCTATGCTCATCTGCGGAGGCGGAGTTGTAAGAGCGAGGGCTCACGAGGAGTTCAATACATTCTGCAACCTCGTTGATGCTCCGACTGCCATCACAGTCATGGGCGGCGGCGGAATGCAGGGCCGCAATCCTCATACTACAGGCATGATCGGAATGCACGGCTCACAGGCATCGAACATAGCATGCGACAACTGCGACCTTCTCATAGCTGTCGGATGCAGGTTCTCTGACCGTGTTGCTCTTGATCCTTCGTCCTTTGCAAAGCAGGCGAAAATCGTACACATAGATATCGACAGATCCGAGATCAACAAGAACGTCATGACGGATCACCACATTATCGGTGATGCGAAGGAAGTCCTCAGGATGCTGAATGAGAGACTTACCCAGCAGGAACATGCTGAGTGGAAGAAATTCGTATTCTCGTATCCTACAGAGACTGTATATGAAGAGGGCGGCGACACTCTCACACCTAAGCAGGTCTGCGACACGATCGCAAGACTGGTTCCTCAGGATACGATCGTAGCGACTGACGTCGGACAGCATCAGATGTGGGCTATACAGCATTTCCACTTCGATTACCCGGGACAGCTGATCACATCGGGCGGATTCGGCACTATGGGATTCGGACTCGGAGCTGCTATCGGAGCCAAGGTCGGCAACCCTGACAAGACAGTCATACATGTTGCCGGCGACGGAAGCTTCCGGATGAACTGCAACGAGCTCTGCACTGAGCAGTATTACGACATTCCGGTCATCACATTCGTTTTCGACAACAAGACGCTCGGAATGGTCCGTCAGTGGCAGAATCTCATATATAATAAGAACTTCTCTGAGACGACACTCACAGACCGCGGACCGGACTTTGTGAAGCTCGCAGAGGCATACGGTCTAAGGGGCTGGAGAGTCAACAATCAGAAGGACCTCGAAGCTGCCATCAATGAGGCCATGGAATGCGGAAAGGGCTGCGTCATAGACTGTGTGCTCGACATAGACGAGATGGTCCGTCCGATGGTCGGAGGCGGCAGCCACATCACAGATTTTATGAAGATATAGGAGGGAGGAAGATATGGAAAAAACCGAAGTAAAAAGACAGACTCTTGCTCTCCTCGTAGATAACGAGCCGGGAGTACTGTCTCAGATAGCCAGACTTTTCTCCCGCAAGGGATACAACATCGAAGCTTTCGCGGCAGGACCGACGGAGAACCCGGGCATAACCCGTATCACGATCGACGTCCTCGCGGATGAGCCTCATACGGAGCTCCTCTGCAACCAGCTGCGCAAGCTGTACCCGATCCATTCGGTAAAGTGGCTCAATGCAGAGTCATCGATCTACCGTGAACTCATGTTAGTTAAGGTCCGCGCAGAATCAAGCGACCGCCGCAACGACATCATGCAGCTCGCCAACATATTCCGCGCTCAGATCATAGATGTATCGCTTCAGACACTGACAATCGGAATTTCCGGAGATGCTGACAAGCTCAACGGACTTCTCAACATCCTCAGCGAATTCGAGGTGCTTGAGATAGCGCGCACCGGTGTCGTAGCGATTGAAAGAGGTATTGCAACTATTAATGATGAATCAAAAGAAAGTGGGGAATTCAGCTATGGTAAAAATGTATTATGAGAAAGACTGTAATCTTGATGCACTTAACGGAAAGACTATCGCGATCATCGGATATGGTTCACAGGGACACGCTCACGCACTGAACCTCCGTGATTCCGGATGCAATGTAATCGTAGGACTCAGAAAGGGCGGCAAGAGCTGGCCTGTAGCTGAGAAGGACGGATTTGAAGTTTACACAGTAGCAGAGGCTTCCAAGAAGGCTGACATCATCATGATCCTGATCAACGACGAAGTTCAGGCTCAGGTATACAAGACAGAGATCGCACCTAACCTTGAAGAGGGCAACGCCATCGCTTTCGCACACGGCTTCAACATCAGATATAAGCAGATCGTTGCACCTGCAGGCGTTGACGTATTCATGGCAGCTCCTAAGGGACCTGGACACACTGTAAGAAGCCAGTACGTAGCAGGAAAGGGCGTACCTTGCCTCGTAGCAGTTGAGCAGGACGCTTCCGGCAAAGCATATGACATCGCTCTTGCATACATCGCAGGAATCGGCGGAGCACGTGCAGGAATCCTCGAGACAACAATGGACGAAGAGACTGAGACTGACCTCTTCGGTGAGCAGACAGTTCTTTGCGGCGGCGTAGTAGACCTGATGCAGTGCGGATTCGAAGTACTCGTAGAGGCAGGATACAAGCCTGAGAACGCATACTTCGAGTGTATCCACGAGATGAAGCTGATCATCGACCTTATCAACAAGGCCGGTATCGCAGGAATGAACTACTCCATCTCCGACACAGCTGAGTTCGGTGAATACGTAAGCGGACCTCGCGTACTGCCTCACGATGAGATCAAGGCTAACATGAGAAAGGTACTCTCAGACATCCAGGACGGAACATTCGCAGGAAAGTGGATCGCTGAGAACAAGAACGGAAGAACATTCTTCAACTCCAAGAGAGCACAGCTCGGAAGACATCAGATGGAGATCGTAGGAAAGCAGCTCAGAGATGAGATGCTCTGGAAGAATGACAGCGATCTGGATAATGCTTCCAACTAAAGAGGAAAAGGAAATGAAATCTGATCAGATAAAGAAAGGGGTTGACCGTGCGGCGAACAGGAGTCTCCTGTACGCCCTCGGTCTTACCGAGGAAGAGCAGAAGCGCCCGATCATAGGCGTTGTCAGCTCATATAACGAGATCGTTCCGGGCCACATGAACCTCGACAAGATCGCTGATGCGGTCAAGGCGGGCGTACGTGCGGCAGGCGGAACTCCGATCCTCGTACCGGCGATCGCCGTATGTGACGGCATAGCCATGGGACATGTCGGCATGAAGTATTCTCTTGTTACAAGAGACCTTATCGCTGACTCCACTGAGGCTCTTGCGATCGCCCATCAGTTCGACGGTCTCGTAATGATCCCGAACTGCGACAAGAACGTACCGGGACTTCTCATGGCTGCTGCCAGGATCAATGTCCCTACAATATTCTGCTCCGGCGGACCGATGCTTGCAGGCCGTCTTCCTGACGGACGCCGCACATGCCTCTCGCACATGTTCGAGGCAGTAGGCGCTTATCATGCAGGAACGATGGATGAAGAGGACGTTCAGACTTACGTTGAGAAGGCCTGCCCGTCGTGCGGATCATGCTCCGGCATGTATACAGCCAATTCGATGAACTGCCTGACAGAGGCTATCGGAATGGCACTTCCGGGCAACGGGACCATCCCTGCGCCGCTTTCTGCAAGGATCCGCCTTGCGAAAGCCACAGGTATGCAGATAATGAAGCTTGTCGAAGAGGATATCAAGCCGAGCGACATCATGACAGCTGCAGCATTCCACAATGCTGAGACAGTCGATATGGCACTCGGATGCTCTACGAACACTATGCTGCACCTTCCTGCGATCGCTCACGAAGCGCATGTCGATATCAGTTTTGACATGGCCAACGAGATCAGCTCGAAGACACCTAATCTGTGCCACCTCGCACCTGCGGGCGACACATTCATGGAAGACCTCGAGGACGCAGGCGGCGTATACGCTGTTATGAAGGAGCTCACCAAGGGTGACCTTCTCGACCTGTCAGTAATGACAGTAACGACTAAGACAATGGGCGAGAATATCGAGCACGCAAAGAATCTCAACCCTGAGATCATCCGTCCGTTCGAGGATCCGTTCATGAAGACAGGCGGCATAGCAGTTCTCAAGGGCAATCTCGCACCTGACGGATGCGTAGTCAAGCAGGCTGCTGTCAAGGAATCCATGATGCAGCATGAGGGACCTGCAAGAGTATTCGACTCCGAAGATGACGCTATCAAGGTCATCTATGCAGGCGGCATCAATCCAGGTGACGTTGTAGTCATCAGATACGAAGGACCTAAGGGCGGCCCTGGAATGAGAGAGATGCTGAATCCTACATCTGCTATCGCAGGAATGGGCCTTGACGAATCGGTAGCACTGATCACAGACGGAAGATTCTCAGGCGCCACCAGGGGTGCGTCCATCGGACACGTAAGCCCTGAGGCAGCATCCGGCGGCAATATCGGCCTTGTTGAAGAGGGCGACATGATCGCTATTGACATAATCAACAAGACTATCGAGCTCAAGGTCTCCGATGAGGAGCTGGCAGCAAGACGCGCCGCATGGGTATGTCCGGAGCCTAAGATCAGGACAGGCTACCTGGCAAGATACGCCAAGCTTGTAAGTTCGGCAGACAAGGGTGCGATACTCGAGTAAGACGTATTTATATTCAGCAGTGCAGTGCACCTGTTCAGAACTGATCAGACAGGGGCGCTGCATTAAGACTAGAGGATTATTATGGACCAGGTAAAAATTTTTGATACGACACTCAGAGACGGAGAGCAGTCACCGGGCTGCAGCATGAACCTCCAGGAAAAGATAGAGGTTGCGCACTGTCTCGAGAAACTCAAGGTCGACATTATCGAGGCGGGATTTGCCATCGTATCTCCGGGGGATTTTGAGTCTGTAAAGACCATCGCGGAGAACGTCAAGGACTGTACCGTTGCGAGTTTGGCCCGCTGCAATGTCAAGGACATCGACGCAGCATGGGAGGCGGTCAAGGGAGCTGCGGATCCGAGGATCCATGTCTTCATTGCGACTTCTCCTATACACATGGAATACAAGCTCAAGATGACTCCGGACGAAGTACTTGAGCAGGCAAAACAGATGGTTGCATATGCAAGAAAGTTCTGCCCGAACATCGAGTTCTCAGCTGAGGACGCGACAAGAAGCGACATCGAGTTCCTCAAGAAGATCACGGCTGTTGCTATCGAGAGCGGTGCGACCACCATCAATCTGCCGGATACCGTCGGATATACAACACCTGAAGAGATGGAATACCTGATCAGAGAGGTGAAGGAGAACGTCCGCGGTGCAGAGAAGGCGGTATTCTCAGTTCACTGTCATAACGACCTCGGAATGGCGACTGCCAACTCACTGGCAGGAGTCCGCGGCGGTGCAAGACAGATAGAGTGTACTATCAATGGACTCGGTGAGAGAGCAGGCAACACTTCCATGGAGGAAGTCGTAATGGCTCTCAGGACAAGACAGGACGAGTTCAAAGCTGACACCGGGATCGACGCGACGCAGATCCACCGTGCGAGCAAGACTGTCTACAACATCATCGGACAGACTGCACCGATCAACAAACCGATCGTAGGAAAGAACGCTTTTGCCCACGAGGCAGGCATACACCAGCACGGAGTTCTTGCCAACAAGAAGACTTACGAGATCATGACGCCTGAGTCGGTAGGACTCAATGTCAACAACATAGTTCTCGGCAAGCATTCAGGACGTCACGCGGTCGCAAAGCGTCTTGAAGAGCTCGGATACACCCTGACCAGGGAAGAGCTGAACAGCTGCTTCGAAGAATTCAAGATCGTCTGCGACAAGAAGAAAAACATCACTGACGCAGACCTTGAAGCCATAGCTACCCACAACACAGGTGATATATATACCGATACTGAAGACGGCTATAAGCTCGACTGGTTCCAGGTATCCACAAGCAACTTCACGACTGCTACATGCACTGTAAGTCTTATAAAGGATGGTGAGAAGTACCAGGATGTAGCTCTGGGAGACGGTCCTATAGATGCGGCATACAATGCGATCGACATGATAATGAAGCCGTCCGAGCATACCTTTGACATCTTCAACATCCATTCGATCTCAGAGGGCAAGGACACGCTCGGAGACGTAACGGTCAAGGTAAACGCGCACGGCCGCACCTTTACCGGAAAAGGTCTGTCGACGGATATCATTGAAGCCAGCGTAAATGCTTACCTCAAGGCTCTCAACAGGCTTGCTGCCTTTGATGCCAAACTCGAGGTGCAGAGCAAGGCTGCGGAGGCGTAATACAGGCCGCAGGAGATACCTGAGAGGGGGAAAAGAATCATGGGCATGACAATGACACAGAAGATCCTTGCCGCACATGCAGGACTGCCTGAAGTGCATGCAGGGGATCTGATCGAAGCCAGGCTCGACATCGTTCTGGGCAACGATGTCACTACACCGGTCGCAATCGGAGTATTTGAGAAGGCCGGTTTTACGGAAGTATTTGATAAGGACAAAATCGTAATAGCTCTTGACCACTACACACCTTGCAAGGACATAAAGTCAGCAGAGCTGTGCAAGATATCAAGGGATTTTGCAGGAAAGCACAAAATAAGCCATTTCTATGATGTAGGAACAGTAGGCATCGAGCACGCGCTCCTGCCTGAGCAGGGCATTGTAGGCCCGGGAGACTGCATCATCGGAGCTGACTCACATACCTGCACCTACGGAGCGCTCGGTGCGTTCTCAACAGGTGTCGGCTCAACTGACATGGCGGCAGGAATGGCATCCGGACTCAACTGGTTCAAGGTGCCGCCTGCAATCAAGGTAGAACTGAAAGGCAGGCTGCAGCCGTTCGTATCAGGCAAGGACGTGATCCTGCATCTGATAGGCGAGATCGGTGTTGACGGAGCTCTGTACAAGTCTCTCGAGTTCGCAGGCGAAGGCGTTTCTGAACTCAGCATGGATGACAGGTTCACCATTTCCAACATGGCGATCGAAGCAGGCGGAAAGAACGGCATTTTCCCTGTCGATGATAAGACCATGGAATATGTGAAGGGCAGATTTGAAAGAGAACCTGCAGTATTTGAAGCTGATGAAGATGCTGAATATGAGAGAGTCGTGACCATCGACCTTTCAGAGCTCAGGCCGACAGTATCCATGCCGCATCTTCCGTCCAACACTAAGACGGCTGAAGAGGTTGCAGGCCTCCATATCGACCAGGTCGTTATCGGATCATGCACCAACGGCAGGATGAGCGACATGAGATCAGCTGCCGAGATACTCAAGGGCAAGAAGGTAGCTGACGGTGTAAGATGCATAGTCATTCCTGCTACTCAGGAGATCTACCTTAAGTGCGTCGAAGAGGGCATCGTAAAGACCTTCGTAGAGGCAGGATGTGCCGTATCCGCACCGACATGCGGACCGTGCCTGGGAGGACACATGGGAGTCATGGCTGCAGGAGAAAGAGCAGTCGCAACTACCAACAGGAACTTCGTAGGCCGTATGGGACACACTGAGAGTGAAGTCATCCTTGCAAGCCCTGCTGTAGCTGCAGCTTCGGCAGTTGCAGGATGTGTGGCTGTTCCTGACGCAGCAGACATTGAAGAAGAAGTATGCCATCTTGCGCAGGATTAGGAGGTGAGGGACATGATCAGAGGAAAAGTATGGAAATTCGGAGATCACGTCGACACTGACGTAATCATCCCTGCAAGATATCTCAACGCACCTGAGCCGTCCGAACTTGCAAAGCACTGCATGGAGGACATCGACAGCTCCTTCGCAGGCGCTGTGCAGGCAGGCGACATCATGGTGGGTGGCTGGAACTTCGGATGCGGCTCATCAAGAGAGCACGCGCCTGTCGCGATACAGGCAAGCGGCATCACATGTGTTATCGCCGCGAGTTTTGCCCGTATCTTCTACAGGAACTCGATCAACATCGGATTCCCGATCCTCGAGTGCCCTGAGGCAAGCGAGGCCATCAAGGCAGGAGACATCGTGACCGTGGATACTGAGACCGGGAAGATCACAGATGAGACAACCGGACAGGTATTTGAGGCAAAACCTTTCCCGCCTTTCATTCAGAAGATCGTTGAAAGCGGCGGACTTCTGCCTTATCTGAAGGAAAAGCAGGGGAAATAACATAGTTTACGGATATATTTATACCGACAAACAGACTTTTGAGGGCTAAAGAAATGAAATACAACATAGCACTTGTTCCGGGCGACGGTATCGGACCTGAAATAATCGCTGATGCGGTCGAAGTTCTTGAGAAAACAGCTGAAAAATTCGGCCATGAGTTCGTTTTTACCGAATATGCCGCAGGAGGAAATGCGATCGACAAGTGCGGTATCCCGCTTCCGCAGGAGACCGTGGACGGATGCCTCGCAGCTGACAGCGTCATGCTCGGAGCGGTCGGCGGCCCTAAATGGGACAGCCAGCCTAACCATCTGAGACCTGAGAAGGCGCTTCTCGGCCTGAGAAAGGCGCTCGGACTCTATACAAATCTGAGACCTGCAAAGATCCAGCCGGCACTCGCTGATGCGTGCGTGCTGAGACCGGACATCGCGGCCAGGGGATTCGATCTGATGATAGTCCGCGAGCTCACAGGCGGCATATATTTCGGAGACAGGGGCAGAAATGAGGCAGGCGACGAGGCATATGATACCGAGAAGTACAGTGTCGCTGAGGTCGAGAGAGTCGCAAGGAGAGCCTTTGAGACAGCAAGAAAGCGCAGGGGCCACGTCACAAGCGTGGACAAGGCCAACGTTCTTGAGTCCTCGAGGCTCTGGAGAGAGACCGTTCACAGACTCGGCGAGACTGAGTATCCGGATGTAAAGCTCGACGACATGTACGTTGACAATGCAGCGATGCAGATCATCAGAGATCCTTCATTCTTTGATGTTATTGTCACATCCAACATGTTCGGAGACATCCTCTCTGATGAGGCATCGCAGGTAACAGGCTCCATAGGCCTGCTTGCATCGGCATCGCTGGGTGAGACATCCAGAGGAATGTATGAGCCGATACACGGCTCTGCTCCGGATATCGCAGGAACAGGACTCGCCAATCCTATAGCGACTATCCTGTCTGCAGCGATGATGCTGAGATACTCTTTCGACCTTTCAGAAGAGGCCGACTACATCGAGAATGCGGTTTCCGAAGTTCTTGAAGAAGGATGGAGGACAAGGGATATCAAAGCGCCTGAGGATGAGACATGGCTTACAGGAAGCCAGATGAAGGACAAGATCCTGGAGCACATGGCATAGGCCGGGCTTACGGGACATAATTAAGGAGCATAAATGTCTGATTTCAGATTTCTATTCTACAGTGATGAGGGACAGATAAATACGGACTGGCATGACACTCTTGCCGTGATCCGTTATGCTGCACCGGAAGCACCGGCACAGAAGCAGGTCATGGTGGACGCATACGGCAAAGTCCGCGCTGTCGCCGAACGCGGAAGCAAGACGAAGAGTGCGGCTGCGCAGGGGCAGGCTGATCCTGCTGCTGCAGATAAGGTGATGAAGCTCACGAGAAGGCTCGTGTCCTTCGCTACCGAGTTTGCACTGTACGGAAATATATGGCAGCAGTGGATCGCCTACATGATGATGATGCATGAGAACGCATTCACTCTTACCTGTGAGCGAAGACCTGCCGGCAGGACATCGACGATGATGAAGCTCGCTGAGAGAGACTTTGAGATATTCAGGGAGCTGATGCACCTGGACCTTGATGCACTCGGCAAAGCGACAGGCACTGACCTGCTTGCCATGATGGCAAAATACCACATGCCTTTCGCTCAGGAAACAGAAAACGGCACGGGAAAGCAGATCCGCATACTCAGCAGCAAGCTTGCCAACGCAAGTGATGTCAGGGCGTTCGGTGAGATCATCTCTCAGTATTATGCCCAGTACGGAGTCGGCATCTACGGTCTGTACAAGGCCTTCCGCATAGCAGAGGGCGAGGATGCGATGAGGATCGTGCCGGTTACGGACACAGAGGATGTCACCTTCGATGATCTCGTCGGATACGAGGAGCAGAAGAAGACTCTGAAGGAGAACACGGAAGCATTCGTCAGCGGTGTGCACGCCAACAACGTCCTTCTGTACGGCGACAGCGGCACAGGAAAGTCCACGAGCGTACACGCACTGATGCACGACTATTTTGCCCGCGGACTGAGGATCGTGGATATATCCAAGGCTGACAGAAGCAAGCTGTCACAGGTGCTGTCTGAGATCAAGAAGAGAAACTACAGATTCATAATATTCCTGGATGATCTGTCATTCGAGGAAAACGAGAGCGACTACAAGGAGCTCAAGGCTATGCTGGAGGGTGCTCTCGAGTCGAGATCCGACAGGGTCCTGATATATGCGACATCCAACCGCAGACACCTGATCAGGGAGACCTGGGGCGACAGACAGGACATGGAATACAACGAAGATATCCACCGTTCGGATACGATGGAGGAAAAGCTCTCGCTCGCGAGCAGGTTCGGTGTAACGATATTCTACTCCAAGCCTAACGCAGGCGAATATCTGAACATAGTAAGAGAGCTCACAAGGCGTAACGGAATAGATATCGGCGAGAAGGAGCTTTCAGATATAGCAAGAAAATGGGAACTCCGCCACGGCGGCATGAGCGGACGTACAGCGAGCCAGCTCATAACATGGCTGAGAGGCGAGGCGGCAAGGCTCAAGGAGAAGTAAGAAGGGAAAAGAGATGAGTAACAGGCTATCACTCGACAGAATATATCAGGCAGCATTCGTACTGAAGGATGTTGCCCGCAAAACAGACCTTATCTACTCACCGCATTTCAGCGGAAAGAACCAGGTCTACTTCAAGACAGAGAACCTGCAGGTAACAGGAAGCTTCAAGCTGAGAGGCGCTTACTTCAAGATAAGCAAACTCACAGATGAAGAGAAGGCTGCCGGCATCGTTGCGTGCAGCGCAGGCAACCATGCACAGGGCGTAGCACTCGCAGCCAGGAGAATGGGCATCAAGGCCACTATCTGCATGCCTGACGGCGCACCTATCAGCAAGGTTCAGGCCACAAAGTCATACGGAGCAGAAGTAGCTCTCGTCAAGGGCGCTTATGATGATGCATATCAGTATGCATGCAGGCTGCAGGAGGAAGAGCACGCTACATTCATCCATCCGTTCGATGATCCTGATGTCATCGCAGGCCAGGGAACCATCGGCCTTGAGATCCTTGACCAGCTCAAGGATGTTGATGTCATCGTTGTACCTGTAGGCGGAGGCGGGCTCATCTCCGGAGTCGCTTATGCGGCCAAGAGTCTCAAGCCTGGTATCAAAATATACGGAGTACAGGCCAAGGAAGCTGCCAGCATGGCGGACAGCCTCAAGTACGATGAGCAGGTGACACTGAACACAGTCAATACCTTTGCAGACGGCATCGCTGTCAAGCACCCGGGAGACCTTACATTCGAGCTCATCAAAGACTACGTTGACGGCGTAGTTACAGTAACAGAGGATGAGATAGCAGTTGCCATTCTCGCACTCATAGAGAAGCAGAAGCTGATCGCTGAAGGCGCCGGAGCTGTATCACTTGCAGCGGTAATGGCAGACAAGATCCCTGTAGAGGGCAAGAACGTGGTATGTCTGGTATCCGGCGGAAACATAGACGTGAACATCCTCTCCCGCGTAATAACAAGAGGACTTGTGACAAGCGGAAGAAACGCGACACTCATGATCGCGCTTGAAGATAAGCCGGGTCAGCTTGTGGACGTAGCTACCATCATCGCTTCATGCGGAGCCAACGTAACCGGAGTCCACTACGGACATTCCGATCCTAACACGGCGGTAACAAGCTGCGTACTGACACTCGAGATAGAGACGAGAGACTTCGAGCAGCTCGAGCAGGTCAGAAACACACTGACGGCAGAAGGATTCAACCTGGTACAGTAACATTTCATTCAAGGAGGAAAGAAAGATGAACTATACATTCCCGGTAACAAGAACAACTACACCTAAGGAAAAGCCTGATCAGAAGGCGCTCGGATTCGGAAAGGTCTACACTGACCACATGTTCCTCATGGATTATGATGAAGGACAGGGCTGGCACGACGGACGCATCGTTCCGTATGCACCGCTTCAGCTGGATCCGGCATCAACCACACTGCACTACGCCCAGATGACATTCGAGGGCATGAAGGCTTACAAGAACCCTCAGGGCGGCGTCAACCTGTTCAGACCTGACATGAATGCAAAGCGCATGCAGAACTCCAACAGAAGACTCTGCATCCCTGAGATCGATGTTGATCTCTTCATCGCTGCAGTCAAGGCAACTGTAAAGGCAGACATCGACTGGGTACCTGAAGAACCGGGAACATCACTGTATATCCGTCCGTTCATCATCTCACCGGAGCCAAGCATGGCAGTTCATCCGGCTTCGAAATACCTCTTCTGCATCATCATGACGCCTGTAGCTGCTTACTATGAGGGCAACGACAAGGAGCTCCACGGCAGCCGCATCTGGGTAGAGGAAGAGTTCATCAGAGCTGCAGTAGGCGGCACAGGATTCGCAAAGTGCGGCGGCAACTACTCCTGCGGAATGATCGCAGGCGCAGAGGCAAAGAAGCACGGCTGCGAGGAAGTTCTCTGGCTCGACGCCAAGGAGCACAAGTATGTAGAGGAAGTAGGAACTTCCAACGCATTCTTCAAGATCGGCGACACCGTATACACATCATCGCTGACAGGTTCCATCCTGCCGGGCGTTACAAGAGACAGCGCACTCCAGCTCCTGAAGAAGTGGGGAGTCAGGACAGAAGAGAAGCGTCTTGAGATCGAGGAAGTCATCGAGGCCATCAAGAACGGCACACTGACAGAAGCATGGGCAACAGGAACAGCCTGCGTTGTTTCGCCTATCGGACTTCTCAGCTACAAGGATGCTGAATATCCGATCAACGGTGAGAAGGTAGGCGAGCTGAGCCAGAAGCTCTACGATACTCTCTATGGAATGCAGACCGGCGAGATCGAAGATCCTATGGGCGACTGGGTGGTAACACTCTAAAAATGCGTAAACAGCCGTACGCAGGTGCATCCGCACTTGAGATCGAAGCAAAGGGCGAAACCAATGGAGACGTTGTTATTACCGTAGACAAGAATTGATATTAATGTATAATGGACTTGCATAGTCAACACTGTTCACGACTTCACGAAAGGGGAATAGAGTAATGAAAGTAATCGCAACTGACAAGGCACCTGGTGCAATCGGACCTTATTCACAGGGATACATCAGCAACGGATTCGTATATACATCAGGACAGATTCCTGTAGATCCTGCAACAGGCGAGGTTCCGGCCAGCATCGAAGAGCAGGCTGCACAGAGCTGCAAGAATGTAGGAGCTCTTCTGGAGGCAGCAGGTTCCGGGTTCGACAAGGTCATCAAGACAACATGCTTCCTTGCTGACATGGCTGACTTTGCTGCATTCAACGCAGTATATGCAGAGTTCTTCACATCAAAGCCTGCAAGAAGCTGTGTTGCAGTCAAGGATCTCCCTAAGGGAGTGAAGTGTGAGATCGAGGCAATTGCTGAGGCATAATGCTCGGTAAGGCACACCTTACAATCGGAATGGCAGCGGCATGGACACTGGCAATGCCGGAAACAGTGCCGGCAGCTCTACCTGTTATAGCAGGAGCGGCTGCCGGTTCTTTGATATGCGACATTGACTGCGACTCGCCGGCTGAAAGAAGAGATGCATCAAAGCAGAGAGTGCTGGCAGCAGTCATAACCGCTGCGGCCCTCATAACAGACAAACTTACTGATGCGGGCATGTGGCGGAATATAGCGGAAAGCGGCTCATATCTGTGGTGTGCAGGCGTCGCCGGACTTGTTATAACAGTGGCATTTGCCAATGTGGCGGCGCACAGGGGATTTTCACATTCACTTATCGCGCTGCTGCTGGAGACCGGTTTTCTGTATCTCATCTTCCCGCAGTGTGCAAAACCTTTTGCGATCGCATTCATTACACATATTCTGCTTGATATGACAAACAAAAAGCGGGTAAGATTATTCTATCCGGCGAAGAAAGGCGTGAGCCTCGGACTGTTCTACGCAGACCGGATGGCGAACAGGGTGTGTGAGATCGCAGGGGCAGCATGGCTCATCCTTGTGATATGGGCATCCCTTCACTAGGAAAGGAAAAAGAATGAAAAAACCTCTGATAAGTTTAGACCATAAATACATAAAGCTGTGCTCATATGCAGCAATAACCGTCATAATTACAGCGCTTATCCTGTATTTCCTGTATAACACAAGAGGCGTGTGGTCCATGGCGTGGGGACTGTTCATGGCAGTGCTGAGGCCGATCATAATAGGAGGCATCATCAGCTATCTGCTGCGGCCTGTAGTGAAAAAGCTGGAGATCTACTTCAGGGACAGAGGCCTTGAAAAGATCGCGAGGACAGGTTCTGTTGTTATCAGCATAATACTTGCTCTCGCCATAGTATTCGGGATCCTGGGAGTACTGGTATTCACACTCGTCAGGACCGTCAGCACGATCAGCGAGGGTGATATCAGCAGCCTGATTTCATACATGCAGCATGATTTCACATCGTTCACCACCAAGCTGGAAGAATATCTGAGCATGTTCGGACTTTCAGCTGAGCGCATCAGCAGGATCGCGAGCGCCATAGTGAACGGGGTCAGCAATGTCGCATCCGGCCTTCTGTTCGGAGTGATCTTTGCTATATATTTCATGCTCGACGACGGCAACATCAGCAAATACTGGATGCGTGCTTTGAGGATAATCTCCGGTAATTCTTCACCTGCCGGAATGAAGCAGTTCCTGGCGGATGCAGACAGAGTTTTCTCGGGATACATCAGAGGACAGTTCATCGATGCGGCGATAATCGGTGTTATGACAACAATCGCGATGATGATAATAGGAGTGCCTAACGGCACGGTAGTCGGTGTCCTGACAGGCTGCGGAAATCTCATTCCGTATGTCGGACCTGTTATAGGCTATCTCACTCTGGCGCTGGTATGCATACCGACCGGAGCGTGGACAAAACTCATCGCAGGAGCGATCGTGCTCGCGATACTTCTGTTCGTAGACGGGAATATCATCAATCCGAGACTCCTGAGCAGCAATGTAATGGTGCATCCGCTGCTTGTAGTCGCTGCACTGATAGGCGGCGGTGCGGTCGGAGGTTTTGTCGGAATGCTCATCGCAGTGCCTACGGCAGCGCTCATCAAGATACAGTTTGACAGGTATCTCGAGCGCAGGGAGGACAGACTGAAAGCAGAAGCGAAGGCAGCAGCGGAAGCTGCAAAGGCTTCAGAGAAGCCTTCCGGAAGGACGGGGACCCGCAAAAAGAAAGAACAGGAATGAAAAAGCCGAACTATTTAGCAGGCGATATGATGATGCTGGCAGCGACGATGATATTCGGCGCGATGACCATATTCTCCAAACAGATCCTGGCAGAGCTGGATGTGTTCAATATGGTAGCGCTGAGATTTCTTATTGCGTTCGCTGCCTGTTTTATTATCTTCATAAAACGTTACAGGAACCTGGACCGCAGGACATCTCTGCATGCATTCATACTGGGGACGTTCCTGTTCCTCTCATACCTGTGCATGGTAGTAGGCTGCAAATACACTACAGCATCCAATGCCGGCTTCATGATGAGTCTTGTGGCTTTCTTCACACCGCTCATAATCTTCGCACAGGAGAAGGTGAGGCCTGACAGGGCTCATGTCATCAGCATTTTCATAACCCTTACAGGTGTAGGTCTCATGTGCCTGTCCGGGAACTTCACCCTCAACAAAGGGGACTGCGTGTGCATACTGAGCGCATTCTTCTATTCATTCCAGATGCTGTACACAGAGAGATATGCAAGAGAGGACGACCCGGTGCTGCTCGGCACATTCCAGCTCATATTCGTATCAATATACGGATTCATATTCTCTCTCATACTTGAAGACGGGCTGAGACTCCCTGCAAGCTCAGCAGGCTGGTGGCAGCTCCTGTATCTGGCACTCGGATGCGGAGCTCTCGGCTTCATACTCCAGACAACTGCAGAGAAACTGAGCACTGCCGGGCACACGACACTTATCTACGCTTCGCAGCCGGTATTCGTGGCGCTGTTCTCATATCTGATGCTCGGTGAGTCGATAAGCCTGAGGCAGGTAGCAGGGATCGTGCTGGTGTTCATCGGAGTGCTTATAACAGTCAGAAAGGATCCGCATGCGCAGAAGGGAGCTTGAACATTTCTACATAGGCAATTCATACGGCGGCAATCAGGGCTGGTTCCGTTCGTTTATGATGCGTATCGGCGGATGCGGTGCGGAGACAGCTTGCGACAGCAGCCTGTATTTTGCGCTGAATCTCGGAATAGAAGGAATATACCCTTTTGATGTGCACAGGCTCTCAAAACGCGATTATGTGGATTTTGCGCACATAATGGAGAAGTACCTGTGGCCGCGGATGTCCGGGATCGACAGGACGGAGATATTCGTGGACGGATACGCAAAATATCTGAGAGACAGGGGAGTGGATTCTGTCTCGATGACGACTCTGGAAGGCACTGAACCGTACGAGGCTGCAGCGGAAGCGGTCATGCGGCAGATAGATGCGGGATATCCGGTTCCGACACTCATACTCAACCACAGGGACAGAAAATATGCTGACTACAACTGGCACTGGTTCCTTATAAACGGATATGAAGTGAGTGATGATCAGAGCACCGTGCTTGTAAAAGCTGTCACATACAGCTCGTATGAGTGGCTTGATCTCAGGAGACTGTGGGACACAGGGCACATAAGGCGCGGAGGACTCGTTCTGTTTTCTGCAGACAGCAGACCTGCAGCGGCAGAATGAACCGGAACAGCGGGAGAATGAGCCGGATTATCGCGATACTCAAGGACAAGCATGGTTTTGTTCTCGGAACCATGGAGAACATGAAGTATCAATCATACGATCTTCAGCTCGAGCCGGGTTCAAAACTGTTCCTGTATACTGACGGTGTGCCGGAGGCAACGAACGAAGATGAGGAGCTGTTCGGAACTGACCGCCTGATCGAGGTGCTGAATTCCGTGAAGAATGATACTCCGGATGAGATACTGAGAAGCGTCAAGCGCGCAACAGACCTGTTTGTCGGCAAAGCACCTCAGTTCGATGACCTCACAATGCTCTGTCTGGAGTTCAAAAAGAAATACCGCAAAAATCCGGCCGGACGCAAGAACAGAAATTGGAGAAGACCGGGCAATATGTCAAAATGGATCCCTGAAGGATACATACAGGGAGGTATGAAGGAAAAGGACTGGCACTGATGTGTTCCGGTACTGAAAATACGGGAAATGAAAAAGCCTCCGGCACTGAACTGAAACGTGCTGAAGGCTTTTGTGGTATTTAAGATCATGCTTTGTATGACAGACAGTCGATCCGGGATACAAGCCCGATGAGCTCTTCCGTCCAGTGGTCGATTTCTTTCTTCCTCTGCTCATCTTCAAGTCCGCCTCTTCTGATGGATCTTCTGATAAGGCGGGTATAGCCGATGATGCGGGCTCTGTCTGAAAGGCTTTCGATCACTGCGGCATCGTCGGTTCCTGCATATGCTGCCATGACCTTGTTCCAGAAGTTGACAGATGTGTCGTAGCTGAATCCCTGGAATTCGACTACGCCGTCGTGGTTCAGCTCATAGAACCCTATAAGCGCATTGTATATCGATGCAAATTCGAATACAGGATCTCCGACTGCGAGGGTGTCCATGTCGATCAGCAGCACCTCGTCATTGGTGAGCTCGACGTTCTTGGTGTGATAGTCACCGTGGATCATGTGATTGCTGTAAGGAACATCCTCAACGAGTTTCACAAGCTTGCTTCCTGTCTCCTCAGGCAGGTGATCCTTCATGAACTTAGCCCAGCCGAGAGCTGTTTTCTTCATGTCAGGGAGCTTGCCTTCAGGAACCTCTGTATCATGGATCTTGTGGAGAAGTTCGACATATTCGCTGACACACCAGCCGATGCGCTCAGGCTCAGTCTCAAGGATCTTGGAGAACGATCTCGCATTCAGAAGCTCAAATACCGAACCGTAGCTGTCGCCGACCTTGACTATGTCGTATGAGATAGCGGTAGGGATGCCGAGGATGAGAGCGAGCCTTGCGACTTCACGTTCATGCTGGATATCCTCAAGAGCGTCCGCATTGTTATACACCTTTACGACATTATCCTTGTCTATCCTGTAGATGGTGCCGTTGGCTCCTTTGCCGATGACCTCACATCCGTCTATCGAAACTTTCTTATATGCTCTGGACACATCCATCATCTGGGTAAAGCCTGTTACATCGAAAATCTCATAGACCTCCGGGCTTACATCCGTGATGTGAAGTTCTGCGTGCTTCTTGCGAAGCTGAAGAAGGATCCTGAGCCCCGCACTCGATATATATTCAAGTCCGGAAGCATCTACAGTGACAGGACCTGCAGCATCGCCGATCTTTCCGAAGAGTTCGCTTTTGACTTCTTCAGCGTTGGCAGAATCGATATGACCGCTGAGCCATACATTGATCATGCCGTCATTTATTTCAACTCTTACTTCTTTCATCAAATTGTCTCCTGATCAAATACTCATAATCTGTCAGATATAATATTATCATAAAAAGTACGGCGGGACACACACAATTGATGCGTTCCGCTGAACGGAATCCGGCATGCCGGCCGCAGGGCTTGTGCGGCATCAGCCGCAAGTTTGTAATTGAAAGGCTGCGGGAATCGGTCTATAATTTTAGTGTATATCGTAATACTGACGATGAGGCCGGTACTGTCTTATGACCGGCAGAAAGAGGTGCAAAATGGGATTATTTGATAAGTTCAAGAAGTCGACTAAGGAAGAGACAGAAGCCAAGGCTAAGGAAGCCGGCGTAAAAGCTAAGGCTGCAGTAGAGGCTAAGGCAGCTGATACTGCGAAGGCTGCAGATGTAAAGACATCCGCTGTTGCACAGGCTGCAGCAGAAGCAGCTGAAGCAGCAAAGGCCAAGGCTGCAGAAGCAGAGGCAAAACTCAAGGCAGAAGCAGAAGCTAAGGCAAAGGCTGAAGCAGAAGCCAAGGCTAAGGAAGAAGAGGCAGCAAAGGCAGCAGAAGCAGCAAAGGCCAAGGCCGCAGCTGACTCCAAATACAAGCTGGCTGTAGACGGTGAGTGGGGAAAGAAGACCATCACTACTACACAGCACATCCTCGGATGCAAGGAAGACGGCATCATGGGAGAAGAGACCATCAAGGCTATCCAGAAGAAGGTAGGCGCTGAGGCTGACGGATTCTGGGGCACTGGCACATCCAAGGCAATGCAGAAATTCCTGGGCGTTGAGGTCGACGGAGAGAGAGGACCTAAGACTGTCAAGGCTTGGCAGGAGTGGTGCAACAAGCAGCTCGGCTAATATGACCAATTAGTTCCTTTTACGTTAAAGCTCATTTGCGTTACTATTACATTGTAGGCACATTGTGCCGCTGTTAACTATATCTGTTGACGCATAGTAAGGAGCAATAACATGGGTGTACTGAGTAACATCGAACCAAAGGAAGTATTTGAGCAATTCGAAGCGCTGTCCATGGTCCCGAGAAGAACATACAGGGACGAAAAGATCAGCGCTTTTTGCGTGCGGTTCGCTAAGGACCACGGGCTTGACTATGTTCAGGACGAGACCGGAAACGTGATCATATACAAGCCGGGGACTCCGGGATATGAGGACAGCGAACCTGTGATAATGCAGGGCCACATGGACATGGTGGCAGCAAAGACACTTGATTCAGACCATGACTTTGACACTGAGCCGCTCGACCTTTTCGTGGACGGCAACTACATCGGAGCGCGCGAAACGACACTCGGAGCTGACGACGGTTTTGCGCTGGCATTCGCAATGGCTGTTCTCGCAAGCGATGATATACCGCATCCGCCGATCGAAGCTCTCTTCACTGTCGATGAGGAGATCGGGATGGACGGAGTGCACAATCTGGACACATCACTTCTCAAGGGCCGCAAGATGCTGAACCTCGACGGCGAGGATGAGGGACGCCTGACAGTCGGATGCGCGGGTGCCAAAATCTGCGACATCGTGATCCCGTTCAGAAGATCGGAGTGCAGCGGAACTTCAGTGACCCTTAAGATAAGGGATTACCGAGGCGGCCACTCCGGCAACGACATCCAGAACCAGAGGGGCAACGCCCACAAGGACATGGCCCGCATCCTGTATGCACTCGGAAAGGATTATGATATCCGTCTCATGCATATCGAAGGCGGCATGGGCGCCAACGTCATCGCCAAGGACTGCACAGCAGAGGTCATCATTGAAAGCGGCAAGGCGGCAGCATTCGCGCAGGCCTTCGAGGAGATGGGCAGGACTGTCGGTGAAGAGTACTTCGGCAATGAGCCTGACATGAAGATCATGGCAGAGACCGGTGCCGCGGGAACATACGATGCAATGGATGCTGAATCCACACGGAATGTCATCGGATTCATCTATGCATCACCTAACGGCGTTCAGACAATGGACCGCTCGGTAGAGGGTGCTGTTGAGACATCACTGAACCCGGGCGTTGTGAAGACTCTGGACAGCGAGGTAAGAGTAAGCTTCCAGTGCAGGAGCTCTGTCGACAGCAAGCTCATCGAGATGATGAACAGACTGCAGCTGTGCTGCGATTTTACCGGAGCATACATCGACCTCATCAGCGAGTACCCGGCATGGCCGTACAAGCCTGAATCCGAACTCAGACCGATCATGGTTGACGTATATAAGAAGATGTACGGCGAAGAGCCTGAGATATTCTCATCACACGGCGGTCTTGAAGGCGGTATCCTGATGGGCAAGAAGCCGGACCTCGACATAATATGCCTGGGACCGAATCTCCTCGGAGTACACACGCCTGATGAGAGGATGGACATCGAATCAGTACAGAGGACCTGGAAGTATGTCAAGGCAGTACTCGCAGCCTGCAAGTAGGCAGAGGGATGCCAGTGACCTCTGAATATCATTCATAATACCGCGGGGATGGCGTTATGCCATCCCTTATTATTTTGCCGTAATAATGTGAATAGTTTTTTTGCCTGCGAAGGTTGACAATTTGGGGAATAGAGGTTAAATTATTAGTTAGTTAATTTTAACTAACTATGATGACAACGGGGACGGTTCTCATTGTCATCTTTTGTAAATAACTGCTGCCGGCACGGAGGGGCCAATGCCGAGAGATAAATCTTTGAGTCACGAGATAATAATACGCGCTGCAATGGATGAGTTTTCCGAATTCGGATACGATAAGGCATCGATGCGGCGTATAGGGCAGCGGTGCGGCCTTACTGCGGCTGCGCTTTACAGGCACTTTGACAGCAAGGAGGCCATGTTTGAGGCACTCGTAGAGCCGGCTGTTACGGACATGAAGAAGTGGCTTGAGAGTCACGTGGCTGCATCAGAGGAAGCGGTAAGAAGCGCCGCCGGAGCTGCTGCGGCAGTGCTGAATCCGTACTTGCCAAGCCTGTAGAAGATACGGATGAATCGCATTATCCGTACAGATACAACGTAGGTATCGAGGGCATGATGTGCTCCAACTGCGCTGCAAGAGTCGAGAATGCAATCAATGCATCCGGCGACACATGGGCGCATGTCAATCTCGGCCGCGCAAGAGCCGAAGTCCTCTCCAAAAGCGAGAAGAGCGAAGCGGATTTTGCCCGCCTGCTGAAGGGTACTGACTACAAGGTCACAGGCACCGAGCAGGTCGCAGTATAGCGGCAGTATGACGTACTGAATCGATACAGAATGCTCCGGAAGGAAATGATCCTGATCCGGAGCAGGTTTTTATGCCTGCAGCACGGGAGTTTGTGATACAATCATTCTGGAATTTTCTGCAGTGCCGCAAGGCGCTCATATGAGGGGGAAACAAGTGTAAACCGAAGGGTATCAGTATTTTTTAAGGACAGAAAAAGGAGAGAATAATGGACATTTATGATGTTGCAATAATCGGAACAGGCCCTGCAGGACTGTCCGCGGCTATCAATCTCAAGCTGCACAACAAGAGCTTCATATGGCTGGGAGCGAAGAACCTCAGCACCAAGGTTGAGAAGTCCGAAAAGATCGCGAACTACCCGGGAATGGGATACATCTCCGGGAAGGATCTCGTTGGAAAGTTTGAGGCACATGCTGAAGAGATGGGTCTTGAGATAACAGAGCAGATGGTCACCGCCATCATGCCGATGGGCGACATGTTCATGCTTTCGGCCGGTTCGGACGTATATCAGGCCAGGACCATCCTCCTGGCTACAGGAGCAGCTGCAGCCAGGGGATTTGAAGGCGAAGAGAAGATGCTCGGCCGCGGAGTCAGCTACTGCGCTACATGCGACGGCTTCCTCTATAAGGGAAAAACGATCGCAGTATTCTGCGGTGACGAGAGATTCGAGCATGAGGTCGACTATCTTGCTGAGCTCGCAGATAAAGTGTACGTAGCATCCGGATATGCCGGCGGTAAGTACGGCAGAAACGGCAGCGGAGCTGAAGGCGATAACGCAGGCAAGATAGAGATGCTTCCAAAGCCTGTGAAGAAGATCAAAGGCGGTCTCAAGGCGGACGGAGTCGTCCTCACAGACGACACCGAGGTGGCTGTTGACGGCATTTTCTGCCTCAGAAACTCGATCGCACCGACGACTCTTCTCAAGGATCTCGAACTTGACGGAGCGCATATTATCGTCGACAGAGCGATGAACACCAACATCAAGGGCGTTTTCGCTGCAGGAGACTGCACCGGAAGGCCTTATCAGATAGCCAAGTCCGTAGGAGAGGGCAATATAGCCGCTCATACGATCGTAGAGTACCTTGCTGAGAAATAGATGAGCAGAATGATACCCGGAAAACGCAAGCGTGAGAGAGACCTGAAAAAGCTCTCGATTCCGTCGGCGATCCGCTTCTTAGACAAGGAGAATTGCCTCAGGGAGGCCGACCGGATCCTGGCGGAGAGAAAGATAGAAGGCATGACCCGGCAGAAGCTTGCCAGGGAGATATATTTCCATGCGGTCGTTTTCTATATCTGCATGAGAGCCGGCTGGTTCGGATACCTGATGAGACATGCCGACCCGATCGATCTGAACGACGGCGGTGACACTCCGTTCCGAAGGCTTTGCTTTGACCTGCTCTGGAAGCTAAGGCGCTCCTGAGAAAAGATAAATCGCAATAATATATGGCATATAAGGATGCGAAAAGAAGAATAACACTCGGAATACTTGCGCATGTCGATGCGGGCAAAACGACTCTCTCTGAGGCCATCCTGTACAGAACAGGTGAGCTCCGGAAGATCGGCAGGGTCGACCACGGCGACGCTTTTCTCGATGACAGCGAGATAGAGCGGAACCGCGGGATCACTGTTTTCTCGAGGCAGGCCCTGTTCACGGCCGGCCCGGAAGACAGGAAGACTGAGTTCACACTCATCGACACTCCGGGACACGTCGACTTTGCGGCGGAGATGGAGCGCGCGCTGTCCGTTTTAGACTACGCTCTTCTGGTAGTCAGCGGATCGGAAGGCGTGCAGGCGCATACGAGGACTTTGTACAGGCTGCTCCTTGACAGGGGCATCCCTGTTTTCGTGTTCATAAATAAGATGGATATCGCTGTCAGGCAGAAGGAGGACCTCCTTGCCGAGCTTGCGGATGAACTCGGATGCGGGCCGGTGGATTTCAGCGGAGTGCTTGAGGGCGCAGATGCCGCCGGGCTGGAGAAGTTCATAGATGACATCACTCTTCATTCTCCTGAGCTTGCGGATATGGTGCTCGAAGGTGAGCTTGAAGGGGCTCCGGATGATGAGAGCATCGCTGATGCGGTAAGAAGGTGCGAGATAGTTCCGTGCATATTCGGCTCGGCGCTGAAGCAGGAAGGGATAGAGGATCTCCTCGAGATCCTGAGCAGGTTTACTATCATGCCTGAATACAGTGATGAGTTCGGTGCCAGGATATATAAGACGGCTGCCGGTGATGACGGGAGCAGGCTTGTATTCGCAAAGATAACAGGCGGAACACTCAGGGCCAGAGATACGGTTACTGTACATCATAGAGTGCAGGGGAGAGAGCAGGAAGATAGCGAGACCAAAATCAATCAGATCAGGATATATTCGGGCAGCCGGTTCACTTCCGTGAATGAGGCTGAGGCCGGAACGGTATGTGCACTGACAGGCCTGCCTGATGTGATGCCGGGGGACTCGCTCGGAGCAGAGATGCCTGCAGCGGATCCTGTCATCAGGCCTTTCATGGTATACACGGTCAGCGGACCTGCCGGAATGGACCCGTACCTTGTCATGAAGGATCTTGAGAAGCTGGCTCAGGAGGATCCGTCACTCAGTGTGCGCAGGATACAGGAGACGGGTGAGACAGAGATAAGACTCATGGGGCAGGTCCAGCTGGAAGTACTGACCGCCATGATAAAGGACAGATACGGCTACGATGTTACATTCGGGAGCGGCAAGGTGCTGTACCTTGAGACCGTAACTGATGTATTCGAAGGCGTCGGGCATTTCGAGCCGCTGAGGCACTATGCCGAGGTGCACCTTATAGTTGAACCGGGCGAACCGGGCAGCGGTGTAGTCATAAGCAGCATAACACCTGAGGATGAGCTTGCACGGAACTGGCAGCGGCTGATACTCACTCACATAGATGAAAAAGAGCACAGAGGAGTCCTGACGGGCGCTCCTGTCACCGATGTAAGGATAACTCTTGCAGCCGGAAGAGCCCATGACAAGCATACAAGCGGCGGGGACTTCCGCGAGGCGACATACAGGGCGGTCAGGAATGCTCTGATGCAGGCCCGCGCTGCGGGCGCGGCTGCACTGCTCGAGCCGTGGAATGAGTACGAGATAGAGCTGCCGTCGCAGGCTGTAGGGCGTGCTATGACAGATATTCAGCAGATGGGCGGAACTCAGGAGTCTCTTGAGCAGGAAGGCGACACATCAAGGATACGCGGGCGTGTGCCTGCATCTGAGATCGCCGGATACCAGCAGACTCTGATCTCATATACATCCGGCACAGGCAGGCTTACATGCACTCCTGCGGGATACGCACCGTGCCACGATGCTGATAGGGTCATAGAGGAATCCGGATATGATCCTGAAAGAGACATCGACAATCCGGCAGACTCTGTATTCGTGTCACACGGAGGCAGCGATATCATAAAGTGGGATGATGTACCTGAACACATGCATATAGGCAGCGTGCTCAGAAGATACAGAAACACAGGAAGCACTGACTCTGCATACGGAGCGGCAGGCGGTTTGTACACAGATGACGCCTCAGACAGGAGCGGATACACCGGATCCATGCATGGCGGCAGGTCTGACTCAGAAGCCAGAAAGCGCCAGCTCGCTGCAGAGAAGGAGCTCCGTATGATATTCGAGCGGACCTACGGACCGGCTAAGGAGCGTACAGGCAGGTCTGCAAGGGAGAACAGATTCGGCCCTGAGTACGAAATGCCTGAGAAGACGGAAGAGCAGAAGGCAGCTGACGAGCTCCGCAATCAGCAGATACGCGAGAAACATGAGAAGAAAAAGACTCAGTCCGCACCGGAGGAGAGACCTGTCATTCTAATAGACGGCTACAATCTCATCCATGCAGATGAATACCTCACGGACCTTGCGAAGAAGGACATGGGAGGAGCGAGGGATCAGCTTCTTGAGAGACTCTGCAACTATACGGCATATACAGGTGCCGAGACAGCAGTAATATTCGACGCATATAATGTCACAGGCGGCGAGGGATATGAAGAGGACCATCTCGGAGTCAGAGTGATATACACCTCTGAGAATGAACCTGCAGATATACGCATCGGACTCATGACCAATGCGATGAAAAACCGCAGGATATATGTCGTCAGCTCGGACATGCTGGTACAGCAGGATTCATTCGAGCACGGCGCACTGAGGATATCCTCGCGCGAGTTCATGAGTATTCTTGCGCGGACCGAAGAGGAGATTCGGAGCGCACTGTAACAAACAGAAACGATCGCTGATTAAACTTAAAAAAGGAGAGGGCTATGATCAAAAACAGGTATGCTCAAATGGCAGCTTATGTTATAGCATTCATCGCTGTGTGGAACCTGTGCGAGCTGATCGCAGGAACATTCATCACGCATTCAGGATACATTTTCACATGGGCTGACAACATCGCCAAGCCTCTGGGACTGGCTGTGGTTATCGGCATCATTCTGTATGTGCTGCCGGGGTCGGGGAGAAAGTAGGCGGCTGAGATTCCGGCCTTCGCGGTCATGATGGGCTGCTGAAACATGAGAGCAGCAGAGAGCTTTGCCCGCCGCACCTGACGGAAACTGTAAACATTTTGCCTGTTTATAGTGACAAAATACCAATACTTTGCGGTGTTGTTTTGAAATAAAACAAAATATTGACGAAAAAATATCGAAATCGATTGAGATAATTATCAAATAGTGATAGAATGTCCGAGATTTAGGGTTTGGAAAAACGACTGAAATGTACAGGCCCGATGATGGCCGGAAGGCTCATAACAGACAAGATAGTAAGGATCGCCTTGGGGTTCGGAAAAGGCAGAAGAAGGGACCGGGGATCCATAACGAAAGGAGATTAGATTAATATGAAAGTTGCAATCAATGGATTCGGACGTATCGGAAGACTTTCTTTCAGAAAGCTCTACAAGGAAGAGGATATCGAGATCGTTGCTATCAACGACCTGACAAGCCCTCACATGCTCGCATACCTTCTCAGAAATGACTCAGTACAGAAGAGATTCGACGCTGTAGTTGAAGAGGCTGAGAACGGAATCATGGTAGACGGAAAGTTCTTCCCTGTATACGCTGAAGCAGATGCAAGCAAGCTCCCTTGGGGAGAACTCGGTATCGACGTAGTACTCGAGTGCACAGGTTTCTATACATCAAAGGCTAAGAGCCAGGCTCACATCGACGCCGGCGCTAAGAAGGTTCTCATTTCTGCTCCTGCAGGCAATGACCTCCCTACAATCGTTTACGGCGTAAACCACGAGACACTGACAGCTGAGGATACAATCGTTTCCGGCGCTTCCTGCACAACAAACTGCCTCGCTCCTATGGCTAAGGCACTTGCTGACTACAGAGAGCTCAGAACAGGATTCATGACAACTATCCACGCTTACACTGGTGACCAGATGATCCTCGACGGACCACACAGAAAGGGTGACCTCAGAAGAGCAAGAGCCGGTGCCATCAACATCGTTCCTAACAGCACAGGCGCTGCTAAGGCTATCGGTCTGGTAATCCCTGAACTCGCAGGCAAGCTGATCGGATCCGCTCAGAGAGTACCTGTTCCATCAGGCTCCATCACAATCCTCGACGCTACACTCAAGGATATGACAGACACAGTTTCCGTAGAGGGCATCAACGAAGCTATGAAGGCTGCAGTTACTGAGTCCTATGGATACACTGAGGAAGAGATCGTTTCCAGCGACGTTATCGGAATGAGCTATGGTTCACTCTTCGACGCTACACAGACTCTCGCTCAGCAGTGCGGAACACACATCTTCGAGGTTAGAGTAGTTGCATGGTACGACAACGAGATGAGCTATGTAAGCCAGCTCTGCAGAACACTCAAGCACATGGGAACACTCATCTAGTTCCGGCTTAGAGTGATCAGCATCAGAACCGTTCGAATAACTTGCGAACGGTGGTCAATACAGATCACACTACGAATACTGAATGATCAAGCCCCGGCTCCGGCCGGGGTTTTGCTTTTTTTTGAAAAGAAGATACAGGGTAGACCAATTCTTTAGCAAATGTACCATTCTTCTGCAATACAGGCACTCGGGCCAATTGGCGTTTTTGAAGGCAAAACGATCGATCCTACGCCATAGGCTCTTGGGCTGGTTGGCGTTTTTGAAGGCAAAACGGTCGATCCTACGCCACAGGTGTTCGGGCCAGTTGGCGTTTTTGAAGGCAAAACGATTGATCCTACGCCACGGGTGCTCGGGCCGGTTGGCGTTTTTGGAAGCAAAACGATTGATCCTACGCCACAGGCTCCTGTGCCGGTTGGCGTTTTTGAAGGCAAAACGATCGATCCTACGCCATAGGCTCTTGGGCTGGTTGGCGTTTTTGAAGGCAAAACGGTCGATCCTACGCCACAGGTGCTCGGGCCGGTTGGCGTTTTTGGAGGCAAAACGAGCAGATTACGCCAATCCGTTACCATTAGTGGTGAAGCTTACGGAAAAAGTGGCAATGAGAGCTGTACCTGGTGTAAACATAGCAGTGCGAACTGTCCCCATTGTCACATTCTTCTTACCAGGTGTATAATATAAAAGTATTTAACTGTTCCGCGGAGATGCTCTGCGGACGAGGGGATAAAGAGTAATCACAGGAGTATTGAAAATGGCATACAATGGATTTGCGATCGATGAATATGTGGATGCTGAATCGGTGATAAAGCAGCTTGATGAGCTGAGAGACGGCCCGGTGTATGGTGTTAAGGAAGATGCGCTTAAGAACTATGTTGAGAACTATTTCGAGGCAAAGTGCGCGGGTTCCAAGGCCATGACGGCCGAGGCCAAGCAGTACATCCCGGGAGGAGTGCAGCACAATCTCGCGTTCAACTATCCGTTCCCACTGGCAATCAGGAAGGCCGAGGGGGCAAAACTCTATGATATAGACGGCAATGAATACTATGATCTGCTTCAGACAGGCGGACCGATCGTGATCGGCAGCAACGACCCGGTAGTAAGAGATGCAGTAATCGACCTTCTGAAGGACTGCGGTCCTTCGACGGGACTCTTCCACGAATACGAGCTCAAGCTGGCTAAGAAGATCAGCGAGTGCGTGCCGAGCGTAGATAAGTTCAGGATGCTCGGATCGGGTACTGAGGCCTGCATGGTGGCGGCAAGGATCGCGCGCCTTAAGACAGGGCACAAGAACATCCTCAAGATGGGCGGTGCATATCACGGATGGTCCGATCAGCTGGCATACGGCATCAGGATCCCGGGAACCAAGGGCATCCAGTCGAGAGGCATTCCAAACTATGTATTCAGACACACTGATGAGTTCTTCCCGGGAGATCTCGAGGATCTCGAACGCAAGCTCAGAAGAAACAAGCTGGACGGCGGCACTGCTGCCGTATTCATCGAAGCGATCGGACCTGAGAGCGGCACCCGCCCTGTGACCAAGGCATTCGTAAGAGGCTGCGAGAGACTCGCCCATGAGTACGGCGCGCTCCTCGTATGCGACGAAGTCGTTACGGGATTCCGTATCGGACTCAGCGGAGCACAGGGGTATTTCGGCATCGATCCTGACCTGACCATATTCGGCAAGGTCATCGCCGGCGGATATCCGGGAGCAGGCGGAGTCGGCGGACACGAGGACTGCATGGCTCACCTCGGGGCAGGTCTCGATTCATCCGGAAAGAAGGTCAAGAAAGCACTCTGCGGAGGTACCGTTGCAGCGACTCCGCTCTCATGCATCGCAGGCTACACTACTATCTGCGAGATCGAGAAGAGGAACGCATGTGAGGTCGCAGGCCGCATGGGAGACAGACTCACAAAAGGACTGCAGGAGCTGATCAGAAAGCACGACCTGCCGTTCGTAGCGTTCAACCAGGGCTCGGTATGCCACCTCGACAGCGTAGGAACCATGCATTTTGCCATAGACTGGTCCAGGCCGTGGCAGCTGCCTAAGATCCTGAAGGAGACGGGCAGGAGACAGATAGAGATGGAGCACATCGGGGCCGCATACATGGCAGAGGGGCTCGTAACACTCGCAGGATCAAGGCTGTATACCAGCGCGGCATACACTGAAGAGATGATCGACGATGTGCTTACGAGATTCAACAGGGTATTCGCTAACTGCGGAAAGCTGGATAAGTAATAAGACTGGAGAACCAATATGTTCTATAACGAAAATGAAGCAAGGCAGATCGTGATCGAGGCCGGTCACAGGCTGCTTGAGAACAAGCTCATAGCCCGCACGTGGGGCAACATAAGCGCAAGGATAGGAGTGGATGAGTTCATCATCACTCCGAGCGGAAGAGGCTACGATACTCTCGAGCCGGAGGAGCTTGTCATCGTGAAGGTGAGCGACTGCTCATGGGAAGGCGATATCAGGCCGAGCAGCGAGAAAGGTGTCTATGCTGCAGCATATGCACTCCGCGACAATGTGAACTTCATAATCCACACGCACCAGTATTATGCATCCGCACTCGCAGCAGAGTGCAGGGATGTGAGCTTTGCTCCTTGTGCAGAATACGCTCTGCCGGGGACGAAGAAGCTGGTCAGAAATGTTGAGGTCAAAGTCAGGGACAACCCTGACATCGATACGTTCCTGATGGCAAGGCACGGGGCTCTTATAGTTGCCGGCGACATGGAGAGCGCCTTCGAAAAGGCTGAACAGCTCGAGGAGCTGAGCAAAAGACTGGTAGATAAGAGAGTGCCTGACCATGATATGTTCACCAGGGAGTGGATCGACACTGAGAAGGTAAAGTGCGAGATATTCCCGTGCGTAACGGTCGTCAGGGACCAGTACATCATGGAGTGCTGCCAGGCCGGCGTCAGGGTCGGAGCGTACATCGATGATTTTGCCCAGATAGTCGGACCTGACATGATAGTTGTGGACAACGACCCGAAGACCGTACAGAGAGCTCTGCTCGGCTACAATACGGGATCGAATGCCAGAGGCTTCGGAGGCATTGTTGAAAACGGACTCGGCCGCCTGAGTATCCCGATGACGGGAGCTCTGCACCAGATGGGCGGAATGCATCCTGCACTCAACCCTATGATAGGGCGCAATGCGGTACTCGTAAGGGGAGTAGGCGCAGTGTGCGCAGGCAGGACACAGGATGATGCGGATGCTGCGGCAATGATCGTCAGCAAGAACTGTGCGGCCGCATGCTATGTAAGGCACGCAAAGCCTCTCAGCTATGTGGATGCAAGGCTGCAGAGGGTCGTATATCTGAACAAGTACTCCAAGCTTAAGAATGCAAAATAGCACCGGCCGCCGTAGTTGCGGCTGAGAAAGGAAGAGGCTGCCTGATAATGCAGCCGGCACTGTATATGACACAAAGCAGGGGCGGTGAAAGCAGTGAAATCATACATACTTGCATATGATATAGGAACAACCGGTGTCAAGACATGCCTGTTTGAAGTGGACAAGGAGATCAGGCTCCTTAAATACGCATCAAGGAGCTATCCTCTGTACATTCTTGACGGCGGCGGAGCTGAACAGGATGTCGAGGACTGGTGGCGCGGTATGGCCGAGAGCACCAGGGAAATTTTTGAAGATCCGGAAATCACTCCTGACATGGTTTCAGGCATCTCGTTCTGCTCGCAGATGCAGGGGCTCGTGCTGGTAGACAGGGAGGGCAATGCTCTGCGCCGGCCTATGAGCTACATGGATCAGAGGGCGAGAAAGGAGATCAGAAAGGGCATCGCGAACGGTATCCAGATAGCCGGTGCGAATATTACCAAGCTGATCCCGAGCCTTAAGATAACCGGTGCCGTAGCAGGCAGCGTCAAGGATCCGGTATGGAAATACAAGTGGGTCGAGGCAAATGAGCCGGAGATATTTGAGAAGGTCTACAAGTGGCTCGATGTCAAGGACTACCTGATCCTCAGGTGCACCGGCAGCTTCACGATGACAGAAGACGAGGCGTTTGCCACTTTCCTCTATGACATAAGGCCTGAAAGCAGGGGCTGGAGTGAAGAGATGTGCGGGATCCTCGGCGTCAGACGTGAGCATCTGCCGGATATAGTAAGGTCCACTGAGATGGCCGGCAGACTCACCGCGAAGGCAGCGCAGGACCTCGGGCTCGCTGAGGGCATCCCTGTATACGGCGGAGGCGGTGATTCATCGCTTATCGGAGTAGGCGCCGGTGCTGTCCGCAAAGGTGACACCCACATTTACAGCGGTACTTCCGGATGGGTCATAACCGTCACCGACAAGCAGATGGTCGACGTTACTGCAATGATCGCATCCATCATAGGAGCCGAGCGGGATAAATATAACTATTTTGCCGAAATGGAGACCGCCGGAAAGTGCCTCGAATGGGTGAGAGACCACCTCGCTCTGGACGAGATCGGCGTGTACATAAAGAAAGAAAACATACCTTCAGACTACGAGGAGCGGAACACCAGCCTGTACAGCTACATGACGGAAGTCATCAAAGACGTGCCGCCGGGGTCGGGCGGTGTCATATTCACACCGTGGCTGCACGGCAACCGCTGTCCTTTTGAAGACCCGGATGCGAAGGGGATGTTTTTCGGCATCGGCCTCGATACGGGCAAAACAGAGATGATCCATGCTGTGCTCGAGGGCGTGTTCTACCATCTCAGGTGGATGCTCGAATGCCAGGACCGCAGGCTGAAGTCGTCAAAGAGGATAAGGTTCGTGGGCGGCGGTGCGCTGTCACCGGTATCCTGTCAGATGCTTGCAGATATTACCGGAAGAGTGATCGAGACTGTGGACTCACCTCAGAATGTAGGCTCTGTCGGAGCATGCGCGGTCACAGCGGTCGGACTCGGGCTCATACCTGATCTCGACTGCGTCAGGGACTTCATCCCTGTGGCGGAAGTATATACACCTGACAAGGATAAACATGCGGCATATAAGAAGTATTACAGGACTTTCAAAAAGCTGTACAATGCAAACAAGGTGCTGTTCAAGTCGCTTGCAGAAGGAAACAGTGAAGACCAGAGAGTCATAATACAGGTACCAGAGAAAATTTTGAGCCGGAGATCAAAATGAAAAAGAAAGAAGTTATCAGGACACTCAAATTCGTAATTGTATCCGCTTCGGCCGGAATAATAGAACTCGCTGTATTCACTCTGATGAATGAGTTCACAGGCCTTAAGTACTGGCCGTGCTATCTTACAGCACTTGTGGCCTCAGTCGTGTGGTGCTTTACGATCAACAGACGCTACACGTTCCAGTCGACCAAGAATGTGCCGAGAGCGATGGCGATGGTTTTCGCCTTCTATCTGGTATTCACTCCGGCGTCGACGATACTCGGCAACTATCTCGCTGAGACACTGCACTGGAATGAGTATCTCGTTACAGCTCTCAACATGGCACTTAACCTGTCGCTTGAGTACCTCTATGACACCTTCGTGGTATACAGAAACGAGATGGACAACAACGATATTGCCGCGAAGAAGAAAGCGAAAGAGGGGAAGGCGGAGCATACCGCATAAGTTCCTGCACAGGCATGAAGGGGACTGTCTGAAAACCTGAAAGCAACAAAAATACCTGCAGTCAGCGTAAGCGCTGGAACTGCAGGTTTTTCTTTTCTATTATCAGTGCTGTGCAGGGTATCTTTCTATGCTCCGCAGATCTCCCTGACTGCATTTATTGCTGCATCGACGTCTTCCCCGGTATTGAAGTTTCCGAAGGAGAATCTGATAGTGCCCGTCGGGAATGTGCCGAGAGTCTTGTGTGCATTAGGTGCGCAGTGAAGGCCGACTCTTGTCTCTATGCCGAATTCGAAGTCGAGCCTGAATGCAGCATCAGCGCAGTCGACTTTGAGAGTCTGGATCGAAACGACACCTGTGCGAACAGGGACTGTGACGCCGTCCTTTTCTCTGTAGCATTCCTTGAGACCGCAGATCCTGATGTGACCGGCTTCCTCGAGCGGAAGAAGCCCGTTTATGAATCTCTCAGTGAGTGCCAGCTCATGTGCTGCAACTGCATCGATGCCTTTTTTCCTGATCCAGTTGAGGCCTGCATTGAGACCTACGATGCCCGGAAGGTTCATGGTGCCCGGCTCGAATCTGTCAGGCATGAAATCCGGGATCTCTTCGGTGTGGCTTATTGATCCGGTGCCTCCCGAGAGGATAGGGTCGATGAGAGGGATCATGTCTTCAGCTATTATGAATCCGCCGATCCCCTGCGGTCCGAGGAGTGACTTGTGACCTGTGAAACAGAGAGCGTCGATGTTCATCTCCTTCATGCTTACAGGCAGGATGCCTGCGGACTGAGCGGAGTCAACGATGAACTTAAGGCCGTGCTTTCTGCAGATCTCTCCGACTTCCTTAAGCGGGTTGACCGTTCCGCATATGTTGCTGGCATGAGTCATGACGATAGCTTTCGTATTAGGCTTTATCATGTCCTCGACTGCATCGAGCACCAGCTCACCGGCCTCTGTTCCCGGTATTCTTGAGAACTCCACGCCCTGTTTCTCAAGCTGCACCAGCGGTCTCATTACTGCATTGTGTTCCATGGAGGAGCAGAGGATGTGGTCACCCGGTCTCAGGAATCCCTTGAGTACGATGTTCAGAGATTCTGTGACGTTCTTGGTGAATACGACATTCTTGCAGTCAGGACCGTCAAACATATCAGTGAGCATCTCGCGGGTCTCGAAGACAGTGCCTTCAAGATCGTATGCTTCCTGATAGCCTCCGCGGTTTATGTTGGCACCGCAGCAGGTCATGTATTCATATACTGCATCGGCGACTTCTTTAGGTTTAGGGAATGAAGTCGCACCGTTATCCAGATAGATTTTTTCCATAGATAATTCCTTCCGAAGCAAAATGTTTATTTTTCTAATTCCTTCTGATCGATAAGGTCTGTTCCGGATACCTCATCAATCATGATTATTGTACTTCATCCGGGGGATGCGATTCCATAGAAAACTGCAATAGTTTTCCCGGATGTACGCTACAGACGCCGGTCCGGAGCGATGTGAAAGCATACAGCGACCGGAGACAGCTAATCGTCATTTTGCATTATTATTGACCGTGACGCGTACGGGAGAGTAAAATGTTCATAGAAATCGGCTATCATTAACCTGAAAACGGCTTAATTGTTCGGAATTATGACCGGACAGAGGGGAAAGGAGTGATACCTTGAAGAAAAACAAGAGAGTAGGCATGCTGATGGACGAACTGCTGCAGAATCCGTGCCGTCTTTTTGAATCCAGGCACTTCTGCGACAAGTACGACATCGCCAAGTCAAGCCTGTCTGAGGACATAAGGCTGATCAATGAAATACTGAAGGATAACGGTTCGGGACGTATCGAGAGCATACAGGGCGTGGGCGGAGGCATCCGCTATATCCCGGGAATATCTGACGAACGTATCCGTGAACTTCAGGCTGAAATGATCGAAGCTCTTTCAGATACAACGAGGATGCTCGGTGGCAAGTACCTGTATACATCGGACATCATGTTCGACGGACACATCTGCGCAGAGATCGCGAGGATCTTTGCTCAGAGATTCCACAGCCTCGGAGCCGATTATGTAGTGACTGTTGAGACCAAGGGAATGGGGATCGCTTCGCATACGGCTTATATGCTGGGCCTTCCGCTCGTAGTCATAAGACGTGAAGCGAGATATTCCGAAGGCTCGACTGTTTCGATCAACTATTTCAGCGGAACGGATGAGCACATCCAGAAGATGTCTATTGCCAAGCGCGCGGTCAGGCCGGGCAGCAGGGCTATAGTAATAGATGACTTTATGAGGGGCGGAGGAAGCCTCAAGGGGATCCAGGACATTCTCGGCGAATTTGATGTTGAGACAGTCGGAATCGGAGTCGCTCTTGAATCGAGACTGCCTGAAAAGAAGAAGGTCAGCAATTATACATCCGTGCTCATTATCGATGAGATAGATGAGGAGAATAAGGTCATTTCGATCCGGGCTAATGAAGGGCTTATCGAATCTGAGTAATATCCGGCATGGACCTCTGTCCGGGTGATGAAGAGCAGTTTTCACGAAACTGACACAAACTGACAGAAGTGCTCAAATTTGAACAAAATACGGCCTTCTTCACCTTGAAAGAGCAGGGGTATTTCAATATAATCATTATGCATGTGACGAGTATTACAGTCTGCGCCTTTCTGCGCATATCTGAACTGAGGGCAGGCGCGGGCGTTGCAGATATATAAAGGGGAACCGGTATATGGATTTTACACAATATAAGAGGATTCACTGTCTGGGGATCGGAGGCATCGGTCTCTCGGCAGTTGCTGAGATCCTTGCTGACAACGGTCACATCGTGACCGGAACGGACATCAAGCCGTCCGATGTCACCAGGCATCTTGAGAGCATTGGCATCAAGGTCTTCACTTCTCACGAACCCGAGAATGTAGAGGGAGTGGATGCGATAGTATATTCGGCAGCAGTATCTGATGAGAACCCTGAAGTTATCAGGGCACATGAGCTCGGCATACCGCTCTTCTCAAGAGCGCAGGTACTTGGAGCCATCATGGACCGCTATGAGAACTCCGTGGCGATCTGCGGAACTCACGGCAAGACAACTGTAACATCAATGACGTCCCTGATACTCAGGAATGCCAACTACAAGCCTACGATACTCGTAGGAGGGAACCTCCCGCAGATCCACGGAAACGTTGAGATCGGCGAGAACAACACATATTTTGTCACGGAAGCCTGCGAATACATGGACAGCTTCCTGCAGCTGAGGCCGAGCATCGGCGTCATTCTTAACATCGATTCCGATCACCTTGATTACTTCAAGGATATGGAACATATAGTCAAGTCTTTCAGCACTTTTGTGGAACAGATCCCTAAGGACGGTGTGATCATCGCATACGGGGACAATCCGTTCGTCAAGAGCATTCTCAGAGACCACAGGAACAAGATCACGTACGGATACAGCGAGAGCAACGACTTCTATGCGGAGAATATGAAGTTCAACGAGAGTGGCTTCCCGTGCTTTGACATCTACCGCAAGGGGAATAAAGTCGCTTCTCTTGAGCTGTCCGTGCCGGGAGAACACAACGTTCTGAACGCGATGGCAGCGTTCGTTACGGCATCATTCCTGAAGGTCGACATTCCGACGATCGCACGCACGCTCAAGGAGTACCACGGCACCAACAGACGTTTTGACTTCAACGGAGTCACAAGCAAGGGGGTAATGGTGATCGATGACTACGCTCACCATCCGACTGAGATCAAGGCGACCCTGAAGGCGGCTAAGAATGTGAAGCACAACAAGCTGTGGCTCGTCTTCCAGCCGCATACCTACACAAGGACCAAGGCGCTGTTTGATGAGTTCGTGGATGCATTCCAGGATACGGACGTGCTGATCCTGACGGACATCTATGCAGCAAGAGAAAAGGACGTCTATAATATATCGTCGTACAAGCTGATGTCGGCGATGAAACACAAGTATCCCGACAGGGAGATCTATTATGTAAAGGATTTTGAGGACATTGTCAGCTATATCAACAAATTCGCGGGCAAGGATGACATCGCGATGACTATGGGCGCGGGGGACGTCTACAAAGTCGGAGAGATGCTGCTTGCGAAGGAGTAACCGGAAGGGAGAATGAACATCACCAAATGAGCGAGAAAATGAGACGGGACGCCAAGTCCATGCATCGAACAGTTTTAGCAACAACTCACCACTCAAACTTTCATCAGGAGGACGACGACATGGCGCATGACAAATATGCTAACCTCAAACTTTTCACATGTAATTCACACCCTGAGCTCGCGCAGGAGATCGCAGAGCACATGGGCATTGAACTCGGCAAGTCGACTGTTACCAAGTTCAGCGACGGCGAGATCAGTGTAAGCATCTGGGAATCAGTAAGAGGTAAAGACTGCTTTATCGTTCAGTCCACCAACGATCCGGTAAATGACAATCTGATGGAGCTTCTCATCATGACAGATGCTCTCAAGAGAGCGAGCTGCAACAGTGTTACAGCCGTAATGCCTTACTACGGATACGCCAGACAGGACCGCAAGGCCAAGGCGAGAGATCCGATCACAGCCAAGCTCGTAGCTAACATGATCACGGCTGCAGGCATCGACAGAGTAATCACCATGGACCTCCACGCATCACAGGAGCAGGGCTACTTCGACATCCCTGTAGACCACATGCTCGGACAGCCGATGCTGACTGACTATTTTGCACTTAAGGAACTCGACGACCTCGTAATCGTTTCGCCTGACCACGGCTCAGTAAAAAGAGCCCGCAACATGGCAAAGCCTCTCAACGTTCCTATCGCCATCATCGATAAGAGAAGACCTGAGGCCAACAAGAGCGAGATCATGAACGTAGTCGGTGATGTTGAAGGCAAAAACTGCATCATCCTCGACGACCTGATCGACACTGCAGGCACCATCTGCAATGCTGCTCAGGCTCTCATGGACCTCGGCGCCAAGAGCGTATATGCATGCGCAACACACGCTGTACTTTCCGGCCCGGCCCTCGAGAGGATCGAGGCAAGCCCGATCAAGGAGATGGTCCTCCTGAACACCATTCCTATTCCGGAAGAGAAGAAACTCGACAAGTTCACCGTTCTCTCGGTAGGACACATCTTCGCTGAGACCATCAGCAGGATCTACTGCCACAAGCCGATTTCAACAATGTTCCATAACGACTAAGAAGAAAATGAGACACCCGGCGTCAGCAGATGCCGGGTGTTTTATGTCCCGGATAAGGCGCTGCAGGTTAGTGTAAAGTAAATGTGGAGTTTTAAAAGAAGAAAAGCACGCTCCTGAAGCCCGCCCAGCTTTGGGCCCACCCTCAAGATCGCGTGCAAAAAAT
>OMZI01000008.1 GCA_900315485.1 uncultured Eubacteriales bacterium | reverse complement strand
TGTCTCATACTCTACGTGTGCTGTTGAGATCGTGATTCCTCTAGCCTTTTCTTCCGGAGCCTTGTCGATCTGGTCGAATGCTACGTCTCCGCCGAGTCCATACTTTCTGTTCAGTACGGATGTGATTGCTGCTGTAAGAGTTGTCTTACCGTGGTCAACGTGGCCGATTGTACCGATGTTGATATGCGGTTTGGTTCTCTCATATTTCTGCTTTGCCATTTTACATCTCCTCTAAAATATAAATGAAAAATGTGAAATATAATATCTAATTGTAATTGTTTCTATCGGAGGAGCTCAGCCTCCGTAGATCAAGGTTCTCGCCAATACGGCAACGCCGTATGATCAGAAGAGAACCTTACTTAATGATTTTTTCTGCGAGGTTATCAGGCAGCTTCTCGAAGTGGTCGAACTGCATGACGTAAACACCTCTGCCCTGTGTTCTTGAACGGAGGTCTGTCGCATAACCGAACATCTCTGACAGAGGAACCATTCCTCTGACAATAGCTGCTCCGTTCTGGATGTCTGAACCTTCGATCCTTCCTCTTCTTGAGCTGATATCGCCGATAACATCTCCCATATAGTTATCCGGAACTGTTACCTCAACCTTGAATATAGGCTCGAGCAGAACCGGGTCAGCCTTCATGACAGCTTCCTTGAACGCCTTGGATCCGGCGATCTTGAATGCCATATCCGAAGAGTCTACTTCGTGATATGAACCGTCATACAGCTCAACGCCGACGTCTACTACGTTATATCCTGCAAGAGGACCGGCCTGCATTGCTTCTTCAATACCCTCCTGTACCTTAGGGATGTATTCCTTAGGAATAGCACCGCCGACGATGGAGTTCTTGAACTCGAAGCCTTCGCCCGGCTCTCTCGGGTACAGTCTGATCTTGACATGTGCGTACTGTCCGCTTCCGCCGGACTGCTTTGCATGCTTGCAGTCGACATCTGCTGTGCCTCTGACTGTCTCCTTGTAGGAAACCTGCGGCTTACCGACATTAGCCTCGACCTTGAACTCTCTTAAGAGTCTGTCAACGATGATCTCAAGATGGAGTTCTCCCATACCTGCGATGATCGTCTGTCCTGTATCCGGGTTGGTGTATGTTCTGAATGTAGGGTCTTCTTCTGCCAGCTTGGCAAGTGCAAGGCCCATCTTTTCCTGACCGATCTTGGTCTTAGGCTCGATAGCGATCTCGATTACAGGATCAGGGAATTCCATGGACTCAAGGATGATCGGATGCTTCTCGTCGCAGAGAGTATCACCTGTGGTGGTGAACTTCAGTCCGACAGCAGCAGCGATATCTCCGGAGTAAACCATGTCGATCTCGTTTCTGTGGTTGGCGTGCATCTGTAGGATTCTTCCGATTCTCTCCTTGCGGTCCTTGGTCGCATTGTATACGTGCGAGCCTGACTGAAGAGTACCGGAGTAAACTCTGAAGAATGCAAGCTTACCAACGAACGGGTCTGCCATGATCTTGAATGCGAGAGCTGAGAACGGCTCTTTGTCTGATGCAGGTCTCTCTTCTTCCTTCTGTGTATAAGGGTTAACACCCTTGATAGCAGGAATGTCGAGTGGTGACGGCATATAGTCGATCACGCCGTCCAGCATCAGCTGAACACCCTTGTTTCTGTAAGCCGAGCCGCAGAAAACAGGATACATCTTGCCCTTGATCGTCTGCTGACGGATAACTCTCTTGAGATCCTCTTCAGGGATGTCCTCTCCCTCAAGATACATCATCATAAGTTCCTCGTCGCATTCGCATACGGACTCAAGCATCTTTTCTCTCCATGCCTTGGCTTCATCAAGCATGTTCTCAGGAATTTCTTTTTCGTCGAATGCTTTGCCCAGGTCATCGTTGTGATAGATCTCAGCCTTCATCTTGATGAGGTCGATGATTCCGATGAAATCTGCCTCAGATCCGATAGGGATCTGAACAGCAACAGCGTTAGCCTTGAGTCTGTCGTGGATCATGTCCAGGACCCTGTAGTAGTTGGCTCCGAGGATATCCATCTTGTTGACGAATATCATTCTAGGAACTCCGTACTTCTCAGCCTGTCTCCATACAGTCTCACTCTGAGGCTCAACGCCTCCCTTAGCGCAAAGTACCATTACGGCACCGTCGAGTACACGCAGGGATCTCTCTACCTCTACGGTAAAATCCACGTGTCCCGGTGTGTCAATGATGTTTATTCTTGTGTGTTTCCACTGAGCAGTAGTAGCGGCGGAAGTAATGGTGATACCGCGTTCCTGCTCCTGCTCCATCCAGTCCATGGTAGCAGCGCCTTCATGAGTCTCACCGAGTTTGTGAGTCCTGCCGGTGTAGAAGAGGATTCTCTCCGTTGTTGTTGTCTTTCCGGCATCGATATGCGCCATGATACCAATATTTCTGGTGTGCTCAAGCTCAAATGCTCTTCCCATCATTTCCTCCTTTCTACATGTTTTCCAAGATTCTCTTCTGCATACAGTACCTGCGCAGACTAGAATCTGAAGTGTGCGAACGCCTTGTTAGCTTCTGCCATCTTATGAGTATCTTCCTTCTTCTTTACGGATGATCCTGTGTTGTTGGCAGCATCCATGAGCTCTCCTGCCAGTCTGTCTGACATCTTTCTCTCACTTCTTGCTCTTGTATATCTGGTGAGCCATCTGAGGCCGAGAGTCTGTCTTCTCTCAGGTCTGACTTCGATTGGCACCTGATAGTTCGCACCACCGATTCTTCTAGCTTTAACTTCGAGAACTGGCATGATGTTGTTCATAGCCTTCTCAAATACTTCGAGAGGTTCCTCACCTGTCTTCTCTTTGATCGTATCGAATGCATCGTAAACGATAGTCTGAGCTACGCCCTTCTTACCGTCGAGCATGATGCTGTTGATCAGCTTGGCAACTACTACGCTGCCATATACAGGATCAGGAAGAACTTCTCTCTTAGGTGTGTTACCTTTTCTTGGCACTTCTCTTCCCTCCTTCTGGAATTGAATAGGTACTCGTTGACCGTCCCGTGATCTTCTTCAGACAGCAGATTCAGCTGCCTTACTCGCCGGCCGGCCCCCGTGGCGCTCTCTATATAGAATAAAGAATGCCCTGTACTGAGTATTAGTTTGCATGATTCTATCGGAGGAGCTTGCCTCCGTAGATCAAGCATTTCTTCCTTACGCCAACGGCGTATGATCAATGAAATGCTTACTTTTTCTTAGGTCTCTTTGCACCGTACTTTGAACGGCCCTGTCCACGGTTTGCAACGCCGGATGCATCAAGTGTTCCTCTGATGATGTGATATCTAACACCAGGGAGGTCCTTAACTCTTCCGCCTCTTACAAGAACAACAGAGTGCTCCTGCAGATTGTGTCCGATACCAGGGATGTAAGCAGTAACTTCCATTCCGTTGGTAAGACGTACTCTTGCAACCTTTCTCAGAGCTGAGTTCGGCTTCTTAGGAGTTACAGTCTTAACTGCTACGCATACTCCTCTCTTCTGAGGGGAATTAACGTCGGTAAGAGTCTTGCGAAGTGTGTTCATGTTCTTACCAAGTGCAGGTGCTGTAGACTTCTTGACAGTGCTCTGTCTGCCCTGACGTACTAACTGGTTAATTGTAGGCATTCTTTTCTCCTTTCTTCCTAGATTTTTTGTTATGAGTTTCCAGCTCTCATAAAGAGAGTCTCGAACTTCATAATCTTACTGTCAAAGCATTGTAAAGTCAATACTTCGGCGGTATTTTTGTCTGCACAACAGAGTCAATCAGCGATTGAGGTGAAATAACACCGCAATCGCTGACTGTTACCCTTATTTATTTAGTAAAACGAAGTATTTTTCGCTTACTCGAGAATAACTGTTTCGCCATAAACTACCGGCTCTTCTTCAGGCTCTTCGTTCTGCTCCTCTGCCTGCTCTGCTGTTTCAGGTGCAGGTGCAGGAACATCTTCGTAGATCCTTGGCTGGTCATCACCGTGCATCATCCAGTCGTTGTCACCGTAGTCGACCTCGACCTCACTGTACCTCTTCATACCGGTACCTGCAGGGATGAGCTTACCGATCATGACGTTCTCCTTGAGACCTTCAAGTCTGTCAGTCTTACCCTTGATGGAAGCATCTGTGAGTACTCTTGTGGTCTCCTGGAAGGATGCAGCTGACAGGAACGATGAAGTAGCAAGAGCAGCCTTGGTGATACCGAGCAGCTGTCTGTTTGCAGTTGCAGGTTCGCCGCCTTCAGCCTCAGCCTTGGCATTGGCTTCCTCGAGCTCTCTTCTTGAATACTGTCCGCCAGGGAGAAGACCTGTATCACCAGGCTTCTCAACTTTGTACTTGGAGAGCATCTGACTTACGATGATCTCAACGTGCTTGTCGTTGATGTCTACACCCTGTGTCTTGTATACTCTCTGAACTTCTCTGAGGAGATACTCATATACGCCCTGAACTCCGTTGAGTCTCATGATGTCATGAGGATCAAGCGGACCTCTTGTGATCGAATCACCGGCCTTGACTTCCTGACCGACCTCGACGTTGATCCTTGCGCCGAACGGAATTACATAGTTCCTCTCGCCGCCTTCTTCTCTTACGACTACGTCAGTCTTGTTGTCCTCTCTAGGCTCGATAGCTGTTACAACACCGTCGCCCTCGCAGATCTCAGCGAGACCCTTAGGCTTACGTGCCTCGAACAGCTCCTCAACTCTCGGAAGACCCTGAGTGATATCGGATCCGGCTACACCACCGGTATGGAATGTTCTCATGGTCAGCTGTGTACCCGGCTCACCGATCGACTGAGCAGCGATGATACCAACAGCTTCGCCAGGGAGAACCATTCTGCCTGTAGCCATGTTCTTGCCGTAGCACTTAGCGCAAAGTCCGCTCTTTGCACGGCATGTCATTGCGGATCTGATCTTGACGGTCTTGACTCCGCGGTTCTCGATCTCGAGAGCCATGTCATCCGTGATGTACTCGTTTGCTCCGATGATCACTTCACCTGTCTGAGGATCAACAACGTCCTCGATGGTGTATCTGCCGGCGATTCTCTGCCAGAGCTTTTCGATCTCTTCCTTGCCATCCATGAATGCACGGATCTCGATACCTTCATCAGTACCGCAGTCCTCTTCATTGATGATGATGCTGTGGGAGATATCTACAAGTCTTCTTGTCAGATAACCCGAGTCAGCTGTTCTCAGAGCTGTATCTGTCAGACCCTTACGGGCACCGTTTGATGAAATGAAGTACTCCAGTATGGACAGTCCTTCACGGAAGTTGGACTTGATAGGGATCTCTACAGTGTGACCTGTAGCGTTGGCCATAAGTCCTCTCATTCCGCCGATCTGGCTGATCTGTGACTTGTTACCTCTCGCACCGGAATTAGCCATGATGTACAGGTTATTCATGTTGCCGAGGTTTTCCATCAGAGCATCAGCAGTATCTGCTGTAGCCTTTCTCCATGTGGAGATGACCTTGTCGTATCTCTCCTTGTTGGACATGAGTCCGCGCTTGTAGAGAGCTTCGTAAGTATCTACTTCCTTCTCTGCAGCTCCTACGATCTCAGCCTTGGCTTCAGGGATCTCCATGTCGGAAATACTGATCGTTACGGCACTTACTGTCGAGTAGTGATAGCCTGTATCCTTGATGTAGTCAAGCATCAGAGCTGTCTCGGTATTGCCGTGTACCTTGAAGCATGCTGCGATGATCTTTCCGAGAGCCTTCTTCTCGCAGAGGAAGTCTACTTCGAGTGAATACGGATCCTTCTCTCTGTCTACGAATCCGAGGTCCTGAGGAAGTCCCTTATTGAAGATGAATCTTCCTACAGTTGACTCTACCAGCTTGCCCGGATCTCCCGGATATGCGTAGCGTCTTACCTTGACCCTTGCATGGATACCAACAACGCCTGTCTGGTATGCCATGATCATCTCATCGTAGTCGGCAAAGCACTTGCCGTCGCCTCTCTCTGCCGGACGGTTTCTCTCTTCGCTGCCCGGATGTGTGAGGTAGTATGATCCGAGGATCATATCCTGAGTCGGGATCGTGATAGGCGATCCGTCCTTAGGTGCCAGGATGTTGTTTACTGACAGCATGAGGAATCTTGCCTCAGCCTGTGCCTCTACTGACAGAGGTACGTGAACAGCCATCTGGTCTCCGTCGAAGTCGGCGTTGAACGCTGTACATACGAGCGGATGCAGCTTGATAGCTTTGCCCTCGACCAGTACCGGCTCAAATGCCTGGATACCGAGTCTGTGCAGTGTAGGGGCACGGTTCAGCAGTACCGGGTGATCCTTGATCACGTAATCAAGAACGTCCCATACTTCTGTGTCGGCTCTCTCTACCATCAGTCTTGCCTGCTTGGTGTTCTGAGCGATCTCTCTCTCAGTCAGCTCTCTCATGATGAAAGGCTTGAACAGCTCGAGAGCCATTGTCTTAGGAAGTCCGCACTGATAGAACTTGAGGTCAGGTCCTACTACGATTACGGAACGTCCGGAGAAGTCTACTCTCTTACCGAGGAGGTTCTGACGGAATCTTCCCTGCTTACCCTTGAGCATGTCTGAGAGGGACTTGAGCTTACGGCCGCCTGCACCCTGTACCGGTCTGCCTCTTCTGCCGTTGTCGATAAGTGCGTCAACGGATTCCTGAAGCATTCTCTTCTCGTTACGGATGATGATATCAGGAGCGCCGAGCTCTCCCAGCTTCTTAAGTCTGTTGTTTCTGTTGATTACTCTTCTGTACAGGTCGTTGAGGTCGGATGTTGCGAATCTGCCTCCGTCGAGCTGTACCATAGGTCTGAGTTCAGGCGGGATTACCGGGATAACGTCGAGGATCATCCACTCCGGCTTGTTTCCGGACTGCTTGAACGCCTCGATTACCTCGAGGATCTTGACAAGTCTGATCTTCTTCTGCCCCGAAGCTGTAGCCATCTGCTCTCTCAGATCGGCAGCCATCTGGTCTACATCGATGTCCTGGAGCAGCTTCTTTACTGCCTCAGCACCCATGCCTGCTTCGAAGCTCTTGCCGTAAATCTCGCGTGCTTCGTTGTACTCTTCCTCTTCGATTACCTGCTTGTACTGGAACGGTGTGTCACCAGGATCTGTAACTACATAAGATGCAAAATACAGGATCTTTTCCAGTTCCTTAGGTGTCATGTCGAGGACGAGACCTATTCTTGAAGGAATGCCCTTGAAGTACCAGATGTGGGATACAGGAGATACGAGCTTGATGTGTCCCATTCTCTCTCTTCTGACCTTGGCCTTGGTTACTTCTACTCCGCAGTAAGGGCAGATAAGTCCCTTGTAGCGGATCTTGTTGTACTTACCGCATCCGCATACCCAGTCCTTGGTAGGTCCGAATATTCTCTCGCAGAAGAGTCCGTCGAACTCAGGCTTCAGGGATCTGTAGTTGATGGTCTCAGGCTTGGTTACCTCACCGTGTGACCAGCTCAGCATCTCCTCTGTGCTTGCGAGTTTGATCTGAAGGGACTCAATATTTCTGAGATCCTGATTGTTGTCTGTCATCATAATATTTCCTCCCCTTTCTTACTCTTCCTCTGCGAAAGTCTCGTTGGCTTCAGCGTCCTTAAGCTCATCAAGGCTTTCCATTTCAACTGCTTCTGTGAGATCCATGTCAGGCTCTGCCGGTGCAGCAGCTGCCGCCATGCTGTCGAGGAATGCTGAGAGACCGCTGATCTCCTCATCGCTCATTGCGTCATCATCCTGCTCTTCAGCATTGATGCGTGCCGCTTCCTCTTCAGCGACTCTGTCCTGCTCATGTTCTCTTCTTTCCTTCTCAGCTTTCCTGTCGGTCTCGCTGAGCATTCTGTCAAGTGTCAGAGCTCCGTCATATTCTGAAGTCTCTCTGATCCTGATCTCACTGTCATCGCCGGCCTTGGTCTTGATATCCAGAGCGAGTGACTGGAGTTCCTTGATGAGTACCTTGAAGGACTCAGGAATACCAGGCTCAGGAATATTGACGCCGTTGATGATCGATTCGTATGTCTTCGTTCTTCCGATGATATCGTCGGACTTGACTGTGAGGATCTCCTGGAGTGTGTATGCAGCACCGTAAGCCTCGAGTGCCCATACCTCCATCTCTCCGAATCTCTGTCCTCCGAACTGAGCCTTACCTCCGAGAGGCTGCTGAGTTACGAGGGAATAAGGTCCGATCGATCTTGCGTGGATCTTGTCGTCTACCAGATGGTGGAGCTTGAGCATGTACATGTAGCCTACTGTTACAGGGCTGTCAAAATACTCACCTGTACGTCCGTCTCTGAGTCTCAGCTTACCTGTTTCAGGATAGCCTTCCTCCTTGAGCATCTGGATAACGTCCTTCTCGCTTGCACCGTCGAATACCGGTGTTGCGATGTACCATCCCTTGGACTTTGCAGCAAGTCCGAGATGTACCTCGAGTACCTGTCCAACGTTCATACGTGAAGGTACGCCCAGAGGGTTCAGCATTACCTGCAGCGGCTCACCGTCTTCCTTGAACGGCATGTCCTCCTGCGGCAGGATCCTTGAGATAACACCCTTGTTACCGTGACGTCCGGCCATCTTGTCTCCGACGTTGATCTTTCTCTTGGTAGCAACATAGACTCTTACGATCTTGTTTACTCCAGGAGGCAGCTCTGTGCTGTTGGTCTTGTCGAATACTCTGACATCGATTACGATACCCTCTTCGCCGTGAGGCAGCTTGAGGGATGTGTCTCTTACTTCCTTGGACTTCTCACCGAAGATAGCACGGAGCATCCTTGCTTCCGGTGTGAGGTCTGTCTCGCTCTTCGGAGTCAGCTTTCCTACGAGGATATCGTTGGACTTGACTTCTGCTCCGATTCTTACGATACCGTCCTCATCGAGCTCCTTGAGCATTTCGCCAGGAAGGTTAGGAATGTCTCTTGTGATCTCTTCAGGTCCGAGCTTGGTGTCTCTTGCCTCGCACTCGTGCTTCTCGATGTGCAGGGATGTGAGAACGTCGTCCATGAGGAGTCTCTCGTTGAGGATGATAGCGTCCTCGTAGTTGTAGCCTTCCCATGTCATGAATCCAATGAGGAGGTTCTTGCCGAGTGAGATCTCACCGAGGTTAGTGGAAGGACCATCTCCGACGACCTCTCCTGCCTCGATGTGCTCGCCATAGCTTACGATAGGTCTCTGGTTGATGCATGTACCCTGGTTGGAACGCTTGAACTTGAGCATTCTGTACTCATCTACCATGCCGTTGTCATCTCTTGTGATGAGAACCTTGTTGGCATCTACGTACGAAACTGTACCTGCGCTCTTGCACAGCACTACTGCGCCGGAGTCGCATGCTGCCTTGTACTCGATACCTGTTCCTACATACGGAGCCTCGGTTACGAGCAGAGGTACTGCCTGTCTCTGCATGTTGGATCCCATCAGAGCACGGTTAGCGTCGTCGTTCTCGAGGAACGGGATCATTGCAGTAGCAACAGATACTACCTGCTTAGGTGAAACGTCCATGTAATCTACTTCATTCTTCGATACCATGGTGATCTCACCCTTGATTCCTCTTACTGCTACCTTGTTGTTGATGAAGTGTCCCTCTTCGTCGAGCGGCTCATTGGCCTGTGCTACGATCATGAGATCTTCATCTGCAGCAGCGAGGTAGTGAACATCGTTAGTTACGATGCCTCTCTCCTTGTCTACCTTGCGGTAAGGGGTCTCGATAAATCCATATTCATTGATGATGCCGTATGTTGTCAGAGAACCGATAAGTCCGATGTTAGGACCTTCAGGTGTCTCTATAGGGCACATTCTTCCGTAGTGTGAGTAATGTACGTCTCTGACCTCCATGCCGGCTCTTTCTCTTGAAAGTCCGCCAGGTCCGAGCGCTGACAGTCTCCTCTTGTGAGTGAGCTCGGCAAGAGGGTTGTTCTGGTCCATGAACTGTGACAGCTGGGATGATCCGAAGAACTCCTTGATAGCTGCAGTTACAGGCCTGATGTTGATGAGCTGCTGAGGTGTTGAGTTCTCAGTAGTCATTCTCTCTCTGATAGTCTTCTCCATTCTGGCAAAACCGATTCTGCACTGGTTCTGCAGAAGTTCGCCGACGGATTTGAGTCTTCTGTTGCTCAGGTGGTCGATGTCGTCGATGTCACCGATTCCGCAGTTCAGGTTCAGGAAGTAGCTGACCGAAGCAATGATATCCTCAAGGATGATGTGCTTAGGGCTGAGCTCTTTCTTTCTGTTTGCGATACCTGCCTTCAGCTTGTCCTCGTCACCGTCTGCCTCTTTGATGATATCCATCAGGACAGGATAGAAGACCTTCTCGGACAGCTTGTAAGGTGTCAGGTCGATGTCGACGTACTTGGCAGGATCTACGAAGTTGTTTCCGATAACCTTGGTAACAACGTCTTCCTTGCCTTCTGTCTTGCTGTATACGAATACAGCCTCAACACCTGCGTCCTCGATCTCCATAGCCATGCTTCTTGAGATCTCGCCGCCCTTTTCAACAAGCACTTCGCCTGTGTTAGGATCGATGACATCTTCAGCTGCTACTGTGTCGACCAGTCTGTCGTGAAGACCGAGCTTACGGTTATACTTGAATCTTCCGACCTTGGCCAGGTCATATCTTCTCTCATCGAAGAGAAGTGCCATCAGCATGGATCTTGCGTTCTCTACTGTAGGCGGCTCTCCCGGTCTCAGTCTTCTGTACAGCTCTCTGAGTCCCTCAGCGCTGTTTCTTGTTGTATCCTTCTCAAGAGTCTTGAGGAGTCTCTCGTCATCGCCGAAGATAGCGAGGATGTCCTCGTTGCTGCTCAGTGCAAGTGCCTCAGGATCGATGATTCCGAGTGCTCTGAGGAAGGATGTCAGCGGCTGTTTTCTTGTTCTGTCGACCCTTACATACAGGATGCCCTGGGAGTCTGTCTCATACTCGAGCCATGCTCCTCTGTTAGGGATCACCTGTGAGCTGAACAGCTTCTGGTTGGACTTGTCAGTCGCAACATCAAAGTAAGGTCCCGGAGAACGTACCATCTGTGTAACAATGGCTCTCTCAGCTCCGTTGTATACGAATGTACCCTTCTCTGTCATGAGAGGGAAATCTCCCATGAAAACATCCTGCTCCTTGATCTCACCGGTCTCACGGTTGATCAGTCTGACCTTGACTGTAAGGGATGTAGCATAAGTAGCATCTCTTTCCTTGCACTCTTCCTGGTCATACTTAGGAGTATCCGAGAAGTGATAATCAGCAAACTCAAGGCTGAGAGTATTGGTTGTATCACGGATAGGCGATACATCCTCGAGAACCTCGCTGAGGCCCTCTTCCATAAACCACTTGTACGACTTTGTCTGTACATCGATGAGGTTAGGCATTTCGCAAACTTCATTGATCTTGGAGAAAGTCATACGTTCTTTTCTACCAACCTGTATTGGATGTGGCATGTTTCACTCCTTTAAAAAGTTCTCTAGTTTCTTCTTTCCTTAAAGATGTTTTTCAAAAAGAACATCTTTTTGCCATTTTTAAGGGGTTTTTGGCGCCCCGTAAACGCACGAAATGAGCCTCGTTAGCCGGGGCTCATTATATTGCGTGGGTCGGACCAATATCGCATGGTCCAATTTGTAAGTTTAAATCTTCGTTTCTGAAGTATGAACTACTGGAGTTCTACTACAGCGCCTACAGCCTCGAGAGCTTCCTTCAGTGCGTTAGCCTCGGATGCCTCAACGTTTTCCTTAACTGCAGCAGGTGCTCCGTCTACGAGAGCCTTTGCTTCCTTCAGGCCAAGTCCTGTAGCTTCTCTTACAGCCTTGATAACCTTGATCTTTTCCTGACCGATCTCCTTCAGGATTACGTTGAATTCGCTCTTCTCCTCAGCTGCGTCAGCTGCTGCTGCGCCGCCTGCTGCTGGAGCTGCTACTGCTACTGCGCTTACGCCGAACTCTTCCTCAAGAGCCTTAACGAGCTCGTTGATCTCGAGGATTGTCATGCTCTTCAGAGCCTCAATGATCTGATCCTTATTCATTATTTTTCTCCTTTTTCAAATTATCTGTGAACCTTGCGGCATCATGCCGCTCTTAAAGTAAATGTTTTGCTTATTAAGCTTCCTTCTCTGCGATTGCTTTGAGGGTAAGTGCGAGCTTTGTCATCGGGCTCTGGATGCTGCCCATGAACCTTGCGATGAGCTCGTCTCTTGAAGGGATCGTAGCGAACTCTTCTACCATGGCTTTGTCATAAACCTGACCTTCAACTACGCCGCCCTTGAATGCCATCTTCTTGTAATCCTTGATGGCCTTTGCAAGTACTCTTGCGCCTGCTGTGATATCATCACCGCTGAATGCAAGAGCTGTGGAACCCTTGAGTACATCACCGAACTGCTCATAGTCAGTACCGCTGATAGCTCTCTTGATAAGGGTGTTCTTGTATACTGTGAAGCCTACGCCTTCCTTACGGAGGTTAGCTCTCAGTGCATCTGCTTCTTCTACAGTGATACCGAGGTAGTCAACTGCTACTACGGAAGAAGCGTTTTCAAACTTTTCCTTGATCTCGTCGATAACGACCTGCTTAGCTTGCTTTGCTGCTTCAGACATTGTTTCTCCTTTCCGGCGATATCCCTTCGCCTAGTGTAGTCTTTTGCAGGTACAAAATACCCCGCTTTCTGTGAGACAGACTGCGGGGTCCAATTTATGAATTGTACCTCGGCGGGAAATTAAGCCTTTTACAGCACCCGCTGTCTCAGGTGGATATTCTGTTTCAGTTGTGTAACTTCTTACTGAGTTACTGTTGCCGGGTTGATCTTGACACCAGGGCTCATTGTTGCTGCAATGCTGATGCTCTTGAAGTACTGTCCCTTAGCTGCTGCCGGCTTAGCCTTAGCGATAGCCTGGATGAGAGCGTTAGCGTTCTCAACGAGCTGCTCTTCTGTGAACGACTTCTTGCCGATGATGCAGTGAATAATGTTAGCCTTGTCAAGTCTGTACTCAACCTTACCAGCCTTGATGTCCTCAAGAGCCTTAGTGAGGTCCATTGTAACTGTTCCCGACTTCGGGTTAGGCATGAGTCCCTTAGGTCCGAGAATCTTACCGAGACGTCCTACAACACCCATCATATCCGGTGTAGCAACTACTGCGTCGAATTCGAACCAGTTCTCATTCTTGATCTTGTCAGCCATGTCCTCAGCGCCAACGAAGTCAGCTCCTGCTGCCTGTGCTTCCTCTGCCTTAGGTCCCTTAGCGAAAACGAGAACCTTCTTGGACTTACCTGTTCCGTGAGGAAGTACCATAGCGCCTCTTACCTGCTGATCTGCGTGTCTTCCGTCAACTCCGAGACGGAAATGCATTTCAACTGTCTCGTCGAACTTTGCATTTTCAAAGCTCTTGATCTGCTTAACTGCAGTCTGTACGTCTACGAGCTCATGCTTGTCATATGTCTTTGCGAGCTCTGCGTATCTCTTTGATCTTTTCATTTTTCCTCCTTGGTGGTACTAACGGCATTACGCCTCCCACTGCATTACTCAGTTACCGTAACTCCCATGCTGCGAGCTGTTCCCTTGATCATGTCTACTGCTGCCTCGAGGGATGCTGCATTGAGATCCGGCATTTTGGTCTTAGCGATCTCTTCTGCCTGTGCGTAAGTAATGGAAGCAACCTTAGTCTTGTTAGGTGTTCCGGATGCATGCTCGATGCCTGCTGCCTTCTTGATAAGAACTGCAGCCGGTGGTGTCTTGCATACGAATGTGAATGATCTGTCTGTGTATACTGTGATAACTACAGGAATGATCATTCCCTGCTGATCCTGAGTCTTCGCATTGAACTGCTTGCAGAAGTCCATGATGTTAACGCTCTTCTGTCCGAGTGCAGGTCCGACTGGTGGTGCAGGTGTAGCTCCGCCGGCAGGGATCTGAAGCTTGATATAGCCGTCGATCTTCTTTGCCATTGATATCTCCTTTCCTGAGAAATCGCTTTCTCATTTTTATATCTCAACAGGTCGCGCGGATCTGTTTAAGATCTTATTTGAGTTTGCTTACCTGTGAGAACTCGATCTCTGCAGGTGTGTCTCTTCCGAACATGGATATTCTTGTCTTGACTATCTGCTTCTCAGGGTTGATAGCTTCGACAATACCCAGCTGGCCTTCGAAAACTCCGCCGATGATACGTACTGTATCGCCGACTTCGATGTCCAGATCGATCTTGAGCTTCTCGATGCCCATTCTTACGATCTCTTCCTTGGTCAGCGGAATCGGGTCTGATCCGTGTCCTACGAAACCTGTAACGCCCTCTGTGTTACGTACGAGGTACCAGGTCTCATTATTAACGATCATCTTGATCACGACATATCCCGGATAGAGCTTGCGGGTCTTGACCTTCTTGACGCCGTCCTTGATCTCGATCCTCTCTTCGGTCGGGATAACGACCTCAAGAATAAGGTCCTGCATTCCGCGGTACTCGACCATTCTCTCGATGCTGGTCTTGACCTTGTTCTCATAGCCTGAATATGTGTGGACAACATACCACTTGGCAGTTCCGTCACCTCTGAGGCCTTCTCCTTCGAGCGGCGATACCGAAGTTCTTACTTCTCTGGCAGCCTTCTCTTCAGCCTCTTCAGCAGCGGCAGTTTCTGCTGCGATTGTCATGTCTTCCATGTTAACCATATCTGCCATATGTTATACTCCTTGGACTAGGATAATGTGATGCCCAGAATACCCTTGAGTGCTGCAAGGAATCCTGTGTCGATCAGCCAGAATGCAACCGCGAAGAAAACAACGCAGCCGATAACTACGATAGTATCAGTTGTCAGTTCCTCTCTTGTAGGCCATACGACCTTACGGAACTCCTGTCTGACACCTCTGAGGTATGCGAACAGGCCACCCTTTTTCTTGTCGCCCTTCTGATTATTCTGGCTCTGCTTCTTTGCGGAAGCCTGTGCTGCCTGCTTTGCGAGCTCTTCGCTTCCGTTAGTCTTGTTGTTAGCCATGATAATTCTCCGTTGATCCGAAAATTACTTAGTCTCCTTGTGGAGAGTCTCCTTGTTGCAGAACTTGCAATACTTCATGAGTTCAATTCTGTCAGGATTGTTTCTCTTGTTCTTCATTGTATTGTAGTTTCTCTGCTTGCACTCTGTGCATGCAAGGATGACTTTCTGTCTTACTCCTGCTGCCATTTCTGTTTCTCCTTAATCTAATGGTAATTGCTTTGAAAAATGCGTCTTACGAATCGATGCAAAACGCATCTTTTCAATCTAAAATCCGAAGAGCGGTTCCCCGTCCCTCCGAATCAGTAATCATAAAGTCGCTCGATAATAATACTCACTTAGAAAGTCAAAGTCAAGGAATTTTTGCGGAAAACCCTGATTGTTTTCCGCAAAAACACAAGACTGTTTATGTTACTTTGCCGCCTCCGTTCTCGCACGTCTGATCCCGTACATGAGGACAGCTGCCGCATTGGATGCGTTGAGTGAGTTGATGCTGCCGTACATAGGGATGGAGAGCACAAAGTCGCACTTCTCCTTGACAAGTCTTCCGACTCCCTTGCCCTCGTTTCCGATGACGATGGCGATAGGTCCGGTAAGGTTGGCCTCGTAATATGTCTCGCCGTCCATATCGGCGGCGCCTACCCATACGCCCTTGTCCTGGAGGTCTTCGATCGTCCTTGCGATATTGGTCACCTGGACGACCGGCATGGTCTCAACAGCTCCGGCAGCAGAAAGTGCAACCGTCTGGGTAAGCGATGCGGCTCTTCTCTTAGGGATTATTACGCCATGAGCGCCGGCGCATTCAGCTGTACGGATGACAGCTCCCAGATTGTGCGGATCAGTGACCTCGTCGAGAATGACTATGAACGGATCCTCTCCGGCAGCTTCCGCTCTTTCGAAAACCTCGTCCATGTCAGCATAACTGTACTCGCTGACCTTGGCGACGACACCCTGATGCTTTGCTCCCGGTGCCATTGCGTCAATCTTCTCCTTAGGAACAAAGTCAACTATGACGCCCTGCTCCTTCGCTATAGCCACGATCTTCGAAACCGAACCTTCTGCTCCGTCAGCTATGAAGACTCTCTCGACATCGCGGTCGCCATTGAGAGCCTCGGTCACAGGATTCCTTCCTGCCACGACCTCAAGCCCGTCAGCTCCGATATTGGCTGCAGTCTCAAACGGCTCGTTCATATCAAAGCCGAGAACCCTGCGTCTGTCGTCTCTCTTCTGCGCCTGTGCAGGCTTCCTGCCGCCGGCAGGTTTTCTTCCGGCAGCCGCTGTCTTGCGTCCGCCTGCCGCAGACTTTCTCTTCGGCTCATATGTATAAGTATCGCCGTAGTCGCGTCTGTTCTTGCCGCCCCTCTTCGGTGCGGTCTTGCGGTCGGCGTCTCTGTATCTCTTGTTTTCTTTCTTGCTCATTTCTGTATTCTTCTATGTTTAATTATCAGTTATCCCCGGGCATCAGAAATTCAGCGTTCTGGAGCGGTCCAGCCCTTCCTTGGTCTTCTGGTACACAACGAATCTGTAGGTCAGCCCGTTTTCCGTTACCGGATCGCTTTCGGAGATGATCTCATAGTCAGGGTCTTCGTCAAAATCAGGTATGAAGGTATCTGCGTCCAGAACAGCATCGATCTTAGTAACGTAGAGCCTGTTGCAGTATCTGTAGAATCTCCTGTACAGGGATCCGCCGCCTATGAGGAACACATCATCAGGTCTGTATCTGGATAATGAGTCAAACAGCTCATATTCAGAGTGAACTATGTGGCATCCTTCGGCCACATAATCCTCATTGGCAGTAAGCACATAATTCACACGCTTTGGCAGCCTCTTTCCGCCCGGCATCGATTCAAGCGTCTTTCTTCCCATCACTACGACTTTTCCGGTCGTATGTTCCCTGAAGTACTTCATATCAGTCGGAAGTGATGCAAGCAGTCCGTTGTTTTTCCCTATTCCCCAGTTCCTGTCAGCAGCTACTATAAGGTTCATAGTTCTCTCCTTTCAGTGGTCCTGTCAGATATCGCCGAATCTGTTTATCATCATCGCCGCCTGCTCGTTTTCCATGCGGCGGGCCCTGTATGAATAGAAGATATCCGCATTGCACATGGTGCATACATTGGATATTTCTATGTGGTCTGCCGGGACCCCGGCTCTTATCAGAGTCATCCGGTTCGCCTCCCTGAGGTCCAGATGATACTTGCCTCCCGGTATTTCATTTCCGTCAGCATCAGCAGCAGGGTATCTTGAGAATATCCGGTCAGCCTCCTCCGGACTCCACTGTTCAGCGAAAGCGTCATATACTTCATCGCCCATCTCGTAGCAGTCCCTGCATATTCCCGGCCCTATCGCCGCGTACATGTCTGCAGGGTCGCAGCCGAATCTCACGACCATATTCGCCACAGCGACTTCAGGTATTCTTCCGAGTGTGCCCTTCCACCCCGCATGCACAAGGCCTATCGCTTTGCGCACGGGATCAGCTATATACACCGACGGACAGTCGGCGCCGAAGACCGTCAGCAACACACCGGGGATATCCGTAACGACGCCGTCGACATACTGCATGTGAAGCGGTTTCTCCCTGAGCCCCAGATCGCCGGCGGCAGCGACATGCACATAATTGGTATGCTTCTGATCGGTTATGCACTCACGGTCAAGCGACGATCCCAGCTGGCGTGCAAGCCTGTCTCTGTTGCCTCTCACTACAGGTGAAGCCTCCTCAGCAGGCTCATCATTCATGACCGCAACGCGCAGCCCTTCTGCTCCTGCTCCGGTTTCGCTGTCATATGAGAGAAACCTTGTCGTATACAGATTGGGGACTCCGAGGCTGTCGAGCATGTCAAAGGACAGATACGGTATGCCGTCTGTATGAAGGCTGAATATCCGGTTTTCATTCGAGTACTTTATTCTCATGGTCTGCCCTGTAAGCTCTTTTAATGCAAAATCCCGCTTCTGTACGGGATTCTGCTGTTTTCTTCTCCAAGTTATTCTTCTATTATACGGAAGGCTTCCGATGTGATCTCTGCGATCCTGTCCTTCTCACCTGCGAGGTGCAGATACCCGAGAAGAGCCTCAAATCCGGTCGCGAATTTGTAGTCCTTCGGATCGGCATGCTGAGGCCGGGACATCGTGCGGTGATTGCGCGCACGTTTAAGGAGGTGCTCTTCTTCTTCCGTCAGAAATCCCTTTTCTATCATGGCTCTTGCAGCCTTCGCCTGTCCGCCTGCGGAAACGTATCTCACCGCATGCCGGTGCGCTTTGCCCGCATCAAGCGGGTACTTCGCAAGTATCATCTCTCTTACGATCACTTCATATACAGCATCTCCGAGATATGCAAGCGAAGTAGTGTTTATCATGTTTATTTCTGTTTTTGTCATTATTTGCCGGATGCCTCTTTTCCGCCTTCGCTGTCCCTGATGCTCTTTATCACCGCTGCAGCCATTGCAACGCCGTAAAGCACCACCACTCCGGCCAGCATTGCCGGATTCTTAGCTCCGTTCTGAAACAGTTTTTCCGAGTTGATGTTCAGCTTCATTCAGAACCTCCCCGGCAGAATCTGCCGCTCCGATCCTTAACCTTATGATCCGTCAAATGCGTGTTATTGTTACTAGTTTCTGATTACCTGTACACCCTGCGGTGTGTCCTTGAGAGTGATGCCCATTGCGGCGAGCTGGTCTCTGATCTCGTCAGCTCTTGCCCAGTTCTTCTCCTTGCGGGCAGCCTGTCTCTCGTCGATCAGAGCCTGGATGTCATCGCCTATACCTGCTTCGTCATCAGTATCTCTGAATACTCCGAGCACCTCAGTAAGTTCATCTATCCTCTTCAGAGCCTCCTCAGCATATGACTTCGATGCGCCGTCTTTGACAGCAACATTGATCTCGGATACCATCTCGAATATTACGGAAATGGCATCTGCAGTATTGAGGTCATCATCCATTACTTCGATAAATCTGTCCCTGAACTTATCGAACGAAGCAATCAGCTCATCCTCGCCCTGCATCTTCTCATCAGTTCCGTTCTTCTTAAGGAACTCGAGGGTCTCGATAGCAGTAGCTATCCTGTCATATCCCTGCTTGGATGCATGCATCAGGCTGTCGCTGAAGTTGATCGGGCTGCGGTAATGTCCTGACAGCAGGAAGAACCTGATGAAGTCTCCTGTGTACTCCTTGCGGATATCTCTTACGGTGAAGAAATTTCCGAGAGACTTGGACATTTTGACATTATCAACTGTGATGTATCCGTTGTGCATCCAGTAGTGTGCAAAAGGAACTCCGTTGCACGCTTCTGACTGCGCGATCTCGTTCTCATGGTGCGGGAATGTAAGGTCCTGTCCGCCGCCGTGGATGTCTATCGTGTCACCGAGGTGCTTCTTGGCCATGGTCGAGCACTCGATGTGCCAGCCCGGTCTTCCCATGCCCCATGGGGACTCCCATGCGATCTCCGACTCTTCCTTGCGGGCCTTCCACAGAGCAAAGTCCAGAGGATCCTTCTTGACTTCGCCGACAGCGATCCTTGCGCCGCTCTCGAGGTCATCGATGTTCTGTCCGGACAGCTTGCCGTATTCTTCGAACTTTCTTGTCGAATAGTAGACATCGCCGTCAGCTTCATAAGCATAACCCTTGTCGATCAGCGTCTGTACAAAGTCGATGATCTCAGGAATGTGCTCGGAAACCTTAGGATGAACGTCTGCCTTGATGACGTTGAGAGAACCGGCATCTTCAAAATACTCCTTGATATACTTCTCGGATACCTCAGGAGCAGTGATGCCCTCCTCCTTGGCTCTGTTGATGATCTTGTCGTCAACATCAGTAAAGTTCTGAACGAACTTGACCTCATACCCTCTGTATTTGAAATACCTTCTCAGCGTATCGAATACGACGAAAGGTCTTGCGTTTCCTATATGAAAGAAGTTATAGACAGTAGGTCCACAGACATACATCTTGACCTTTCCCTCTTCAATAGGCACGAATTTTTCCTTGCGGTTGGTCAGAGTATTATAGATATACATGTGTAGTAAACCTCCTGTGATTTTTCATTTTTCTTCATAGAAATATATTCGTAGGAATGATTCTATCGGAGGAGCCCCGCCTCCGGAGATCAATCATCTCTACCTTACGGCAACGCCGTACATTCGTAGGAATGATTCTATCGGAGGAGCCCTGCCTCCGGAGATCAATGTTCTCTACCTTACGGCAACGCCGTATATTCGTAGAGAACATTATACACCAAGTACCGCCCCGATGCATCCCATTATAATCAGCACTATGAACGGGCTTTTCTTATATTTAGTCATGAGGATGACCGTTGCCGCCACAATGAGTATTGCTATTATATCCACCGGGCATCCCGTTATGAGGCCGCCTATGCCTCCCGACATGTCCGCTCCGAGGCTGCGCAGCAGCCCGGTGCCCAGTCTTGTGTCGCCGGCTATGGACGGAACGATCAGCGTTACTATTGCCGCTCCGATGAGTCCCATGGTCGCCGGCCTTATTCCGGTAAGTGCACCCTGGACTATCCTGCTGTCCTTGAACTGCTGTATCATCCTGGCAACTATGCTGACAAGTATGAATGCAGGCAGGACTACGCCGAACGTAGCCGACGCCGCCCCTCCGATACCGGCCGTCTCATATCCGACATAAGTAGCCGTGTTGACGGCAAGCGGCCCCGGTGTGATCTGGGATATCGCCACTATGTTGGCAAACATCTCAGGTGTCATGTCGACAAAAGGCTGGATGCTGTCATAGATAAGTCTTACTATAGCCAGTCCTCCGCCGAATCCGAGCAGTCCTACTTTGACAAAACTTATAAAGAGTTCCCAGAATATCATCTGCCGCCTCCTTCCGTTCCGTCTTCAGAAGGCTTCCTTCCATCTGTCATCCCTGCCTCTGCAGCCTCCGCTTCTCCGGCAGTATTCTTCTTCAGCCTGCTGCCGGCAAGCGCACTCGCGATTCCAAGTATTACGAACAGCAGAATTACATATGCCGTATTTATCCTGAATACCGCTATGAGCACGAAGCTCAGCACCGCAGCAATTATCGTCCACTTTCCTTTGAACACAGCCGAGGACAGCTGGATGACCGCCACCACCACGAGTCCGAGAGCTGCTGCTCTGAGCCCCGCCATCGCGCCCATTACGATCCTGTTATCCCCGAGGTTGGAGATGAATGTAGCAATCAGCAGGATCATTACGAACGATGGCAGTACAACCCCGATTGTCGATATTAGCGAACCGAGGAAACCTTTTTTCTTATATCCGACGTATGTAGCCATGTTGATCGCAATGACACCCGGCAGACTCTGGCACACCGCAACTATATCCACGAACTCTTCCTCACTGAACCACTTCTTCTCATGTATCAGGGTGTTCTGCAGCAATGGAAGCATAGCAACGCCGCCTCCGATGGTGAAGGCTCCGAGTTTAAAGAATAAGATAAACAGCTCAGTAAGTATGTTCATGCAGTCCCGTAAAAATGTGTTCTGTTAAAAGCGCCCGGCCTCACAACTGAAGCCAGGCGCTTTGCTTTACTTATTGTAAGTGCTCAGATTAGTGAGCGTTCATTGTCTCCTCAGAAAGTCTTGAGAAGAAGTATCTTCCGTCTCCCTCGAGATCAACAAGAGCCTTAGCCTTAGCGATAGCCTCCTCTACAGTCATTATCTCGTGAGCATCCTCGCGGCGGAGCTTGTACTCAACCTTGCCGTCAGCAGCATGCTTGCCGACTGTGATCCTGATAGGAATTCCGATCAGGTCTGCATCGTTGAACTTGACGCCAGGTCTCTCATCACGGTCATCTACCATTACTTCAACGCCCATGGATTCGAGCTTCTTCTCGATGTCATAAGCCATGTTAAGCTGAACTTCGTCACTTGGCTTGATTACAGTAACGATGACATGATAAGGAGCTGTAGCAAGAGGCCAGATGATACCCTTCTCATCATGGTGCTGCTCTACGATAGCCTGCATCGTTCTTGTGATACCGATACCGTAGCATCCCATCCAGTAAGGGTGATCCTCGCCCTTCTCATCCTTGAATGTTGCATTCATGGATTCGGAGTATTTGAGTCCCAGCTTGAATACCTGTCCGACCTCGATACCTCTTCTGAACTTGACCGGCTTGCCGCAGTGCGGACATGGGTCTCCTTCCTGAAGTGTCTTGATATCTGTAACGATGTCACCTGTGTAATCTCTGCCGTAGCATACGTTCAGCATGTGGTGGTCTTCCTGGTTGGCACCTGCGCACATATTAACTGTTCCTACGAGCTCGGAGTCTACTACTACGATGCAGTTCTTGAGTCCTACAGGGCCTGTGAATCCGGCAACGCTGCCTGTTGCAGGGCCTGCAACTGTCTCATCGGAGAACTCGATGTAGTGCTCAGGAATGTTGAGAGCGTTTACGAGCTTGATCATGTTGAGCTGTCTGTCACCTCTGATGAAGCATGTGACGTAATCCTTAGGCTGCAGATCATCATCATATGTAGTGAACATAAGAGCCTTGATGGACTTCTCAACAGGGAGGTTCAGATAATTGCAGACATCCTCGATGGTCTTGGTTCCAGGTGTGAATACGACCTCAGTCGGCTTCATCTCTTCCTCTACAGGCTTCTCGTCTGTAAACTCAGCTCTCTCTACTGTAGCTGCCATTCCGCAGTTGTCGCAGTACAGGATATCTGATTCACCCCAGTCAGAGAGCGCGGAGAACTCGTGTGAAAGGCTGCCGCCGATAGGGCCGTTGTCAGCCTCTACGATTCTGTAATCGAGGTCACATCTTGTGAATATCTTCTCGTATGCATGATACTGTCTCATGTATGCGATATCCATATCCTCAGGTGTAGCGTCGAATGTATACGCATCCTTCATGATGAACTCTCTTGTTCTCAGAAGTCCGTATCTCGGACGGGACTCGTCTCTGTACTTGAACTGGATGTGGTACAGTGAGAACGGGAGCTCCTTGTATGATGACCACTCTTTGCGGACAAAGTCTGTGAAGATCTCTTCGCAGGTAGGGTTCAGGATGAAGTCGTTGCCGTTACGGTCCTTGATTCTCCAGAGTTCAGGTCCGTATGCATACCATCTTCCTGTCTCCTGCCAGAGCTCAGCAGGGTTGACGTGCGGCATGTAGATCTCCTGGCAGTCGATATAGTCCATTTCTTCTCTGACGATCTGCTCGATTTTTCTTACAGTTCTCCAGCCCAGCTTCGGATACATATAGATTCCGGCAGCTTCCTGCTTGATCATGTTTGCTCTTACAAGCAGCTTGTGGCTCTCGAGTACTGCATCAGCTGGTGCCTCACGAAGAGTCTTAAGGTGGTTCTTAGATAATCTCATTATTCAAATCTCCCTTCTATTGCGCAGGTCGCGATCGCGGCTATGCCTTCGCCCCTGCCTGTAAACCCGAGTCCTTCCTCCGTTGTCGCTTTGACATTCACTCTTGAAAGAGGTATCCCGAGCGTATCTGCTAAATTTTGTCTCATCTGTTCGTTATACGGCGCAAGCCTGGGGGCCTGTGCGATTATGGTCACATCGACATTATTTATGCTGACCTCCTCGCCGGATCCGGCTATCATGTCTCTGACTTCAGCCATGAGTTTCATTGAATCCGCGCCTCTGTATTTCTCGTCACTGTCGGGAAAATGCCTTCCGATGTCTCCGAGGCCTGCCGCACCGAGCAGTGCATCCATCACGGCATGCGCTGCCACATCGGCATCCGAGTGGCCGAGAAGCCCCTTTTCATAGGGGACTGGAGTCCCGCATAGGATCAGAGCCCTTTCCGGGACGAGCTTATGAACATCATATCCTGTTCCTACTCTTGTAGTCATAGATATATCCTTCCGTTTAAGCGATACCTTTTGCCATTATAAAATAATGTATAGTTTCTTTCAATGAGAATTTGGACAGTATTCACTGTTTTTCTATCCGTACAGATGATACGGGCAAAATAAACGGGCCGGTATTCCGGCCCGGAGTCTTATATGTTCGATTCGACCAGATGGTCGGCTTCCTCCATCGTGTACCCTCCCGAGTAGATGAGCTCACTCTCGAGTATCTGCTTGGCGGTCCCGAGGAGTTTCTTCTCCCCGGTGGAAAGAGGCTTGGCTCTGTCCGTCCTCACCAGATTCCTGACTACCGCAGCTACTTCGAGCACATCACCCGTCTGCATTCTCTCGGTGTTCTCGCGGTATCTCTTGTTCCAGTTGGGATTCATCTTCTCCGTTTCTCCCTTGAGTACCTCGATGACCTCGGCGATTCTGGACTTATCGATAATAGATCTGACTCCGAGCTTCTCACAGTTGTCAACGGGGACGGAGGCATCCATGCGGGAGTATGGAAGCGACACACTATAATAGATCCGAGCTTCACCCAGAAAATCTTTTTCCACAATATCTGTGATGATGCCCGCACCGTACATAGGATATACAATGTGGTCGCCTATACTGAATTTATGCATTGGATTGTTTCCCTTCTGATACATGGTATTATATATTTAACTCGCTCAATTGTCAATGGGGTAAAAATAATAAATTGTACTCCTCATCCACGCAGTTGTCAATAATGATTTTGAAAATTTTTATGACGCTCCCGTTGACGATTATTTCACAAGCCTAACACATTATACTTGCCCCACCTTTTGCTTTCAAATATTTTCTCACCTGCTCAGTATGTGATATAATTTTTTGAATTGATTTATAAAACAGAAGAAGGAGTTGCCGAAATGAAAAGACTTCTTATAGTAGATGACGAGGATAAGATCCGCGAGGTCATCAAGGAATACGCTGAATTCAGCGGATATGTTGCAGAAGAAGCTGCTGACGGCATGAGTGCCATCGGCATGGTCAAGCTGAACGATTACGATCTGATCATAATGGATGTCATGATGCCTAAGCTCGACGGTTTCAGCGCTGTCAAGGAGATCCAGAAGATCAAGAACATCCCTGTGATCATGCTGTCTGCCCGCGGAGAAGAGTATGACAAGCTCTTCGGTTTTGAGCTGGGTATCGATGACTATGTAGTCAAGCCTTTCAGCCCTAAGGAGCTCATGGCAAGAGTCAACGCGGTCCTGAGCCGTGTGGACGCATCGGACAAATCATCGCAGACCATCGAGAGATTCGACGGGCTCGAAGTGAATTTTGCAGCTCGCACCATATCTGTCGACGGAAAGCGCATAGAGCTGACCCCTAAGGAATACGATCTGCTCTTCTACATGATACAGAACAAAAACATCGCTCTTTCGAGAGACAGACTTCTCTCGGATATCTGGGGATATGATTTCTTCGGGGATGACCGTACGATCGACACTCACGTCAAGAATCTGCGCAACAGCCTAGGCCCTTACAGGAAGTTCATCGTGACCCTCAGAGGCGTGGGATATAAGTTCGAATACGAAGGATAGGACCGATGTCACCGGACAAGAATCTCAACGAACCGAAAAAGCTCGACACAAGCAGCATCAAGACGACGACCCTGTTGTCGTTCCTGATGTATGCCATGATTCTTGTCGCCTTTCTCTGGGTGCTGACATCATTCTTCCTTGATACGTATTATCAGAAGATGCGCACGCAGGAGGTCATCCGTACAGCTGACGCGGTCGAAGCCCAGTACCTCAAGGGATCGACAGGCTTTGACAAATATGTTGTCGAGACTGCCGAGATCAACGGTATATATATTCAGATAAAAAACTTCGAAGAAACGCTTGAGTACAATGGTTCAGGCATATCACCGGAGAAGGCCGGATTTGCAGACGATATCACAAGGATCGACAGCAGGCTTGCAGCATCAGATACTGACAGTGTCGCCGAAACGCGGCACACCGGTTCTTCTGATTCGGAGGCACGTCTTGTCTATGCGTCCCGGATAGGATCCGGACACGATACAGCTTCGCTTTATATCATATCTCCTCTGTACCCTGATCAGATCACAATCAGGATAGTGAAGAACATGCTCGGATACATAACGTTCATTCTGCTTTCCATCGCATGCTTCCTCGCCTATGCACTTTCAAGGCGTATAACCTCGCCGATAGAGAATCTGACAAGGTCTGCGACGGAGCTCTCACAGGGCAACTACAATGTACGTTTTGACGGCGCTGCATTCACCGAGACCAAGGAGCTTGCACGTGCCCTGAACAAGGCCTCCTATGAGATGGAGAGGACTGATTTCTACCAGCGCGAGATCCTTGCGAATGTTTCGCACGACCTCAAGACTCCGCTGACGATGATCAGGTCATATGCTGAAAAGATAATAGATATCTCAGGCGACAATCCTGAAAAGAGGAATGCCGACCTTCAGATAATCATATCCGAGACCGAGAGGCTCAACCGCCTCGTAACAGACATGCTGTCCGTCTCCAACCTGCAGTCCAACAATGTTGAGATGCACCGCGAGGTATTTGATCTTGCCGAGGCGGCAGAGGATGTATATGAGAGTTTCATGGTTCTCGGTTCATCACAGGGATACGAAGTGCACTTCCACCCCTGCAAGCCGGCATATGTCATGGGCGACCGGAGCAGGATCATGCAGGTCATGACCAATTTTGTCTCCAATGCCGTCAAGTATTCCGGAGACAACAAGTTCATAGACATCAAGCTTGTCAAAAGCAATAAGAAGGTCACCTTCCACTGCATCGACCACGGTGTAGGCATACCGTCAGATGAGCAGTCTCACGTATGGGACAAATATTACAGGACGTCTGCCAACCACGAGCGCGACATTGAAGGAACAGGCCTGGGCCTTGCGATCTCCAAGAGCATCCTCAACCTTCACAGTGCAAAATACGGCGTAAAGAGCGAGGAAGGCAAGGGCTCGGACTTCTGGTTCGAGATGGATACCGTAAGGAAGCCTTCTCCTAAGAACAAGAACGGCAAGGACAAGGCTGACGAGCAGATCCAGTCCGACACGGAGAAATAGAATCACAGACAGTTAATCCAAGGCGGCTCCTGCAGCCGCCATTTATATCCGGTAACTACAGGTAAACAACATGGCCAAGAAACAGAAGTCAGTATATATGTGCACAGAATGCGGCAACGAATACCTCTCCTGGCAGGGGCAGTGTTCGTACTGCGGCAGCTGGAACACTATAGTAGAGCACAAAATCAGCGATCTCAGGGAGCCGTCCGTCGACAGCAGACGCCGCACAGGCACAGAGGGCAGGCCGGTCAAGCTGGGAAGCGTCGGCACCTCTGACTACGCACGCATGAGTTCAGGCATTGGTGAGCTCGACCGTGTACTCGGAGGCGGCATCGTCCTCGGCTCACTTGTCCTCATATCCGGTGAGCCGGGTATAGGAAAATCAACACTCATAGCCCAGTCTGCGAACAGCATCGCGTCCTCATACGGGACAGTACTGTATGTAAGCGGAGAGGAGTCCGAGGAGCAGGTCAAACTGAGAGCCGACCGCGTATGTGCAGGCAGTGTGAGTGACAACCTGTACATCTACCCGGAGACAAGCATCGAAAACATCCTCGCAGTATGCGGGGACATGAAGCCATGCTTTCTCATCATCGACTCGATCCAGACGATGTACTCATCCGAGGTCGACTCGGTCGCAGGCAGTGTCACACAGATAAGAGCATGCTCCAACCTGCTCATCAAGTTCGCCAAGACCAATAACGTGCCGGTCTTCATCGTTGCGCACGTTACCAAGTCGGGAGAGCTCGCAGGTCCTAAAACGATCGAGCACATGGTCGACTGTGTCCTGAGTTTTGCCGGTGAGCGTGACAGGGATCTGAGAATACTGAGGTCCTTCAAGAACAGATTCGGCACTACTGATGAGATCGGTGCTTTCAGAATGACATCCGAAGGCATGATCGAAGTATCCGACCTCAGCGGCAGCCTTATAGAGAACGACAGCTGCGAGGAAGGCTCCGTCATCTCTGCCGTATACGAAGGAAGCCGCCCGGTATTCTTCGAGATACAGGCCCTTGTGACCCAGGCCAACGTGGGTTTTGCCCGCAGGACAGCCGTGGGGATCAACTACAACAGGCTCAGCATGATCCTTGCTGTTCTCGAGAAAAAAGCAGGCCTGAACCTGCTCAATTATGACGTATATGTAAATGTAGTCGGCGGAATGAATACCGGCAGCACCGCAACGGACCTCGCTGTCGCACTCGCCATTTACAGCTCTTTCAAAGGGAAGACATCTTCAAGGCGCATAGTTGCCGTAGGCGAAGTCGGTCTTACCGGTCACCTCCGGTCCATACCTAATACCGAGAAGATAGTTCAGGAAGCGGTCCGCCTCGGATATGAGGCAGTGATCCTTCCTGACAGGAATGCCCGTCAGTCGGCTGAGTCAGGCAAAGTGAACGTGTCTGATTCGGGCAGGACCGTAACAGTCACTCCTCCGGGATCTGACGGAAGCAAGGGCATCCGCATAATCGGCGCGTCCAATATACGGGATGCGATCAAGGCATTTATAGGATAAGAGAAATAGAGCTTTCATTATTTTAAGTTAATATGCACTTAATGCTTGAAGTGCTTGCCGCCTTCTGCGGAACGGCTTTCTGTCCTGCGGGTATAGTCAAACTCAGGAACTTCACCGGCTGCGGCAGTATCATAGTACATCTCCGGCGAAGCTTCAGTGATGTTTTCCGCCCTTTCAGAAACAACATCAGCAGCTGAACCTGCATTGCCGGCAGCTTCAAACACGGTTGTTCCGGCTTTCCTTGCAGCCCTGGCTGCTTTTTTTGCTGCCTTTTTCGCCTTTTTCTCAGCCAGCTTTGCATTTACTCTTGCAGCATCATCCTTTCTGACTTTATCAAACCATCTGGTCTTCCTGCTGAGCCAGAAGATGACAGCGACATATACAACAGCTATGCCGAGGTCTATCAGCATCTCCGAAACACTGGTGTCGGATGACACGGTAGTCATGCCGAACCCCTGCAGGTAGAAGATAGTCATGTTGTTTACTATATGAAGAGCCGCGGATACCTCAAGTCCCCTGCCGAACCACGCAGACAGTGCGAAGGCTGCTCCGCTGATAGCTATCGCTATCTGACCGATCCTGTTGTAAGGATGTCCTGCGGCGAAGATAAGTGCCTGCAGGATGACCGCGATCACAGGGATCCTGAACCAGGATCCGAACGTCTGCATGACAAATCCTCTGAACATATACTCCTCGGCTATGCACTGCAGAGGACCGAGTATGGTAAGAAGGATGAAGCTCAGAACAGTGAATTTGACAGTAAAATTCTGATAGCCCTTCTCTATGATGACATCGTTGATGATTATAGGCAGGCCGTTGATGATGAAGGCTACAGGCATGCATCTCCAGAAGACCCTGCGGCTCCACCCTCCTCTTGATGATGAATAGGATGACATCGGACGGTCCCTGACTATGAGTGATGCAAGCCAGAGCGAAGGTATAGCTATAGCAAGGCTTCCCAGCTGGAGCACGGACTGAAGCGGGTCTGACATGTCCATCGTGTCATATCCGCCCGATATGATCTCCATCATTTTGTTCATGGTATCAGTTCCGGTAGTGTCTCCCGCTGCAGCTCCGGCCCATATCTTGACCGCCATGATCCCAGCCAGCGTCAGCACCATATATATGGCTGCAAACAGCGCCCCTGTGAAGACCGGCTTATACCACCTGTATGAATCGAACTGTCTGCCGTACGTAGGATATACGTGCTTCTTAGCGTTGGTTTCGTCAATATAGTACATTTTTAGTCCCTTCTGTTATGTATATGATCAGCGTTAATTGCTCTAAATCGTTTTCGTCATTATAACTCTTTTTTCGCCATGAAGGAACAGCAGACTTGATATGAAAAAACTCCCGGACAAAAGTCCGGGAGTCTTAATACGCCGTATATTCGAAGAAATGATTCTACCGAAGTCGCAATTACTTCTCTTCCTGGGAAGCCTTATAAGCTGCGATTACCTTGTCTGCGAGGTTGCCTGGCAGCTCTGCATATCTTGAGAACTCTACTGTGAATGATCCTCTTGCCTGAGTCATCGATCTGAGTGCGATAGCATAGTCGAAGAGCTCTGACTGTGGAGCCTCAGCGTGAAGAACAGTACCGTTCATTGTAGGGTCCATTCCCATTACGATACCTCTTCTGTTAGGGAGGTCGCCCATTACAGCTCCTACGTATGCTTCAGGAACTGTGATCTCAAGCTTCATGATAGGCTCGAGGAGGCAAGGCTTAGCCTCTACGATACCCTTCTTGAATGCGAGAGATGCAGCGATCTTGAAGGAAACTTCGTTGGAGTCTACTTCGTGATATGAACCGTCATAGAGAACGGCCTTGATGTTCTGTACTTTGCATCCTGCGAGAGGTCCCTTTTCCATGCACTCGAGAAGTCCCTTCTCAACTGCAGGTACGTAGTTCTTAGGAACGGATCCGCCGAAGAGCTCTTCTGAGAACTCGAGGCCAGGCTCCTGTGAAGGTGAGAATCTGATGTGAACGTCACCATACTGTCCTGCACCGCCGGACTGCTTCTTATGCTTACCCTGAACATCGGAGTTGCCCTTGATGGTCTCTCTGTAAGCGATCTTCTGAGGAACAACATTTACGGATACTCCGTATCTGTCCTTCAGCTTAGCCTGGATGATTCCGAGCTGGATGTCTCCCTGTCCGCCGAGAAGAGTCTGATGTGTCTCAGCATTTCTCTCGAGTACGAATGTAGGATCCTCTTCCATGAGTCTTGCAAGACCCTGAGCCATCTTCTCGTCTTCATTCTTGTCTGCTGCTTCTACAGCGATGAAGTAGCATGGGCTTGGGAATGCGATAGCAGGGATTCTTACCTGCTTGTTCTTAGCGCAGAGTGTGTCGCCGGTCTTGGTGTTCTGGAGCTTTCCGAGAGCAACCATGTCACCTGCGACTACAGTGTCTGTCATCTCCTGGTTCTTTCCTCTTACGAAGAATACGGAACCGAGCTTTTCAGACTTCTCTGAACGTGGGTTGTAAACATCAGCACCGGACTTAAGTGTTCCGGATACTACCTTTGCATATGAGATCTTTCCGAGGAACGGATCTGCCAGAGTCTTGAATACGAAGAGCACCAGGTCTCCTGCAGGATCGCATGCGATCTCGATGTCGTTGTCATCAGCGTCCTTAGCCGGTGTAACGACTGTTGCAGGCTTTGGTACATACTTGCAGAGTGAGTCGAGTACTACATCAACTCCCTCGCCTGTGATAGCACTCATTGTGAGTACAGGCATGATGTCTCCGTTGTGGATACCTGTAGCAAGGCCGTGTGCGAACTCTTCATCTGTGAACTCCTCGCCCTCGAAGAACTTCTCCATGAGTTCCTCGTCAGCACTTGCGACCGCCTCGTTGAGAGCGTCCTTGTCATCAAGAGTTACAACAGCGCTTCCGAACTTGTCCTGAAGAGCTGCGATAACGTCCTCAACAACAACGTTGTCCTTGTCGATCTTATTGATAACGAAGAATGTAGGTGCGTTATATTCCTTGACAAGGTCCCAGGCCTTCTCTGTTCCGACCTGGATGCCGGAAGAAGCGTCTACCATGATAATAGCAGTAGCGCCTGTGGAAAGTGCAGCTCTTGCCTCTCCTGCGAAATCGAAGAATCCCGGAGTATCGATGAAGTTGAGCTTGGTTCCATTGTACTCTACAGGTACGAGAGTCTGGTTGATGGTGTATCCTTTTTCGATCTCCATCTTCTCATAGTCAGATACAGTGTTGCCGGACTCAACTTTTCCGAGTCTGCTGATCACCTTAGTGTTGAGCAGTCCTGCTTCGAGGAAAGTGGTCTTGCCTGTGCTGCCGTGGCCCAGCAGTACGATGTTGCGGATCTTGTCGCTTGAATAACCTTTCATTTGTTCCTCCTGGTAAGTTATATATTGTATTTCTTTAATATCTTATTTTGTCAGCCCGCCCTGCAGGCTGTAATCAACATTTTCTAGAACTCTGCGTTTCCAGGTGTTCTCGGGAACATCTGGACGTCTCTGATGTTGCTCATGCCCGTCATGTACATGAGGATACGGTCAAAACCGAGTCCGTAGCCTGCGTGCTTGACGCCGCCGTACTTGCGGAGGTCGAGGTACCAGTCATAGTCGTCTGCGGTGAGTCCCATGTCCTCGATCTTCTTAAGGAGCACATCGTAACGCTCTTCTCTCTGGCTGCCGCCGATGATCTCTCCGACGCCCGGTACGAGCATGTCGCATGCAGCTACCGTCTTTCCGTCATCGTTGAGCCTCATGTAGAACGCTTTGCAGTCCTTCGGATAATCTGTTACGAAGATAGGCTTCTTGAAGACTTCCTCGGTTAGATATCTCTCGTGCTCGGTCTGGAGCTCAAGTCCCCACTCTACCGGATACTCGAACTTCTTTCCGGACTTCTGCAGGATCTCAACAGCCTGTGTGTATGTGATCCTCTCGAAGTCTGAATTGACGATGTTGTCGAGTCTCTCGAGAAGTCCCTTGTCGACAAAGCTGTTGAAGAACTTCATCTCCTCAGGACATTTTCTCAGAACTTCGCTAATGATGAACTTGATCATTGCCTCAGCTATGTCCATGTCTCCCTGCAGGTCGCAGAATGCCATCTCAGGCTCGATCATCCAGAACTCGGATGCATGTCTCGCAGTGTTTGAGTTCTCAGCTCTGAAAGTCGGTCCGAATGTATATACGTTGCGGAAAGCCAGTGCCATGATCTCTGCCTCGAGCTGACCGGATACTGTCAGGTTCGCCTTCTTGCCGAAGAAATCCTGAGTGTAGTCTATGGTTCCGTCCTCATTGCGCGGAATGTTGTCAAGATCGAGAGTTGTAACCTGGAACATCTCGCCGGCGCCCTCTGCATCGCTGCATGTGATCTCAGGCGAATGTGCATAGATGAATCCTCTCTCCTGGAAGAACTGATGGATCGCATATGCTGCAACGCTTCTTACTCTGAATACTGCGGAGAAGGTGTTGCTCCTCGGTCTGAGGTGTGCGATCTCTCTGAGGAATTCCATCGTGTGGCGTTTCTTCTGAAGCGGATAGTCAGGTTCGGAATCGGCCTCGAGAACGATCTCATCTGCCTTGATCTCGAACGGCTGCTTTGCCTCAGGTGTGAGTACGAGTGTACCTCTTACCATGATGCCTGCGCTCAGGCGGTACTTTGCTACCTCCTGATAATTGCTGATGCGGTCTGCTTCATACACTACCTGTACCGGTGTGAAGAATGTCCCGTCGTTGAGTGAGATGAATCCGAACTGGTTGGAGCTGCGGTTGCCTCTCACCCAGCCTCTTACGACGACTTCCTTGTCAGCGTATGCCTGTGTGTTACTGAATAATTCTCTGATCTCTATATCTTTCATGCTTTTTGATCCCGTATGCTCAGGTCCTTGACCGGGCCCTTGCATATTTCTTAAATAAATTTAGGCTGGCATAATGCACCAGCCTAAAAAGTATATCACAACAGAGTTGTTGATGTCATTATAATTCTGCGCCCGAATTGTACTGTATTAGTGCAAAAGCGCATATCGCGAGTTACTTTTTCCTGTGCTCCTCACGCCATTTCTTTATCGCCTCGTATCTGTCGCGGAATCTCGGCTCAAAGCCCTGGTCTCCCGGGTGGTAATACTCGGTGCCGCGCAGGTTCTCAGGCAGGCACTCCATATCTGCGATCTTGTCCTCCGTGTCGTGCGCATACACATACCCCTTGCCGTAATCAAGTTCTTTCATGAGCCTGGTCGGAGCATTCCTTATGTGGAGCGGCACAGGCTCTGCGATGCTCCTGTTGGCATCGGCTGCGGCCTGCATGTAAGCGACCTCCATGGCATTGGACTTAGGCGCGAGGGCATTGTATATGACGGCCTCGGTGAGGTGCACGCTGCACTCCGGCATTCCTATAAGGTGGCATGCCTGGAATGCCGCGACCGAGAGCTCAAGAGCTCTCGGATCGGCGAGGCCTACATCCTCTGCCGCGAACCTTGTCACGCGCCTTGCTATGTACATAGGGTCCTCACCCGATTCGAGCATGCGGGCCAGCCAGTACACTGCCGCATCCGCATCCGAATTGCGCATGGACTTGTGAAGCGCGGAGATCAGGTTGTAGTGCTCTTCACCCTGCTTGTCATAGAGGAGCGACTTCCTTGACGTGCACTGCTCGAAGTCATCGGACGTGATTGTCACGACCTCCCTGCCGCTTTTGTCCGTGCTGTGTTCTGCGTTCAGAACCATCATCTCAAGCGTCGACAGTGCTGTTCTCGCATCACCGTTGGCGAATGCAGCAAGCGCATTGATCTCATCGTCACTGATCCTGACATCCATGTCACCGAACCCTCTCGGATCTGCCAGCGCGTTTCTGATAAGCTGAGCTATATTCTCCTGGCTCAGCTGATGCAGAACGAACACCTTGCATCTCGACAGCAAAGCGCCGTTGACCTCGAATGACGGATTCTCTGTAGTCGCTCCGATAAGCACTATGCTGCCCTTCTCAACGAACGGGAGGAATGCATCCTGCTGTGCCTTGTTGAATCTGTGGATCTCGTCCACGAACACGATGGTCCTTGCTCCCAGCGCCGTCATCCTGTCGGCCTGCTGCATGACGTTCTTGATATCCTTGATCCCGCTCGTGACCGCGCTGAACGTGATGAACTGCGCGTTGGTGCCGGCAGCGATTATCTGCGCAAGCGTGGTTTTTCCCACGCCCGGAGGCCCCCAGAAGATCATCGAGGATACACTGTCCCTCTCTATCATTGTTCTGAGGACTTTGCCCTTTCCGACAAGATGCTCCTGCCCGACGTATTCATCGAGATTTCTCGGGCGCATCCTGGCTGCCAGCGGCTGACTGCTGTTATTCTCTGTTTCAAACAAGCTTATCTGACTCATAATTACCTGATTTTAAGTGTGCGCAGGTACGACTTCTGCTCATCGGTTATCCTGCGGCTTTCGATCGCCTTCTGTATCGCCTTGTTATGTGTCCACTTTGCCAGCCTCTGCTCCTCCAGCACTGCCAGAGCCGGTCCGGGCTGCTTTGCCAGTGCCGTCGCAAAGTACCACGCGATCATCATGTTTATATAGTATTCATCCGACCGGATCTCTGCGATCCTGTCCATATATGATATATCAAAGTCCTCATCGAGGAAATGCTGCATCAGCATCAGTATCCCGAACCTGACCGTATATGTATGCTCCGAACCGAGCCATCTGCCGATGTACGTCAGCAGCTCGTGCCTGTGTTTTTTGAATGTCTTAGGTGAAAGCTGGTCGCAGGTCGCCCAGTTGTCTATGTAAGGCAAAAATCTTTCGACCTCTGCAATACAAGTATCAAAATCCTTTATCTCTGAGATCACGAACGCGTGGAGCTGCATCTCATCGAAGTATTTGTGCGGCAGCGTCCCCATGAATTCTTCAAGCTCACGCCGCGCGGCATCGCCGCCTTTCTGTGACGCTCTGTACAGCTCTTTTGCAAAACCCCTGAGCTGCGGAGTCCGTACGCCAATCGCACACTCATGTTCCTTGCCCGGGATCAGCGCCATCTGAAAGTCTGCATATTCAGCATCCTGCATCTCCCTGAGACGCCTCTGTATATCTGTCCCGATGAATTTTTCCATCATTACGAGGTCTACATTCTTCAGTCCGTTGAAAACTGTCGGGACTATGCCGGACTCGATGTATCCCAGTTTTGCATACATATTGCGCGCTCTTTTATTGAGCGCATTCGTGTCTATCCTGAGTATCGAGCAGCCCTGCTCAGCTGCAAGGCCCTCCCAGAATCTTACGAACGCAGGACCTGCCCCCTTGCCCCTTGCATCGGGATCTACAGCAAGTGTGTGGAGAACAGAGACATCTTCATCAGGCCCTCTGTATATCCAGTCGCAGTCCGCATATACGTCCACCTGGATCTGATTGATCACACCGGTCGCGATGATCCACGGCTCAGGATGCTCATCATCCGTCAGCTCAGCCACATACATGTCGCCGCGCGCAAGCGAAGCCTCCGCAACAGAGCGGACAGGATATATGCCTCTCTTCCAGCCCGTTGTCGTAAGCCCGGCTTCCTCTGCATCGTGGCTTTTGTCATATATTCTCACGATGTCTTCAAGATCATCGGATGTTGCTTTTCTGAATGTCAGTTCCATTTTTTGCCCTTTCCGAATGTGCAGGCGAGCACAGCCAGCAGTATCACAAGGACCGCTGCAGCTGCAGACCAGATCACCCTGTCAGGCAGGAATGAAGTTGTACCGTCACTGTTTGTGATCACCTCGGCATCTCTGAGGATCCGCGCTCCGACAGCCGGCCCGATGAGGCCCGGTATGAACACCTGCCCTATGATCCTGACTCCCTGGAACTGGCCCGATCTGCCCTCCGGTATGTTGTCCCTTATGAGGGCTCCGAACACGGACATTCCGGAAAGGTATCCGCACATCATCAGAAGCGATCCGATGAACACAGGCACTGTCGTCTTCGTGAAGAACAGCACCGCATAGCCGAGCAGCAGCATGAGCATCGCAGGCACTATACTGCCCATGAATCCCTTGCTGTCATACCGCCTTCCGTAGAACACAGTGAACACCGCCGCCAGAATGATGGCCGGCGCAAATATGAGGACGTAATTATCCATGCCGAGTGTCTTCTCATAGTAGATCAGAAGATACGGCATGAATATCTGTATCGAGATGCCGAACACTGCAAAATTCAGGAGCCCGAGATACAGAGTCTTATTCTCCCTCGCCACGGACGGCCTGAAGCTGTATGCAAGCGTCTCACCGAGACTTTCCTTTACCGGCTTCAGATCCGGCGCGTCCTCTATCATGAACCAGCCCGCAATACCAATAAGTGTCGTTGCGATGCCGATTATGTAGTAGATGGTCGTCCATGCTTCGTGGGTATCAAGGTTGAAGCTCATGAACCCGCCGAATACCACCAGTATCGCGACGAGAGGCATCATCGAATTGACGCCTTCGATCTTCCCCCTGTTGGTGGAGTCTCCCCTGTCAGTCAGCCACGCGTTGTACGCGGCATCATTGGCTGTCGATCCGAAATATGTCATCACGCAGTCCATGACTATCGTCATGAATATGCTTTTGATATATGCAAAACTGATGATGCTGATGCCCCAGATGATGTATCCTGCGCTCATGAACGCTTTGCGCTTTCCGACCTTGTCAGACACTGCTCCCATGATGATCGTAGTCAGCGCCGCAGTGACAGCGCTTGCCATGACCATCGCAGAAATATCCGCCGGCGAGGCATGGAACATTTTGTATATGAACACATTGAAGTACATGTTCTCCACGACCCATGCGACCTGTCCCATGAGTCCGAACACGGCCATCGCTATCCAGAATTTAGTGCCAAGTTTAGTCTGCATCATCGTCTGCTTCTTTCAGTAGGATAAGTATTGTGTTCTGCTATATATCTTTCGCCAGTCCGACGACGGTATATCCGTCTGCTTCCTGCTGTTCTCCTGTCTCGCGGAAGCCCTGGTTCTTCCAGAAGGCCATCGCCTCTTCATTGTTGCTGCTGCAGCCGAGCGACAGATAGTCGTATCCGGCAGCCTTCATCGCAGCTCTGACATCAGCTATTATCTGAGAACCTACGCCGCGCCCCTGCATAGCACCGTCAACCATGAACCATCCTATGAAGGCATCATCGCCTTCAGGATATCCGGTGATAAGGTCAAGTACAGCGACCAGCACATCATCGTCGTTATAGAATCCGACAAAATGCTTGCAGTGCCTCTGCGCTCCTTCAGGAAGCTCTGAGATGATCTCCGTCAGGCTCTCTCTTGTCGGAACCGTATTCATGTATTCGTAATACTTTGAGTTGGACTTGGCCAGCCTGTAGACAGCTGAAATGTCCGACTCAGTGATCCTTTTTACTGAGTATTGCGAGGACAGAGTCTCTGTTTTCAGGCCGTCACTTTCCTCAGCCTCTTCAGAGTCATTCCTTGCAGCCTCGCTGTCGATTGCCTGTCGGAACTGTGTCTCATACAGTTCCTTATAAGTGCCGCCCAGCTCAAGGAGCTCTTCATGAGTGCCCTGCTCCGCGATGACCCCGTCCTTGACGACGAGGATCCTGTCCGCCTTCAGGATAGTCGAAAGTCTGTGCGCGATGACTATGCTCGTTCTGCCCTTCATCATCTTCTCGAGCGCATCCTTTATGGAATTCTCGGAAATCGAATCGAGGGCTGAAGTCGCCTCATCGAGGATCAGGATCTTAGGATCCTTGAGTATGACTCTTGCCAGAGACAGCCTCTGTTTCTCACCGCCCGAGAGCTTGAGTCCGCGGTTGCCGACCTGGGTATTATAACCATCAGGCTGACTGTTTATGAAATCATGGATATTGGCTATCCTGCACGCCTCTTCGATCTCTTTCATCGTTGCGTTATCGTTGGCGTACTTCAGGTTCTCAAGTATCGTCCCGTTGAAGAGATAGGTCTCCTGCGTCACGACTCCGATCTTCGATCTCAGATATTCGAGGTCAAAATCCCTGACGTCTACGCCCGCGACCTTAACGCTTCCTCCGTTCACGTCGTACAGTCTCGGAATGAGATTGACTACTGTCGATTTGCCCGAACCCGAAGGACCCACTATCGCATACATGGATCCGCCCGGCACCTCGAAGTTCACGTCCGTAAGAATAGGGTTCTCAGGGTTGTAGCTGAACGCAACATGCTCGTAAGTGATCGGCTTGTTGTCCACATCCGGCTTCTCGCCGTTCTCCGGCGATACTATAGTGTTCTCTCTGTCAAAATAATCGAAGATACGGGTGAAAAGTGCCAGCGATCTTGTGAAGTCTACGGAGAGATTCAGAAGCTGCTCTATCGGACGGTACAGCCTGTTGATAAGAGCTACCGTCGCAGTAATGATACCGACCGTAAGATCAGGGTCGATGTTCTTTATTATGAAATACCCTCCGGCAAAATATATGAGAAGCGGTCCGACCTGGGTGAACATTCCCATGACGACTCTGAAGAGCTGGCCGGATCTCTGCTCCTTGAGGTTGAGGTCCGTCACCTCCCTGTTGACTTTGACAAAGTCGTCATATTCCTTCTGCTCGCGGGTGAATATCTTGACCAGCATCGAGCCGCTGACCGACAGCGTCTCGTCGATCTTCTGATTGAGTTCATCGCTCTTGGCCTGGCTCTGCGTGAGATACTTCCATCTCGTGCGGCCTGCAGTCCTCGTCGGAAGAATGAGAAGCGGTATGACCAGTATGCCCACTACCGCAAGATGCGGGCTCATGCTGAACAGTGCAACAAGAGTCGTGACTACCGTCGCGACATTGCTGACTATGTTCGAGAGAGTGCCGCTGATGACAGAGCTGACACCGCTTATGTCGGTGTTCATCCTTGTGATGATGTCTCCCTGCTTCTCGGTCGTGAAGAAGGAATGCGGCATGTACTGGAGATGTTTATACATCTGATTGCGCATGTCGAAGATTATCTTCTGGGATATCCACGCATTGATGTAGTTCTCAAGCACACCGACCAGCTGGCTTACAGTGAGCGCAGCAAAAGCCATAAGGAGCAGCCTGATAAGCAGCTCCATGTTCTTTCCTACAAGTGCCTCATCAACGATACGGCCGGTTATGATCGACGGCAGCAGTCCCACAGTTGCCGACAGCAGTATCGCGATGAATACGAAGATGAACTGCAGCCAGTACGGCTTGAGATAGCTCAGTATCCTGACAAGCAGCGCCTTCGTCACTTTGGGCATGTTCTGTTTTTCCTCATCGGTGAGGAATCTCATCGGGCCGCCCATACGTCCCGGACCAGGTCCCGCCATTATATACCCCCTTTTAATTAACTCTCACAGTCTGTGCAAAACTGCACATCCGCAATTAATTACAGTTCTACAGGCACAGTCTGCGAGATAGGCTCTTCCATTGCCTCAGGATGCTCAAGGAGATACTTCATGATCCTCAGGGATTTTGCATAATAGAACCCGTCAGCCAGTCTCTCATCGATATTGAATGTGCAGTTGATCACATCACGCGGCTGCCATGTCCCGTCATACATCAGCTTCTGCTCCTGATGCAGCTTGCCTATGGTGATCATTACTGAGCAGGTCCCGTAGTTGCTCAGGTGATGGTAGCAGGAATCAGCGCCGATCGATCCAAGGTTGGACAGCAGTACCGATGAGTAGTTAGGGTCTCCTGCTGTCAGAGCCTTAGGCATCACACCGTGGTACTCGAGCCTTCTGAGAGTAGCGAAGAATCCCTCAAGGAAAGGTCTCGGCAGGCTGCCTACGAAGTTCATCAGCTTGTCAAGGTCGTTGCTCTTGGCCTTACGGACCTTCTTGACGTCGCCGAGGATCAGCTTCGAGATGGAATCGATATTCATGTCCGGCTCTACCTTCATGAACATGAGAGTCTCGTCAGCAGTATCTTCGAACTTCTGCTTTACGACGAATGAGAACGTGATATCCGGTCTCTCATAATAGTATCTGCCGGAGATGAACCAGTTGAGTCTCGGCCTGTGATAAACAGTCCTTGCCACTGCAGTGACGATCGAATGGAAGATCTTGATGTTTACGCCTTCCTCTTCATTCCTCTCCTTCATGTACTTCACGAGATCCGTTACGTCGAACTGCTCTGTCATGGAGACTTCCGCCTCAGTCCTCTTAGGCATGATGTACGGAAGGATATTGTGATATCCGTCCAGACCTTTGACTCTCACGCCGTCTCTTCTTTTGTTCTTCATTGATCTTTTCCTTTCGTTTTACATATTATCCGGATCGAACTGCTCGAATATAGGGACGCAGCCCTCTCTTACTGCAGTTCTGTAGTCTTCAGGTGTCTTTATCGTCCACATCGCCTCCGGGATGCCTTCCTTCCTGGCCGCTCTTCTGAGCGCAGGCACCATCCTGTCGGAGAACCGGTAAGCGATGAAATCAGGCTGCACTATTTTATTGAACGCCAGATTGGTCAGGAGTACCGCCTGGTGAAACGGCAGTCCTTCCCTGTTCTTTATGAAATCCTGCGCCAGCTGCCCTCTTCTTATTTCAGGCCTTATCCTGCGCAGCACCATCAACGCTCTCGGGTCAAAACTCTCGACCGTATATTCACCGGTATAGCTGTCGAGTCTCCTGCATACAGCTTCCGTAAGTATGCGGTAATTGCCGCGCGCCACTTTGAGTTCGATCAGAAGCGGCAGACCAGTGTGTTCGTACAGGTTCAGCACCTCATCAAGAGTAGGGATCTGCTCATCCGTGCCTTCAAGTCTCAGCCGGCTGAGGTTGACTATATCGTAATCCTCTATCTCTCCGCTGACGCCGGTCTGTCTTTCAAGAGATTCATCATGAAAGACCACAAGGCTTCCGTCTGCGATCATATGTACATCGAACTCTGCCGGGAAACCGTGCTCGACCGCCCTTCTGAAGGCTGCCATCGAATTCTCCGGGATATGCGGCTTGTCATGATAGCCTCTGTGAGCATAGCGCTCCGCCAGTTTCACTTCCCTCGGCTCCGGCATCCTGCCCGTGCGCCCTGTCATTATCCTGGCATCCCTCAATGTATCTGTAAGTAAGCTTATACCTTTCATTTCCTTTAACTAATCATCCATGTCTTCAAATGCTTCCAGTCCGCCCTTTGCCTCCGGAGCAGCATCGCCGTGCCTGACCTGTGTCATGGTTACAAAGCTCATTGCAACGAAGAATGCCGCATACGGGAAGAGCACCTTGTAGCTTACGTTCCTCATCAGGAATCCCGCAAGGATCGGTGTGACGACCTGAGCCGCCATGGAAGCCGTATAGTAATAACCTGTGAATTTGCCTATATCCGAGCCCCTGCACATCTCAACGACCATAGGCAGCGAGTTTACATTGATAGCCGCCCATGCAAAGCCTACGAGTGCAAAGACTATGAACATGACAGCGTTGATGCTGTGGAATGCTGTCGTCAGGAAGAATCCGCCGAGGAAGCATGCCGCGAGCAGCACGATGCCGATCATTATAGTTCTCTTTCTTCCTATCCTGTGCGCTATATGGCCGATAGGGATATATGAAATGATCGCTCCGCCGGTTGCGATCAGGAGGCATGTCGAAGCTCCTCCGAGTCCCTGTCCCATGACCAGATCGACATAAGTCGTAAACCACGTTGTGATGCCATTGTATCCGATGAACCACAGGGCGATCGATGCGAGGAGGAACATAAGACTCCTCCTGACATTCTGAGGCAGCACTTCGTTGCCGCTGCCGTCGTCCTCAGCAAGATTCCACTCAGGATGCTGAGCTTCAAGCGCCTGATTCTCTGCTGTCAGCTGAGGCTCTCTTATAGTCGCGAACATGACCGCGATCGAAACGATCATGATGGCTGAAACGACGATAAACAGAGGCTGATAATTCACATGATCCAGGCCGAGCACTTTTGAATTCGGGTACATGACTGCAGCAACAGCCAGATAGATTATCCCTCCTACCGCGCCCATCAGGTTGATGATGGCATTGGCCCTGGACCTCAGAGGCTTTGGCGTCACATCAGGCATGAGTGCTACAGCAGGTGAGCGGTATGTTCCCATCGCAATGAGCAGCAGTCCGAGCAGTATTATGAAAGCCGCCATCTTGCCCGGCGACGGGGATGCGTAGTAGCTGTTGTCAAGTACAGGAAGTATGTTGAGAAGGATGACAGCGGCCGCGGTCCCGGCAAGTATGTAAGGCGTTCTCTTGCCGAGCCTGCTGCGCGTCCTGTCAGAAAGGGTGCCGAAGAACGGCAGCAGGAACAGCGCAAGCACGTTGTCCGCGGCCATAATAGTACCCGAAAAAGTCTCATTGAGATGGAATGTCTTGGTGAGTATGAGAGGCACTACATTGTCATACATCTGCCAGAAAGCACAGATGGACAGGAATGCCAGACCTACAAGTACGGTTCTTTTGTTATTAAGCTTCATGGTTTATCGCTTTCTTAATTCTATAAATAGCCTAAATCCTTCAGGACCTGCGGCAGATCACCGAACTCATTCAGCACTCCTGCAGGCTTATCGATATGTCCGAATCCGTATGCCGCCCATATGCACGGAACACCCGCCTTTGCGGAGGCGTCTGCATCCTTCTGGATGTCTCCTACATACACAGCTTTTTCTGCACCGTTCCTCTCCATGACCAGGCGTATGTTGTCAGCCTTGAGAAGTCCGCTTCTTCCCCACTCCTCATAGTCGATGAAGTACCTGTGCATGTCCATTGATGTGAGAAAAGCCGGGATATACCCTTCCTGGCAGTTGCTGACGATGCTCATTTTCACGCCTGCATCGTACAGTTCTTTCAGAGTCTCACGTACTCCTTCGAACAGCCTGCCGCCGTGCTCCGTGATGTATGCATTCTCGAAGACTTCACATCTCCTCGCAAGAGCATAACGTTCTTCCTCAGGCAGAAAACCGAAAAGATCGTCCGCGATCTCATTCATCGTTTTGCCCATATTGCGCCTGAGGTCATCAGCAGTGACCGTGAGATCATACCCTGCACGCTGTATAACAATGTTCCATGACTCTCCTACCGAGTCTCCGGAATCCCATAAAGTTCCGTCCAGATCGAATATAACCATGTGTTTTCCTTCCTGCTCTGTAATCCATATAATCATACTATATCAGGGGCGCAAAAGTCACAGCGAAACACCTCATTGCGGTATATTTTTGCAGACAAATGCTCCCATATTATCCGGATTGCAGACTGGCAGTTTTCAGGCCATCCGGTATAGATTTTTTCAATAGGCCACTGCAGTGCATTAATAGTATATTATTATTTGGTGTTAAAAACAGCGGCAGAGCTGACAGCAGTATGCCGGAGCAGCCCTTCCGCTTGCAATTTTATAAATAACCGGAGGTAATACTAATGAGAATTGATGCTGGCGGCAAGCAGTGCCCTATTCCTGTAATCATGGCTAAGAAAGAGCTCGAGGCAGGCGAGCAGGATGTTGAGATCATCGTAGACGGACAGACTCAGATCGACAACCTGACAAGACTCGGCGACTCACTCGGAAGACCTGCAACAAGCGAACCATGCGGCGACAAGTTCCTCGTAAAGTTCGCTAACGGCGAGACCAAGAAGAACGCACACGTAGACGTAGCAGACACATACGCTGTATTCTTCAACACTAACGCTATCGGAACCAACGATTCCGAGCTCGGCGGAAACCTCGCAAAGATGGCTATCTTCACACTCAGCGAGTCCGACAAGGTTCCTTCATACGTTCTCTTCATGAACGAAGGCGTCAAGCTGGTAACAGGCGTTGAGCCACAGATCGTTGAGAACCTGAACACCCTCATCGAAAAGGGAACCCAGGTCCTCGTATGCGGAACATGCCTCAACTTCTACGGCCTCAAGGACGAGCTCAAGGTCGGAACAGTCAGCAACATGTACGACATCCTCGGTGCTATGCAGGAAGTAAGCAAGGTCATCAAGCTGTAATGATCTGCAAAAGAGGATAAGGCAATCACTTGTTAACACAAAATCGCGGGTTTACAAAAGCCCGCGATTATGTATAATTAAGAACGTTATGAACGAATATTATCTGCTCACATTTGAATCAACGCACGCTGCTATCTCAACAGAGAAGCTTCTCAAGCCTGCAGAGGTGACCATTATGCCGGTACCGAGATTCATCTCGGCCAGCTGCGGTATTTCCGTAAGGATCAGACCTGACAGGCGCGAGAATGCCGAAGAGATTTTCAGGGAAAGCAGCAAGCTGACCCCGGAGGACTACGCTTACTATCACGTTCTGCGCGATCCTGAAACCGGAGATATTCAGTGTGACAAAATAGCACATATCAAGTAGCAGCCAATTTTACGGGCCATGCTCACAGAGAGCATGGCCCGTTTATTTTGCCCGTATGACTCAGGCTGTTACCAGCCCATCACCTGACTGAATACTTCTCCGATCGGATCTCTTATGACAAGGTCAGCCGATTTATCCGCCTGTGTGGCCGACATGTTGATCAGTACCAGGTTCTTTCCGCGGAAATACCTGATGAGTCCTGCCGCAGGATAGACGATCAGCGTAGTGCCGCCGACGATCAGAGTGTCTGCCTGTGCTATCGCATTGACAGCTCCGTTTATCACATCCTCATCCAGGCCCTCTTCATACAGCACTACATCCGGCTTGATCCTGCCGCCGCACTTGTCGCAGTACGGAACGCCGTCGGACTCAAGCACCTTGTCCACGTCGTAGAAAGCATGGCATTTCTCACAGTAGTTTCTGAGAACCGAGCCGTGAAGCTCGAATACTGTTTTGCTCCCTGCGAGCTGATGCAGCCCGTCGATATTCTGAGTGACTATCGCTCTCACCTTGCCCTGCTTCTCGAGCTCAGCAAGCGCCTTGTGGCATGCATTCGGCTTAGCATCCTTGTATATAAGCTTGTCCTTGTAGAATTCATAGAAGTCTTTCGTGTGCCTTACATAGAAGGAGTGCGATATCATCTCTTCAGGGGATACCGTCCTGCCGAGATCCTGGTTGTACAGACCGTTGGCACTCCTGAAATCAGGGATACCGCTCTCAGTTGAGACACCTGCCCCGCCGAAGAAAACTATATTATTGCTCTCATCGATTATCTTCTTAAGCTGTTCAATCTCAGGTTTCATTCTCTCCCCTTCCTTTCACCACTAATGAAATATTTCATTTGCAGATGTGCAGTCTGTTTTATTTACAATCAGCGCAGACAGTTCTGACTGCGAGTATTCCGCAGAAATGCCATTAAGATATGCTGCATTTCGAGGACGCGAGCAGTAAGAACTGTCTGCGCTGTATTCTGAACTATTTCAATCCGGCTGCCATCATGTAGATATTGAAGATATCCTCAGTATCCAGCACCTTGAAGTTTCCGATCTTACGCGCATTCTGGAATGTTACTCCGAGCGCTGCAGTGCGGCATGCTGCCTCGTCGAAATCGAGACCCAGCCCCTTTATGTCTGTCGGCATGCCGATCGATCTGAAGAACTCCTCGAACTTCTCAATCGCCTTGACAGGGTCACTCTCACCGAACACGCCCTCTCCGAGCTTTACGAATCTTTCCGGATCAACGCTCAGGACGTATCTCGCCCAGGATCCCCATATAGCTGCAAGGCCGGCGCCGTGTGCTACGTCATGCTCAGCGGAGAGCTCATGCTCTATCTGGTGGCATGCCCAGTCGCCTTTGTTTGCGTTTCCTGTAGCCATGAGTCCGTTATGTGAAAGTGTGCCGCACCACATGATGTTGGCTCTTGCATCATAGTCATCAGGATGCTCGAGTGCGACCGGAGCATTCTTCATTACCTCTTTGAGAAGAGTGAACGACATCTGGTCTGTGAAGTCGAGAGCATATCCCTGGTGGAAGTATCTCTCGAGTGTGTGCATCATGATATCCGTTGCACCGCATGCAGTCTGATACTTCGATACTGTGTATGTGAGTTCAGGATCGAGCAGTGCAAATTTTACCCTGCCGAAATCCGTGTTGACGCCTCTCTTGTATATCGGGTCAGTCTCATCATTTGTGATTACCGATGAGTCACTCATCTCAGATCCTGTGGCAGCCAGTGTCAGGATAACACCTACAGGAAGGGTCCCCTCGACCTTCCTATTGCCGCAGTAGAAGTCCCATACATCTCCTCCGCCGTAAACACCGTAGCCGATAGCCTTGGCACTGTCGAGAACAGAGCCGCCGCCTACAGCAAGAATAAAGTCGACGCCTTCGCTTTTTACCAGCTCTATACCTTTGCGCACAAGGCTCACTCTCGGATTAGGAACGACGCCGCCGAGCTCAACGTATTCGATCCCGCCTTCGCTCAGAAGTTTTTCCACCTTGTCCAGCAGCCCGGATCTCTTTACAGAGCCGCCGCCGAAATGAATAAGAACCTTGGTTGCGCCTTCAGCCTTGAGAACCTCAGCCACCTTATCCTCTGCCCCGGCACCGAAGTGCACATTCGTCGGAGCATAATATCCCATCGTCATAGTTTTATACCGTCCTTTCATATATAAAGAATGGAATGTGTCAAAAGGACCGTCCCCTTTGTCACATTTCTTCGAATAATATCGCCTCGTATGGTTCGAGTTCCATTACCCGTTCAACCCTGTTCCTGTCATAATTGGTGAGCTTTATGTTGAGTTCTGTAAGGGCAAAATCATCAGGTATGATGCACTCTGTCTTCTTTCCGGAGAAGTTGCCGGCTATCAGGAGTCTTCTGCCCTCATATGTACGCGAGTACATGATGATCTTCCTGTTGTCAGGGTCGTATTCGATCGTCTCACCGTATATGGCCGTCTTATCCGTCTTCTTGATCTCAAGCAGCTTCTGGTAGAACCTGTATACGGACTTCTCCGATGCAAGGTCCTTCTCAGCATTTATATCCCTGTAATTGCTGTTGATGCACTGCCACGGTTCAGCTCCGGTATTGAATCCCGCGTTCACGCTTCCGTCCCACTGCATCGGTGTCCTGGCGTGATCCCTGGCACCTCTGCGGATCATGGCAAAAGCCGCTTTGCCCGGAATATGGAGCTGCCCTGTCATCATGTCATATACAAAATGCGAAACAGGGTCCTTCAGCTGGCTCATGCTGCGGAAATCCGAATTCGTCATCCCGATCTCCTCACCCTGATATATGAACGGGGTGCCCCATCCCATGAAGGTGACCAGTGCGAGGAATGTCGCCGCTTCGTAGCGGTATTTCTTAGTATTGATACCGAATCTCGACACGCTCCTCGGGTTGTCATGGTTCTCAAGGACCAGCGTGTTCCAGCCGCGGCCGTGATGTCTGAGCTGCGGCTCGATCAGCCCTTTCTTGAACACTCTGAGGTCGAATGGTTTCGGCATGAACTTGAGGTTGTTGTCCGCGTTGAGGTGTTCAAAGTCGAAAATAGTATCGAGCTCTCCCGACTCCTCACTTATATATCTCGAAGCATGCTCCGGATCAGGTATGTATGACTCGCCTACTGTGTATGAATCATACAGGGACAGCGCCCTGTCATTCATTTCCTTCAGGAACTCATGCATCCTCGGTCCGTCGACATAGTACGGCGTCCCCTTCTGGAACCTGACAGGCGACCTGTCATCCCTCAGAGGATATACCTTGGAGTACATGTTGAACACATCGAATCTGAAGCCGCTGACGCCCTTGTCCAGCCAGAACTTCAGTATATCGATTATCTCGTCCCGTACAGCCGGATTCTCCCAGTTGAGGTCAGGCTGCTCAGGTGCGAAGAGATGCAGATAGAACTCATCTGTACCATCTATCCTCTGCCAGGCAGAACCCGTGAACGAAGATGTCCAGTTGGTAGGCGGGATCAGTTTATTCTTCTTCCTGCCTGCCCATCTGCCTTTCCGGATGATGTAGTAATCCCTGTACGGGGAATTCTTATCCTTCAGCGCCTCCCTGAACCACGGGTGCTGATCACTTGTATGGTTCAGGACCATGTCCATGATCACCCTGAGGCCGCGTTTGCGGCACTCCTCCATCAATCGGTCAAAATCTTCCATCGTCCCAAATTTCGGGTCTATCGCCTTATAGTCAGCGACATCGTATCCGTAGTCCCTGCACGGAGACACGTAAAGCGGCGAGAACCATATGGCTGTCGCTCCGAGGTCTTTTATATAGTCAAGCTTTGAAATAATGCCAGGTATGTCCCCCATCCCGTCATTATCCGAATCCATGAAGCTGAACGGGTATACCTGATATACCACCGCTTCCTTATACCAGTTGGTTTTCATTTCCCTCCCGTAATTACTTCGCAGTAATAGAAATCAGTGTCGGCAGGAGCTGCTTCTTGCGGCTCATGACTCCCGGCATGTTGTATATCTGTTTTGCCTTCATAACATACGGAAGATCCTTGTTGGCCCTGTAGTCAGATGCAAGCAGAACGCTCTTCTCTCTCAGCACGTCTGTGATCATCAGAAGTGTCCAGTCGAGGCCCTCTCTGGTCTTTATGGCTTCCAGTGCTTCAATATATCTGTCCGCATAGTCTCTGACATTTCCGAGGGTAGTCACTTCGCACTGGCCGATGCCCATGCGGACTCCGCCTGATTCGTACTTCTTGAAGTCTGCGAGGATACTCTCTTCCGGATCCTGCGTCTCAAGGTTGTCAGTAATGCTGAAGAGTTTCTCACCGAACTCCTCAATGCTCGGGATCCTAGCGAGCCTTGCGAGCATCTCAACAGTACTTATATCCGATGCTGTAGTCGTAGGGCTCCTGAGAATAAGCGTATCTGAAATGATTCCGGTAAGCATTACCTTCGCTATATATGCATCCGGCATGATACCGTGTCTTATATACTGCTGGTAGATGATCGTGCAGGTGCTGCCGAGAGGCTCTGCATCGATGAATATAGGCATCTGAGTGGATACTGAGTCCAGCCTGTGATGGTCTATTATCTCGATGACATCAGCAGTCTCTATTCCTTCGATGCTCTGCGCCGGCTCATTATGGTCGACCATGATCACCTTGTACTTAGGAGCATCAAGGAAGCATCTTCTCGATACGAATCCTGCAAACTCACCGTTCTCCATGACTGCAAGGCCGCGGGTGCGGGAGTTGGCCAGAGTGCTTTTGGCATCTATGAAGAGATCCTCTGCATCTACAGTCTCAGTCCCGATCTCCATCATGGTCTCAAGCGGCTCAGCCATCCTTGTTCTGCGGATGGTCTCTGCTGTTCCGAGGTCTGTCATGAATACGGATCCCTCGTACCCGGAAAGGTCAAGGTCAGGAACACCTCCATCCACATCTGCGGCTGTTATTATGATTGCAGGCACCTGCTGTTTTACAGCATATTCCATGTGCTCTTTTCTGTAGCCCATCACCACGATGCACTGCGGGAACTCATCTATAAATGAGCAGAAAGCATCATAAGCTGCCGCTCCTACCAGAAGCGATCCTTCTATTTCCTCCTTTGTTCCCTTGTGCAGGAGCTTTCCGGAAATGACTCTGAGGATATTATCCGTACTGAATTTATATACCGGTACAGTCTCCCTGTTGTCCTCAAGGAACCATCCCGTGATGTCGTCCACGCTGAGGAGCCCTTTGAACGCCTCTCCTTCGAAAAGCGGGATGACAGGCGGGTTCTCCGTGTTATATGTCTGGACCAGATCAAAAATAGGCTGCGATGTCTGGAAACGCGTTGCAGGTACCATCACCACGTCCTTGACCTTAGGTCTTACATCCTTCTTATAGACCGGTATCTCCAGCCCCATAGCTTCCATCTGTTTTCTGACGCCGTCAGAAACCGGGCTGCAATGCACCGGAACGTACTCGTTCTCCATGTCAGTCATGTTCTTGAGTTTTGCATAAGAGAGAGCAGCGCACAGGCTGTCGAGATCCGGATTGCGATGCCCTGTTATGTATACTTTGCTCATGTAGTTTCCCCCACTATGTGATATTTATCTGTTCTCCAGCTTGCTCTCGGCTCTGGACATGAATTTTGCATTATCTATTATGAATCTCTCGTGGACGCCTTCTCCGATGAGTCCGGCATCGTCGAACGCTTTGACACTGAATACAAGTCTGCGCCTGTCGATCTCAGTAAGTTCACTCTCGTAACTTATATGCGATCCGACAGGGCTTGCTGCCACATGGGAGATGTCAAGCCTGGTTCCGACTGTCCCCATACCTTCTTCCATGAATGGTTCGACACTGGACCAGGCCGTATATTCCATCATTGCCGTCATCCTCGGTGTTGCATAGACTCTCAGGCCTCCGCTTCCCATTGATGCAGCAGTGCGCTCTTCAGTTACAGCATCCTCTGCCTTTCCGGTAATACCCGGCTTAAGTTCTGCCATCATTTCCTCCGTATTATTTGACAAGCTGCAGTTTCATGTATACAGGATTATGGTCGGATACAACAAATCCGAGATCCTGATTCTCTACGCCTGTCACTTTGATATTATCTGAAACGATGAATCCGTCTATTAGATAGTACTGGAAGTCATCCTTGTCTGCATTGATATAAGGCTCGATCAGGCTGCGGCAGCTTGGGACCTTTTCATTCATCATAAACTGCCAGCCTTCTGCGAACTGCGTTTCATCCAGCATGCCCGCCTGCCAGTTATCAGGCTTGACCACATATGAGGATATATCAGCAGATGAGAACGTCTGATTGAAGTCTCCTCCGGCTATCACGTAATTGCCTTTTTCCTTTTCCGCCTGAAGTATATCTGCAAGCATTGCAGTCTGTGCTTTCTTGCCTTCACCGTCGTCATATGCCTCGAGATGTAGGTTGACCAGCACCAGTTCCTTATCTGTACCCTTAAGAGGTACGCGGGATATAAGGGCGCAGCGCTTCAGGTTGGCCATCCTTACAGGCCATGAGAAAGGTATAGGCAGCTGGATCCTTTCAGCCCCTGATACCGGATATGACGAGAAGGTCGCTATGCCTGAGTCGACCTTTCCCATCGGCGGCACCGGATATGGCAGGAATGCTACCTTGAAGTTGTTCGCAAATGACGAACAGTATTCCTGATAGGTATCCTGCAGCATCTTATATTCATTTATGTGATTCGAACGGGTGGAGTCCCTGTCAGTTTCCTGGAACATGATGATATCCGGGTCAAGCGAGGAAGTCTCTTCGATGATACCCTCCATGTTGGACATCACTCTCTCCTCGTCTGCGGTCTTTACTCCTTTGCCGCCGTCCATGAAGAAGTCGGCATTGTCACCGAGCGCCCCGTATCCTATGTTCCACGACATGACCGTAAGGTCATCGCCCGGCGCCAGTTCTTCAGATGCTTCGCCTTCCACAGCGATCTCTTCAGAGTCCGCAGGCTTGTACTCAGTTACTGAGAGGAACCCTATCAGCCCCGCCACAAGCAGCACGACGATCAGCAGTACAGTCCCGATGAACTTCAGCAGCTTACCTACTGGTCCGCTCTTTTTCACTTCATCCTCAGGTCTTGAGTGCTTTGCATATCCGTCACTCATATCTTGGTTCTCCTTTTATTCAGAAGTCATTATCATATATCTCCCGAATGCACATTCGCCCCCTGTAAAGGCATTCTCATACATAATGATTATATTTCACAGAGCGTAGCTGTTGCAAGGCTTGCAGGCAATGAAAAACACCGGCAGCTGTCATGTCAGACAGCCGCCGGTGCAGCCTTTCAGATTAAGTGATCAGGTCTCTTCAGTCTAGAATTTTCCTGCAGTAGCAGCCTCTTCTACAGAAACAGCTACGGAAACAGTCATTCCTACCATCGGGTTGTTTCCTGCTCCGATGAGACCCATCATCTCTACGTGTGCAGGTACAGATGAAGAACCTGCGAACTGTGCATCAGAGTGCATACGTCCCATGGTATCTGTCATACCGTATGATGCAGGACCTGCTGCCATGTTGTCAGGATGCAGAGTACGGCCTGTGCCGCCGCCGGAAGCTACTGAGAAGTACTTCTTGCCTGCCTCGAGACGTTCCTTCTTGTATGTTCCTGCTACAGGATGCTGGAATCTTGTAGGGTTTGTTGAGTTACCGGTGATGGAAACGTCAACATTCTCATGCCAGAGGATAGCAACGCCTTCCTGTACATCGTTGGCGCCGTAGCAGTTTACCTTTGCTCTCGGGCTCTCAGGGTCCTTGGAATAGCACTTGCGGAACACTTCCTTGAGCTCGCCTGTGAAATAGTCATATTCAGTCTCAACATATGTGAATCCGTTGATTCTGGAGATGATCTGAGCAGCGTCCTTGCCGAGTCCGTCGAGGATTACTCTCAGCGGCTTCTGACGGACCTTGTTAGCCTTGGATGCGATTCCGATAGCTCCCTCAGCAGCTGCGAATGACTCGTGTCCTGCGAGGAATGCGAAGCACTCAGTGTCCTCTTCGAGGAGCATCTTTCCGAGGTTGCCGTGGCCGAGACCTACCTTACGGCGGTCAGCTACAGAACCAGGGATGCAGAAAGCCTGAAGGCCTTCGCCGATCGCAGCAGCTGCATCAGCAGCCTTGCGGCAGTTCTTCTTGATAGCGATAGCAGCGCCTACTGTGTAAGCCCACTTTGCGTTCTCGAAGCAGATAGGCTGGATGTTCTCTACTATGTGATATACATCAAGTCCTGCGTCCTTGGTGATCTGCTCTGCTTCTTCGATAGATCCGATACCGTACTCAGCCAGCTTGGAAAGGATCTGTTTTTCTCTTCTTTCATAAGATTCAAATGTAATCATATCTCTTTCCTCCCTGTATTATTCTTTGCGAGGGTCAATGAGCTTGACCGCATCTGCAACGCGGCCGTACTGACCGGATGCCTTCTCTACTGCTGTTGCCGGATCATCTCCTGCCTTGATGAAGTCCATCATCTTGCCGAAGTTGAGATACTTGTATCCGATGATCTCATCATCTTCATCAAGTGCAAGCTGTGTGATATATCCCTCTGTAAGGTCGAGATAGCGAGGTCCCTTGGCGAGTGTGCCGTATGTTGTTCCGACCATCGATCTTGTTCCCTTGCCGAGGTCCTCGAGACCTGCTCCGATCTGCAGGCCGTCTTCTGAGAACGCACTCTGTGTGCGGCCGTATACGATCTGCAGGAAGAGCTCTCTCATTGCTGTGTTGATAGCATCGCATACCAGGTCTGTATTGAGAGCCTCGAGAATCGTGAGTCCCGGAAGGATCTCAGCTGCCATAGCTGCCGAGTGAGTCATTCCTGAGCATCCGATAGTCTCTACGAGAGCTTCCTGGATAACGCCGTCCTTAACGTTGAGTGAAAGCTTGCAGGCACCCTGCTGCGGTGCACACCAGCCGATACCGTGGGTATATCCGGAAACGTCCTTGAGTTCCTTGGACTTGACCCAGAGACCCTCTTCAGGGATCGGTGCAGCGCCGTGGTGCACGCCCTGATGAACAGGACACATGCTGTTCACTTCTGCTGAGTAAATCATAATACTTACCTCCTGTAATAAGTGATCTGAACGCCGCGCCGCATATTCAGCCCGGCGAGATTTTCCGTACTTTGTTATTATATTGTATTGTGCCTGATTCAGGCAAGAATAATAAAAATACAATAGCAGGTTTTTATCTGTAGCGAACGGTGCATGAGAAAACAGTCATCATATCTCGAAATCGCACGCGACCGATCCGGAGCGCACTTCATGCATGCGCTTCTTCACAGGCATGTGCACCGGATGTGTCTGGTATGCATCGAACGCCTCCCTGTTTTCAAATACAGTTATGAGAGCGAGGTCATACGACCTCTCGCTGTGCAGGATATCCGCCCCCGCCTCAAGATCCAGCATGCCTTCTATCTTTCCTTTCATCCCATAGAAGTTCTCAACCAGCTGAGGTATCTCATCCTTATACTCATCCTTGATCTTAAACATTACTATATGCCTTATCATGTCTGTTCCTTTCTTAATCATCTGCCGCAAATTACCCGCACTGATTCTCTCATTGCAGATGCAGCAATGTCAACAGTCAGGCGCCTTTTTGCAGGCAGGCATACTTCCTCTAACGGGTATTACCTTTAGTAATAACGGATGTTCAAAACACCCATTTTGCAAGGGTTACAGCGTGTGTTATTTTATTGACAGACAAAAACACCGGCTCCACATAAGAGGCGGCCGGGTAAAAATATCAGTAAAAAAGGAGACAGAAAAAATGGGAGTAGCATATGTAATCGCAAGCATGGGAATTTCAATCGCATTCAACGCAGGACTTATCGCAAAGGAACATTCCTATAACAAATAATACCTTACTTACATCTTACAATGGAGAAAAGGTGCAGCTGTGAGATATCAGCCGCACCTTTTTCTCTTACATTCTGTTATTATATGACCGCTGCTACAGCGATCCCGTCCGCCCGGCATCAGGGGACTATGCCATGAATTCGCTGTATATGATATTCACAGCCTTCTCGAAGTCCTTAGCCTCGACGCCGACGATTATATTGATCTCGCTGGTGCCCTGATTGAGCATGCGGATGTTGATACCGTTCTGCGCAAGAGCAGAGCATATCCTTGCAGCAACACCCGGAGTCCTGCTCATCTTCCTTCCGACGACTGCTATCAGCGCGATGTTGTCCTCAACGCTGATCTCATCAGGCTTGAGTCTGAGCTTCAGCTCATCAAGTACATCGTTCAGCTTGTCTTCAAGAGCAGACGTCTCGATTACCATTGACAGTGAATCGATGCCTGTAGGTATATGATCGAACGGGATCCCGGCTTCCTCAATGACGGTAAGAGCCCGCCTTACATATCCGATCTCCCTGTTCATCATATTCTTGTAGATGGAGATAACGGTAAAATCAGGCTTGCCTGCTATTCCGCTGATGACCTTGCCGTCCTCGTCATCTCCGGAATTGGTTATGACCGTACCCGGATCCTCCGGAGCATTCGTATTCCTTATATTGATAGGAATGTCAGACATCCTTGCCGGGAAGACTGCCTCTTCATGAAGAACACTGGCTCCCATATATGAAAGCTCGCGGAGCTCGATATACGAGATCCTCTCTATCGGTGCAGGGTCCTTTACGATCCTCGGGTCAGCCATGAGCATTCCCGATACATCGGTCCAGTTCTCATATATATCCGCATCTGCAGCGCGTGCAACAAGCGATCCCGTTACATCGGATCCGCCGCGTGAGAACAGGCACACATCACCGCTGCCTTCGTATCCGCCGTAGAAACCCGGCAGGACCGCTCTCTCATGCTTTGCTAGCTCTGCCTTAAGACGCACATTGGTTTCCTCTGTGAGAAGCCTTCCCTTCTGATCAAATCTGATCAGACTCTGAGTGTCCACGAAGTCATATCCGAGATATGCGGATATGAGAGCTGCCGAAAGGTATTCCCCGCGGCTTACAACATACGCTTCAGAGCATCCTTCTCTCAGTCTTGCTCTGATCTCTTCGAATCTCTCATCGAGGTCCGTCTCTATCCCGAGCTCATCCGCAATGGACGTATACCTGTCTCGGATAACGCCGAGAAGCGATTCCCACGGTATGTTGTTGTCAGCCTGTGCCTTGAGCATGAACAGAAGGTCTGTTACCTTGCTGTCACTGCTGCTCCGCTTGCCCGGCGCGGATACTACAACATATCTCCTGTCAGGGTCTGACTCTATGATATTTTTTATCTTTCTCAGCTGTCCGGCATCAGCAACTGATGATCCCCCGAATTTAAGTACTTTTACTCCCATTACTGCTCCTCTTTCCCTTCTTTTTATTTATTGTCTTCTTTATCCTGTTTCAGGTCTGCAAGCGCCTGCATTATCGTCCTGCCGCCGCTGCCTATCAGTTCTCCTGTTATTTCCAGCATCAGCTTCTGTGTTTCATCCGGCATATCCCTCACTGTATTCAGGATCTGTTCAAGACTTTTCAGCTTCTGGCCTTTCATCTCGCTGAAGGTGTCTGCACCTGTTGCCTCCAGCAGAGAGAACAGAGTGTTGACATATTTCTCTCTTGATCTGTCATCTATCCTGCTGAGCCAGTCCTTCTGGGTATCTTTGATGAATCTGCCGAAATCCGACTGTTCAGTCCGTACAAATTCATTTCTTTTCACCTGCCAGGTCATTCCGTCGTGCTGCAGCATGCCTTTTACCGAGCTTGCTACCATGTATTTGTGAGCTGCTTCGCTCGACAGCAGCAGCCCTATTACAGATGACTCAGGAACGATGCTCTTCACCTTTTCGATCACCGCTCTGTACTCTTCAGATTCCGTTACCTCTCTTCTGAATCCCGGGGCATCATTCGAATATACTGCTATAATACGGTCGCGCACAGACTTGTCGCAGAATGCCGACGCATATACTGCGAAGTTGCCGCCCTTGGAGTGTCCACCGACTCTGATCGGTCTTCTCAGTTTCTTACCGACTCTGTTGAGGTAGGCGACAGCTTCACGCTGTCCTCCCGTCTCCGGAAGATAGCTCATGTTGAAATCTTCCTTCCAGCCTACGACTGTGTTGTCTGTTCCTCTGAATGCTATATATGCGGTCCCGTCTTCCAGTATGAAGGTGACTGCGGACATCTGCATATCCCTGTCAGTATCCACGATATCCACGTAATCAGATATCTGCGTGCCGGAGAACCTGCGCCCTTCCATCATACCGTCCATCAGGAATGCCGTTTTTGCGAGCATGTCATCACTCTTCTCGAGCTTTTCCCGTGAGTTTATTTCAAAGAATGTCTTATACACCTTCCTGAGCGGAGTCCGTTTGCCGTCAGCAGGAACAGCGCCGTCAAAATGTGTATATGACAGTTCCGCAAGTATGAGATTGTCCACATCATTGAAGGGATCATGCGCAAAAGGAATATCGCATCTCCACTCAAGATAGTCGGATATATTAGGCATTATGTTCTCCTGTAAAATGATCATGCCGTGACGCGTCTGCAGTCATTATCGCATTTACGGTGGCCAGTTACAACTCTCAACTTTTCAGACTCTGTATCGTAGTAGAGAACATCATCCGACAGAAAATCACTTCTGTTGACAACGGTCCTGTTTGCCTCCCTCACAGTCTCCATCATACCTCTCAGGTCAGGATCCGCTGACTCGGATATGATCATCACCTCATGCACAGAGCTCGGAAGCACATAATATCCGCAGCCGAGCACTTCGGCTATCCGTTCTGTCACTCCAGGATAGAACAGCACCGCTGCTCCGAAGACCATACTTTCATTGGTAAGCATCAGAGCTCTGCATCTTCTGTACTCATCTATATCCGGCTCTTCAAGGAAGTTCTGTGCTGTTACCGGATAGCCGTAACCGGAATGTACATAATCCTCAAGACTCACCAGCATCGGAGGCTCATTCTTTACTGCGTTCTCAAGCGCCGCAGTAAGCAGTTCCTCCCGGCTTGTCCTTATCTCATTTTTCAGCAGCTCATCTGTCACTGACAGGAACCATTCACTTGAGGCTCCGCCGTCGCACCCGACGGTTGCTATCAGTGCAAGCCCGCAGCCGGCATCGATATACGGTTTTCCGTCCATGTAACTCATGTTGTGTGCGACACCGAGCAGCCTTACGGACAGTCTGTCCCTTATGCTGTCAAAATCAAGTCTGAGATCATCCGGTGACAGAGGTGCTCTGAAACCGAGTCCTTCCTCGCATCTGAAGGCAGCTTCCTCAAGAAGGCACTCAAGGTCCTCTCCATCCTGATACCTTTCATACAGATCATCCAGATACACATTCCATCCTGCACACACGCCCTCGCGGGAAAGCCTCAGTCCGTGGACTCTTGCATCATTCGCTTTCACTATCTCGATGCGCTCCGTGTTTATCTCTCCGGCATCTTTTCCCTCAAAATACTCATGCACTGCCGTCTCCGCCCTGAGTACAAAATCCTGAATAGTCATGTCTTTCTCCCTTCTCCTTACCGTCAGCTTTTCCAACATAGTGCAGCAATCCGGTATCCGGTTCAATAGGGATGTCGGAAGTAGTGATTTATTTGCAGGAATCAGGGAAAAATAATATTATCCGTTAACAAAACTGCACAACAAAAGACGGCTCCCGCAGAAGCCGCCTGTGTTTCTTTTCTTAATGATCAGTATCCGGTCGATGCATGATCCTGAATGTACCGGTGCAGTTTCTTCGTATCGCTCCAGCGTGAGAAACCGTATCCGCTGCCGAGTACAACAGTCACATAAGTGCTGCCGCCGTATGTGTATACTCCGGCAAAACAGCATCCGGCATTGCCTTCTGTTCCGGTCTTACCTCCCAGGAAGTTGCTGATATATCCGAATATGGCATTTGTAGACCAGAAGGTCCATCTTCTGCCCCTCTTAAGGCTCTTGATCGTCTTGTATCTGGTCGCCCAGCAGTCTCTGATCTCAGGGAAGGTATACGCATATGCCGTAAGCCTGGCAAGCTCATACGCGGTGGTATAATGTCCGTCCGCATCCAGCCCGTGAGCATTCCTGAAATGAGTGTTCGTCAGGCCCATCTCCTGTGCTTTTGCATTCATCATATTGACAAAACCTGCCTCACTTCCGCCTACTCTCTCAGCGACAGCGGTAGCCGCATCGTTTGATGACGGTACCAGCATAGCGTACAGGAGATCTCTGTTGCTGTAGACATCGCCTGCAGCCAGGCGTCCGCTTGCGTATGGCGTGCGTGCTGCATATTTAGATATCGTTGCTGTTGAATCGATGAGTCCGCTTTCAAGAAGCAGGACCGCTGTCATCAGCTTGGTCGTGCTTGCCTGGGCATGCTGCATGTCTGCGTTTTTCGAAAAGATCAGGCTGCCCTCGCCTTTATCATCTATCCTGTATATGCAGGCGGTTCTGGCCGACAGTTCGGGACTTTCGAGGTTCTGTGTTGTGACCTTTATATTCTCGCTGTATGCTTCAGCTGCATCGTCAGTCGCCGGGACATAGATCCTCCAGAGGGAGTTGGTCTTCGCTCTCTCCTCTCCCGGAACTGCAAATCTTACATTCACAGCAGGTGTTTCTTTTTCATTTGCCGCTTCAGTTTTTACTTCATTTTCTTTTGCCGGTTCGGATACTGCTGCTTCTACCGGCGCTGTCCCGTCAGCATTTTCCTGATCGGCATGTGAAACCACGATCGTGGTCCAAGTGTCATCAGTACTGCTGTATCTCTGCAGCTGAACTTCTCTGCCTCCGGCAGGCTGTACATCAGCTGTTATCTCAAGCGTGTCACTGAGGCTCTTGTTATATGAGACCGGGCAGTTGCTGATTACAGTAGCCGTTTTGCTTTCAGCTGCTGCCTGTACATCTGCCGCTTTCGTTCCGGTCTGTCCTGTCTCTGTTACAGCATATGTATCGAATGCCGCCATCGGAATGACCGATGTCATAACAAGCGCAAGCGCCAGTAACGCAGAAGCCGCGCCTTTTATTACAGAATTTTGCCTGATAAGATCTTTCATAGGATTTCCTCCCTGCGAAAACATCTAAGTAAAGTATTCTTTACATATCGAAAGTGTATCACACAGAGAGCCCGTATTATCTTAAACTCTGTTTAGCTGATCCGCTCCCTTCCGGCCACGTATGTGACAGTCAGGTTGTTTTTTTATTGCCGTAAGGCATTGAATTCTTGGATGGAAAGTCCTAATATGGTATTTAAGGTCCAAATATTTAACCTTATATGGGCTTATATGGAAATTAAAATCAGCAGAAAGGAGGTATGACTATCATGGTCAAGATCAAATGGACTAACAGGTATAGCAACGAAACGGGCTATGTCGCAGCTCTTTCAAACAAAGAGCACTGCTTCATCAACACCTTTGATGCAGACGAGGCAAAGGCATACTCCGAGAAAGCTGTAAAAGGCATAATGACCAGACTTGAGTCTTTCCACGAGACCGACAACAACATCTTCGAAGTCATTCCTGCATAATGAGTCTTCAGTGATTCATTAATGAATGGCATTGATAGAACAGCTATACTCAAGTGACAATGACAGAACAGCCCTGTCCGGTAATCATCCCGGACAGGGCTGCTGTTTTTTAATATGCTATCCGTCACCTCTCTAAGGTCTCCGGTATTCATATATCAGTTTATCAAATGTCATGTCACCGACTGCAAGACCCCTCGCCTCAGTGCGTACATGTTTCATTCCGGATCTTTCCAGGACTCTCTTCGAGGCGGTATTCTCCGCAGCACACCAGGCAGTTACGCAGGATATACCCTCGTTTTCTGTCAGGTATTCAAGCACTTTCATCAGGGCTTCAGTTGCAAAGCCACGTCCCTGCCAGCCTTTTGCAACGCTGAATCCAACCTCTATCTGTCCATCCCTGTAGTCATATGCTCCTATGGTCCCGGCTACAACATCATCGCCATGAGCATCCATCACCCACGAGTATGAGTGCTCATCCTCATAGCTGCTGATAAACTGCTGAATGGTCTCCTTCGTCATTTCAGGAGTCGCATACGGATTCCATCCGGAGTACATATACATATCAGGGTCCGATCCGAAGTATCTGTACAGCTGCTCAGCGTCATCCGGGCGGTATCTTCGCAGGACCAGATTCTCTGTCCACAGTTCGGCCGTCCCATGCGGTACGATTTCTTCGATGGATCCGATCTGTGAATTGTAGATTATGAAATCCTCGATGAAAATGCCGTCTTCTTTTCCTCCCCATTCGCACTCCAGGAATTCACGGCTGCCGTATTCTGCGCGCCCTGAGATAGTTTCTCCGTATATATCCCTGACGCGGACATATTTTCCATCATATCCTGACAGATCCATTGTGCAGTTGCTCCTTTTTATCTTGATCTGACAATAGCTTTCATTACTTCTCTGTATGCAGCGAAGAGAACTCCTGCGACCGGCCATACTATCCAGGTCATTTCCCATCTCATGGTCACAAAGCTCCACCCAAGATATATCGTAGTTGCGATGGCCCAGTAAATTCCGTCATACTTGCCGGCTTTCTTGTTGAGTCTGGTATAGTCGCCTTCTTCAAGCAGCCTGTCATAGCCTCCCTGTCTTATACATGTCAGCACGATCAGTTTAACACCGGCCGCTACTATGATCAGCATTGCGGCAACTCCGATAACAGGGAGCAGATCGGTATTGTTGGAATACCTCGTCATCTCCATGATCAGCATAGGCACAGCACCGATAATGCACATCATGATTCCCAGGATCAGCAGTCTGGTGTGCTTCTCGGCATAACCATCTCTGCGCTCCCTGACCATCCCGCTGACGCCGTACTCTGTATCGATAGCTGTATTGTCGAGGTATTCATAAGGTTTGCCCCTCATTCCTTCCATGATAAACAGGCCAACAGCGATCGCAACTATGATGATAAGAATCGCAGTTCCGCCCGCCTCTGCAGCCGCGCCGCTGAGACTAATGAAGCCCGCTTCAGCCAGCCCTGCCACAACTATGAGCAGAACAGGTGACAGTATGCACATCATAACGCCTGTCGAAATCCTTGATGCAACGCGCTCGTTGTGTTCAAGGAATGAAGAAGCGTCTTCCATGGATACACTTCTTACGGTATCTTCGAGACCTCTGTCGACCGGTGCTGTTTCATCCGTGTCCGCGATCACTATATCATCTCTCAGAAGATAGTCCGTGCTGACGCCGAATATCTCAGACATCAGAACTATCTTCTTCATATCAGGAACCGCCTGAGCTCCCTCCCACTTGGATACCGACTGTCTCGATACGCCGAGCTTGTCTGCCAGCTCTTCCTGTGACCAGCCTTTTTTCTTTCTGTTTTCTATTATCTTGTCTGCTAATATCATTTCAGTTCCTCCTGATTCAAGTGCTTTCCTTCTGGCTTGCAACTGTAATTTACAGTTTTTACGGGTTGCACTCTACCAATCAGGCTTTTCAATCTGTCAACCAGTGGTTGCAACTGGCTCTTCTTTATTATTTTAACGATTGCTGCAGGGGAATACAATTGACAGAACCGCATTCATCATAAAGCGGGTACCGGAAGAAGGTCTGAGCGAAGAAAAAGCAGCAGCACTTCTTTCAGAAATACTGCTGCATTCACCGGGAAAAGCCCGATCTGTATCTTTGCAGCTCTTCACTTGTGTCTCAGATGGTTGATTCCTTTTTCGGTTTCAGTCTCTATATCAACAGTTCCGATAAGCGTGTCATCTTCGCAGCTGAATACGCCTATCATATTGCTGAAACTGACTTTTTCCCTTTCTGCAAGGCGGTTGCCCTGAGAGTCTATGACCCCTGTATAGTAGTCCTCACTTGAGATATCTATATCGGACAGCAGCTCTCCAACAGTCGTTCCCTCAGGTATTATGCCTATTGTTGTCCTTCCTGTATCGGAATATACCAGATAACCAGTATCCTTCAGGTTGGTGCCGGTGATGACCTTTGCCGGAAGATTGATCTTTTCATATATGTCGTTTTCGATATTGACAGGCACAAGTGCGTAACCCTCGTAATCTCCTATGCCTTTGATATAAGCATATGATTCCGATCCTATATCTATATTCCTTATGCCTCCGACTATATAGTCGACGCCTTTTACAAGATGTTTGCCTTTGTAATGGATCCCGAATTCAGGCAGTACCGGATCACCTGTATAGTCAGCAGAGGTGTTTCCGGAGATGTTTATTGCAGATTCTTCAGTCTCCTTATCGATATACCAGTAATTGATATCGACTCTGTCAGCTGATCCTGAATCAGTATCAACCTTTGCCGAGCTGCTGTACTGCCATTTAGTATAGCTGCATTCTGAGTTTATCGAGCTGCTGTACTGAGCGATCCAGAAATCTGTATTCTCAGGCAGGTCCCGGCCATTATTCAGATAATTAGAGAAGAAATATGAATTTGCATATATCCCTGCATCATATCCGTATGACCTAACAGTTTTGCAAAAGGCCTTAGCAGCTGCTACAGCATCCTCTTCTGAGAGCCCGCTGAGTCTGCTTCCGCCCTTGTTAAAGAACTCATAGTCCATATATACAGGCAGCATGAGATCTTCAGGTCCTATTCCAAGCTTCTGCAGTCTTGATATGGCAAACTCTGCCTCCCTTGCGCCCTCCTCAGTATTTACTGCCTGGGAGAATACGTAGACGCCGCACATCATCCCGGCTCTTCTCGCATTGTTAAAATGTTCCCTGAACAATTTGTCGGACTCAAGGCTGCCCGATCTGTTGAGCGTAACGGAAATCCGCATTACAGCAAAATCTATTCCCGATGCTTTTGCGCCTTTCCAGTCTATGTCATCATCCTGATAAGACGATACGTCGATACCATCTACAATAAGAGAATTGCGGAAACGCTTGTCATGTTCACGATAGTCACTGCGGTCATCATAAGCCGCCGACACCTCAAAGCCGGCGGAGGATATCGCAAGTATTAAAAGTAACATGACAGTAATTGCTTTCTTCATCTTTCTCCTGTTATCTGAAACGGACATAAAAAAACAGCCGCCTCATATATTTAACATTTAACGCCTTTGCTGTAAAGACTGTATATTCGTTATATGTTGATTATATGATGGCCTATCCGGGAATTCTTACCTTAACCCCTCTTCTGATTATCCCTGTATCATCTTTCGAATCTCACTATATATGCTCCGAGAACATGTCTCCATGCAAATAACAATTACCGTCATCTCTTTTTCTTTTCCGGCAGCTCTTCCCACATGCTCCGGACTAACTTGCATAAAAATTCCCTGTTATCTATATCATCTGCCAGGATCATTTCCTTCGCTCCATCATATGGAATTTCCATAGTGGCCTTCGGCATAAGCTTCACGGCCGACAGTAAAAGTCCAGATATTCTTTTGTTGATGCCATGTTAGCCTCCTATGCATTCACGAGCTTAAGGAACTTTTTGTCGTTCATCTGCTCATTCGTAATGTATTCTCCGTTATGGAACAGTGCATAGTTTGTGACCGGAGTCGGTGCACTCTGCGCTTCTCCTCTGCTTTCGATATGGATAGCATGGAATGGTATATCATTCTCTTTGGCTGTCTGTTCCAGAACCGGAACATATTTTGCATTGAACGGACACTGGCTGGTGTAATACAGCACATATCCTTTTTCGTCTATATGTGGATGCTTTGCACATTCCCTGAAATGAGGCTTGTCTGCATCCGTCACAAATGGCAAATACCACAATTGAATACCATTGTCCGCCTCATCGCATACGGTAAAGCCCTTATATTTCAGAAATTTGGGATCAGCAAGGAAAGGCTTCTTCTTAGCCGCCGCCAGTATACACAACCCTTTTTTCCCTTTTTCTTTACTGTCTTCGATACAGGCATCCAGTAGATCTGTAGAGTATCCATGCCCCTTAAAGGATCCGGACACCCACAGGCAATCAATATACATATAACCATCAGCATCGATCGGCACCCATGCATTCTCAGCCGGGATATATTCAATAAAACACTTTCCCCGCTCCACGCTCTTTAGGAAGACAAGACCCTCATCAAATCTGTCATACAGCCATGCCTTCTTCGATGAAACCTGGACATCATTATTATTGGAAATGGCACAGCAGATGTGCTCTTTTTCCAGATTGTCCTTTGTAACTCTTATATACTCCATAAGATCAACTCTCCTTCACTTTTATCGGATGACGGATCACTGTCTTCAGCTTCTCCGGCGCAACCTTCCGCGCATCACTCAGATAAATCTCATGATGATATCTCTGATCCGTGATATCAAGATCATATCCCTGCTCTTCCATAAATCTGTGCATCGCTTCTACTGTGGCAGGTTCATCATCATAAGACCCGATATGCATACACTGAACACACAGACCTTCATCATAGGAAAAGAATTCCACCTTTGAGAAATCCTGTTTCTTCTTTTTCGTGGCTTCGTTGACAGCCCAGTCAAAATCTTCTTTCGTTACAAAGTCAGGCAGGCGGATGACGGATATCCACCGGAAAGAATCCTTATTGGAATAATCAACGCCGATCACGCCATCCTGCCACCAGAATCCTTCAAGTGGCGGCACCACATAATCGAAGTATCCTTCGATCTGATGATCACCCTTCTTACTCATCTTAATCGTAAAGGCAATCCCATATAGAAGACCTATGGCCTGTTTATATTCGCCATCTTCATCATTTGGGTCCCCGCTGCCACGCACCGCAACAAAATTCATCTTCGGAACAGTCACAATGGAAGGCGTCCCCTTCGGCATATAGAACTCTCTATATGCCTTCTTGAAATCAAATGCCATAGCTGTTAATTCTCCATGTAAATTTTCAATGTTTCTTCGGCATTCCTGCGGATAATGTCCCGCGCTCCTTACACATCATAACAAGTCTAACACGACAACTATATGTCATGTTTATTGTATCATTTTCGTCCATTATAAAAAAACAACTGATGGGAGAAAACTCTCCACCAGTTGTTGATCAGCTAACTTTTCCGGCTTGTATTCTTCGTTGCCGACTATGTTGATATTGCCTCGTTATTTGTTACTGTACGACTGTTCCGTTCCTGACTGCATCGGCAAAGGCTAAGATGCTTTCTGATTTCATGATAGCAAGTCCTTGACTTTCATCGCCAAGTACCACCAACTGATCTCCAGGTGAAATCTCAAAAATCTTTCTTGCTTTAGCAGGAATCACAATCTGCCCTTTATCACCTACAGTTACCATTCCGAAGAGATGCTTCCCTTTTGGTGGAAGCGGCATACCCATGCTATCCTCCGATTCATAATTAGCCAGATCATCAAGCGACACTTCAAATATTTCCGCAAGTTTTTTACACTTCTCCAAATCGGGAACAGTTTCTCCGGTTTCCCACTTTGCTACAGACTGCCGGGAAACGCCAACTATATCAGCTATATCTTCCTGCGTCATGTTTTTCAGTTTTCTAAGGGTTATCAGATTGTCATGAAACATCGTTTTTTCTCTCTTTCTTTATTCCGAGCACCGCCCATCTGAAGAATGGTATTCTTGAGATTACGGCGTTCAAGGCATATGCCACCACAAAACCTGCAATCAAGCTGATAATATAAATCATAGCTGCCGGAAGAATACCTGGTTTTCCAAGAAGCAGGGCTACTGTTGATATCCCAAGGTAATGAAATACATATAATCCAAAATTATTTTTACTCATCCATACCGTAAAAGCGTTTTGCTTATCAGCATACTTTGCTGCACCGCTAAGAATCGCCATGCTTGCCAACCATCCGAAAGCTGTAAACAGGATCGATCTGTTGATAGGAGCATCCGAATAGTTGTCACCAAAGTACATGATGCAGAAGGCTGTTCCAACACCTACACCAAGAACAAGCAACAATACAACATTTTTTCTCAGTGTCGCAATTACCTCATCATGTGAAAACACAAAGTAGCCAAGCAAGAAAGCAGCTCCGTAATATCCAAACCGATAAACCACAACAACCGGCGTGT
>OMZI01000007.1 GCA_900315485.1 uncultured Eubacteriales bacterium | reverse complement strand
TCAGCTGTGTAGATTATTATTTATTGGGTTGAACCGCCGTATGCCGAACGGCACGTACGGTGGTGTGAAAGGGGCTACGGGTTAGCCCCTATTCGATTGTTCAGATCAGAGCCCCGGCTGCGGCGGATGCAGTAGACCAGCACATCTGGAGATTGTAACCTCCTGTGATGCCGTCTGCATCGATGGCTTCGCCTATGGCATAAAGCCCCGGAAACCTCTTAAGCTGCATGGTGACTGTATCGATCTCATCGAGAGAGATGCCGCCGGCTGTGACCATGCCGTTCCCGTCAACGGATGAGATGATGAAATCATCTGAAATGAGGAGGCCTGCGAGCACGGAAGTGCGCACGTCACCTGAAGGACCTCTGGAGCGTGATTCGAGGACTTTCTGCATCCGTTTCGGCAGGTCTTCCAGGGCCCTCCCGTAGCTGATGGACAGGGTGCCGCCGGGCTCAGCGTGTCTCGAGATGTTCAGGATGACCGGTCCCGAGAATCCGCGGTGTGTAAACAGAAGGTCGCCGGTCATACGGGCTGACATCTTTCCGTGGTCTCCTGTTTCCGAAGGAGCGAACACTGTAACGGTCACATCTTCAAGAGTTATTCCGCTCAGTTCCCCGTATGGATAGCCTTCCGGATAAACTGGTGCAAGGGCAGATCTTGGATGTATGATGCTGACTCCGAGATCCTCAAGTATTCCGAAAACTGAACCGTCCGAGCCCGTCTCCGGGAATGTGATACCGCCGGATGCGACGATGACATTTCTGGATGTGATCTCTGCGGAAGGGGAGACCTTGACAACCCAGCCGTCATCACACCGGCAGAGGCCGTAGATCTCCGTATCTGTCCGGATCTCCCATCCGTTTGATCCCGATTTTTCAAGAAGGAGATCGAGAACATCTGATGCCTTGTGAGAAGACGGAAATACTCTCCCGGCATCCTCAAGATCCCAGGCGTAAACCGGATTGCCTTTCTCATCGGCAAGGCTTATGCCGTTCTCCTCGAGCCAGGAAGCAAGATCCATGTTGCTGTGCCTGTACAGGCACTTTCTCAGGCGCGGACCGGAATTGCCGTAACAGCTGACAAAGTCCTTGATGGACCCGCCGTGTGTTATGTTGCATCTGCCGCCTCCGCTCATGAGAAGCTTAGTGCCGCACCTGCCGGTCTTCTCGATAATGAGCCCGCCGCCGGGCATATTCCTGACATCGAGACGGGCCGCCAGCATGAGAGCCGAAGCGCCGCCGCCGATAATGATGCAGTCGTAATACATGATTGCCACCTCTGTAGGTAATTTGCTGATGCAATTATAGCATATGACAGCTGAATAGCGCTTAGGGCAGAATAACTGCACTTAGGACATAAGGGTTGTTTTGCTTACCGTGAAAAATTACAATTCAAGGGGAGCTTGTTTTTTTTTACAAGGAGTTAACTGTATGATCCGTATTGCTGTTTGCGATGACGAGAGACCTGTAAGGGAATCCATAGTCAAAGCTCTTGGGAAATACAAAACAGAGACCGGCACTGACATAGAGGTGCTGGAGTTCTCTGATGCGGAAACTCTGCTGACGAGCTATCCGTCAGGACTTGATCTTATATTACTGGATATCTATATGCCGGGAATGGATGGCATGGAGGCTGCTAAAGCGATAAGAGAATTTGATACGGAGGTATGTATCATTTTCATTACAACGATGTATCAGCGGGCTATTGAAGGGTACAAGGTCAGAGCCTTTGGCTTTATCCGTAAGCCGGTCAGCTATGAAGAATTCTCACACGAGCTGGGGGACGCAATTAAGAATATAGAGCGATCCAGAGAGAAAGACCATTATCTTAATATCAGATCTTCCGGCAAATCCTTCAGGATACCTGTGTCACGCATCAGCTACTGCTAGGTAAGGGGACACTATGTGAGCCTGTGCGTTGACGGCGAGGTCAGAGAGTACAGATGCCCGATCCGTGAGCTTGAAGAACAGCTGAGCGGATATGGTTTCTTCAGGTGCCATGCCAGCTATCTTGTCGCCGCAGAGGCCATACAGGAGATAAGGCAAAACGAGATCCTGCTCAAGGACGGCAATATCTTGACACAGTAGCACCTGAACCGATGCCGGATGATCATCCTCTGAGAAATCTCAGACCTGATGCTGATGCAAGAGTGCTGTTCACGACTCATTCTGCCGGAAGAACAGACCAGGCATTCAAGAGGATGCTTGAATGGGCGATCGCCAGCATGAAGAAGATGGAGAACGGCGAGAGACCGAATAACATAGTCAACGGACTGTGATGGATGAAAGGTGGCGCGGGAATCGTTGTCACCTTTTTTCTTTTGATGTATCATTGTGCTCGGAGGATAGAAATGTACAAGCACAGGGTTGAAATCAGAGACGGCGATGCGCTGATCGTAGGGCATCTGTATATTCCGGACGGTGAATCAGACCGTCCGTGCGTAATCATCAGCCATGAATTCGGTGTAGATCAGAACTGGGAGACCAGGTATGCGACCGAGCTGGCCAAAAGATCGTATCCTGTGTTCACATATGACTTTCCGGGCTCCGGGAATGGCTGCAGTACGGGAAGAGATACCCGCGAGATGAGCATCCTGACTGAGGTCGGGGATCTGAAGGCTGTCGTCAGATATCTGAAACAGAGGCTCAGAGGCAGAGCTCTCGTGCTTGCCGGGTTCTCGATGGGCGGCATGGTGTCTGCACTTGCCGCAGCAGAACTTGGAGATGAGATAGCGGGACTGATCCTCGTATATCCGGCTTTCTCCGCACCGGATGATGCGCGCATGGGCAAAGCGCTCGGCGGAAAATTTGATCCGCACGATTTGCCTGACGAATTCAGCACAAAAAAGCCGCCGGTAGTTCTGGGCAGAAGGTTCATCGAAGATGCTTTCGCCGTTGAGGACTGGCTGGACAGGATCGGGAAATACAAAGGGCCTGTTCTTCTGATGCATGGAGAGAGCGACAGGGTCGTACCGCTGATCTATTCGGAAATGGCGGCAGGTGTTTATGAGAATGTGAAGTTCTTCAGATTTCCTCACGCCGGCCATATGTTCAGGGCTCCATGGGTCAAGAATAAGGCCATACAGAAGATGATCATTTTCCTCGCAGAACTCAGACTCCATATCGACAGCCGCAGCATAAAACATCCTGGATCCGCAGAAGCAAATAAGCAGATATGATAGACATAGATGAATTCCATGAATTGCTGAATGAGGTGTGCGATGAGCTGCCTGAGGATTTCTTCAGGGAGCTGCATCAGGGAGTGATACTTGAAGAGGGTGTCAAGATATCCCCGCATGCGAAGAGTGATGACCTGATAATCCTGGGCGAGTACAGAAGAGCGCGCTACGGGAATCAGATCACGATTTACTATGGCTCATTTGCAAAATCGTTCCCGTACTCCGACCGCGAATTCATCAGAAACAAGCTGCGCGAGGTGGTGCGTCACGAGTTCAGGCATCACATGGAGAACCTCGGAGGGATGTACGGAAGGGACTCGCTCGAGTATGAAGACAAGGTCAGCCTTCATGAATATCTTGCTCAGCATGACTGAATAAAAGCAAAAAGCCGGCGTAATACCAGGCGGATGATGCCTGCTTACGCCAGCTTCTTTTTATTGTTGCGGTATCTCGGTATCTGTCTGATACCGGCAGCTTTGCTCCGGCAGCAGCTACTCGATTCCGAGAACCTTGTATTCCTTAGCCTCTACAGCTTCCTTGAGTACTGCGTCTGCAACATCAGCGCTGAGTGTTACTACAGCTGAGTTTGCCTCGTGGCTTACCTCTGCTGACTCTACTCCGTCGAGTGCCTCAAGAGCCTTCTTTACTGTTGCCTCGCAGTGCGGGCACATCATTCCTTCGATGTTCATTTTCTTCTGCATCAGTTTTTCCTCACTTTCGTTTTCAGTTGTATCTTCAGGCTGACCGGCTGCTGTGCCGTCAGCTTTTCCTGACTTGTTATCTGCAGCTTCTGAGCTGCGCTTCCTGCTCCCGAGGTCAACCAGGTTGAGCCTGAGCGCGTTGGTCACTACGCAGAAGCTTGAGAGGCTCATCGCAGCTGCTCCGAGCATCGGGTTCAGCGTCAGACCGAATGCATGGATGTATGCGCCGGCTGCCACCGGGATGCAGATCACATTGTAGAAGAACGCCCAGAAGAGGTTCTCGTGGATGTTCTTAAGAGTCTTGCGGCCGAGCCTGACTGCCTTGACTGCATCTTCGAGTCTGCTGTTGACCAGGACGACATCGGCTGCATCAAGAGCGACATCTGTACCTGCTCCGATAGCTATACCTACATTGGCTCTTGTCAGGGCAGGGGCATCGTTGATGCCGTCGCCGACCATTGCGGTGCGGCCCTGCTCCATGAGCTGACGGACGACTTCTTCCTTGCCGTCAGGCAGGACTTCTGCGATGACCTCGTCTACTCCGACCTCAGCAGCGATAGCTTCAGCTGTTTTCTTCCTGTCACCTGTGAGCATTACAGTCCTGATGCCCATCTCCCTGAATTCTTTAATAGCCTCAACGCTGTCATCTCTTACCGAATCTGCAAGAGCGATGAGACCGAGGAGCCTGCCGCCTTTCTCGAAGAGAACTGGGGTCTTGCCTGCGTTGGTGAATTCAGCAGTTTCCTTCATGAGCCTTGTGACATCAGCCTCTCGTACATTGTTCATTATCATGAAGTCAGCATTGCCGCCTGCGATACTGACAGCCTTGGAGCCATCCCATGTGTATGCTCTTACTCCGCCGCCGGGGATCTCCTCGTAATCGCTGATCCTGAATGTCGTGCTGCCTATGTGCCTGCAGATGGCTTTGGCGAGAGGGTGCTCGGATCTGGATTCAACAGCGGCCGCGACCTCGAGAAGTTCATCCTTAGAAACGCCTTTGCAGGTGAACACATCGGTCACTTCAGGGTTACCGCCTGTGATGGTCCCGGTCTTGTCGAGAGCAACGATCTCTATGCGGCCTGTCTCTTCAAGCGCAGCTGCAGTCTTGAAGAGGATGCCGTTCCTCGCTCCGACTCCGCTGCCGACCATGATGGCAACAGGGGTGGCAAGTCCGAGGGCGCAAGGACAGCTGATGACAAGTACCGAGATTGCACGTGCGAGTGCAAAACCGGTATCTTTACCAACCGCGAGCCATATGATGAGTGTGACCAGAGCGATGCCTATTACGACAGGCACGAAAATGCCTGAGACCTTGTCTGCGATCTTGGCGATAGGAGCCTTGGTGGCTGCTGCATCGCTGACCATGCGGATTATCTGTGCGAGGGTGGTGTCTTCACCGACTCTTGTGGCTTTGCAGCGGATGAATCCCGACTGGTTCGAAGTTGCTGCAGATACATGATCGCCCGGTTTCTTGTCTACAGGGATCGACTCGCCTGTAAGAGCAGCTTCGTTGACTGCGGAATTTCCTTCGATGATCACGCCGTCGACAGGGATGTTCTCGCCCGGATGGACTATGAATTCATCATCGACCCTGACCTGAGCGATCGGAACCTCGACCTCCAGGCCGTTTCTGACAACGACCGCAGTCTGCGGAGCCAGCTTCATCAGACTCTTAAGCGCATCGGTCGTTTTGCCCTTGGACCTTGCCTCGAGCATTTTGCCCACTGTGATCAGAGTGAGGATCATGGCGGCTGACTCGAAGTAGAAGTCGTGCATGTATTTCATGACTGCCTCGCTGTCGCCGGCAAGCTGTGCGCCTGTCATCGCGAAGAGCACATAGGCGCTCCAGCAGAACGAGGCGGCGCTGCCCATTGCGACCAGCGTGTCCATGTTAGGCGCGAGATGGATGAGACCTCTGAAGCCGCTGATGAAGAACTTCTGATTGATGACCATGACTATGGCGGCCAGGATCATCTGCAGAAGACCCATGGCTATGTGGTTTCCTTCAAAGAACGCCGGAAGCGGCCATCCCCACATCGTGTGCCCCATGGAGAAATACATGAGAACGATGAGAAAGCCGAGCGACCATATGAGTCTCTTCTTAAGGGCCGGTGTCTCGTGGTCCTCAAGGGCGGCTTCTTCTGCGGCAAAACTCCCTGCAGACGCGCTGCCCGAAGCGGTATCTGCCGCTTTCAGGCGTGCGCCGTAGCCTGCGTCTGTCACCGCGCGTATTATTTCTTCCGGAGCAGCGCTGCCTTCGACTCCCATCGAATTGGTGAGAAGGCTTACCGAGCATGAATCGACACCCGGGACCTTGGAGACGGCTTTCTCCACCCGGGCCTGACATGCGGCGCAGCTCATTCCTGTAACTATGTATTGTTCCATTCTGTTTACCTCTTAAATGCAACAGGTTTATTTCATCATCTTCTGAAGGGTGGTGACGAGCTCTTCGACGACCTCATCATTGCCTTCGCGTATGTCATTCCTGACGCAGGTGCGGATGTGGTTGGACAGGAGCACCTTGCTGAAACTGTTGAGAGCCGCGTTTACTGCCGATGTCTGGATGAGGATGTCAGGGCAGTATGCGCCTTTCTCGACCATGGTCTTGATGCCGCGGACCTGTCCCTCTATGCGGCTCAGCCTGTTGATCAGATCCTTGTACTCTTCAGGACTGCGTTCTTTTTTCTTCTCGCTGCACGCGCAGCATTCTTTCTTCTCTGCCATATATAACTCCATTATCTGGTTATGCGGTTCTCTGCCTAATGAAAAGACATTTTTGTGGCTGCAGTAACCGGCATCCGTGAACAGAACAGGACGGTGGTCATGCTGTGGATGCGGCGCCACATTGTGAACATCGGTATACCCTCGTGGGGTATCCGGCAATGCGATTATATACCCCCGCAGGGTATGGGTCAAGCCCTGCGCGAAAGGGGTGTTGGTCCTGTGCGTGGTCCCCGCCGGCAGTTTTGCGCTTGATTTGCTGCTGATCTGGTCCTCTCTGAGGTCCTCGCTGCCACTTATTCCGGCAATTTGCTGCAGAATTGGTCCTGAGGGTGGTCCTGAAAGGTGTTTCTGAAGGGAAAAAAGCTGCGGATTAGCAGCTGAAAATATGCCCCGGCGGGGGATGCGGCACTACATGTAGAATGACTGCGATACATTGACCTATTTGTTCCGCGTTTGGTGTCAATGAGGCGGTTCTGCTCTGTACTGTTTTGTTTTTTCTTCTTAATATATGGCGGATTTGCGTTTGATTTATTGAAAGTTACCAATTGGTCATGATAAAATTCTGTCAATAGTATGAGGAAGTGCGCATGGCCGCGCGGAATCAAATATTGAAGATATTGAAATGTTTAATGGAGAGGTGGTTAGTATATGGCAAAAACACTGACACACGATGAGAAGATCTTTAAGCTTATAAAGATCATCACCGACCGCAAGGAAATCCTCCTCGGACTCGAGAAGCCTTCCAAGGATTCTCCTGAGTACTGGGGCATGGACTGCGGTTACCAGTATGTCGTAAGAAGATACGGCAAAGACATTGCTGAAGATGTTCTCGATGTCTGCCTGAAGATGGGCAAGCGTAAGCCTAGATTCTTCGCAGATCTTAAGAAGATGAGCGGACTTGACGATGCCCGTCTGGAGACAGTCCTCGAGGCTGCATGCCAGTATGGCCTTGTAGAGTTCCACAACGAGAACCTTGACGGCAAGAATCCTAATCATGAGAGAAGATGGGTCCTTGACCAGTACGTACCTGGAAGTGCCGAGATCATGGTAATGAGAGACCAGATCTCCCCTGAGACACCTGAGATCGCAGACTTCTTCGAAAGAATGACTTATCTGCCGCTCGCAGGTATCACCCAGATGGTAGCTCCTGGCGGATCCGGAATCGGAATGCACGTAATCCCTGTAGAGAAGGCTATCCCTGCAGAGAGCGAGTCGCTCGACATCGAACACATTTCATACTGGCTCAAGAAGTATGAGGGACAGATCGGACTCGGAATCTGCTCCTGCCGTAAGCAGCAGACGATCAGAGGCGAGGGCTCCGGAGACATCGCACAGTACTGGTGCATGGGACTCGGTGATTTCGCTGACTACTGCCGTGAGACAGGCATGGGCTATGACATCACTTATGAAGAAGCGATCGAAGTCCTCGAAAAGGCTGAAGAAAAGGGCTATGTACATCAGGTTACAAATATCGACGGAAAGAACAAGATCTTCGCTATCTGTAACTGCGCTGTAGGTGTCTGCAACGCTCTCCGTACATCACAGCTCTTCAACACACCTAACATGTCCGCTTCTCCATACCGTTCAGAGGTAGATCCTGAGAAGTGCGTTGCATGCGGCAAGTGCGTTGAGGTCTGCCCTGCAGGTGCTGTCAGACTCGGACAGAAACTGTGCACCAAGAGCGGACCGGTTGAATATCCTAAGCAGGAGCTGCCTGACAGCAACTTCTGGCCTGAGGACAAGTGGAACTGGAACTACAAGAATGAGAACGGTGTCATCCAGACATGGCCTACAGGTACTGCACCTTGTAAGTCTGCATGCCCGCTCCACATCGCTATCCAGGGCTACATCGACATGGCAAGCAGAGGCGAATACAGACAGGCTCTCGAGCTGATCAAGAGAGACAACCCGTTCCCTGCAGTATGCGGAGCTATCTGCCACAAGTACTGCGAGCTTGAATGTACAAGAGGAACCGTTGATGAGGCTCTTGCTATCGATGACATCAAGGCATTCATCGCAGCCAAGGATCTTGAGGATGATCACAAGTACATCCCGCCAATGGTATCCACAACAAGAGAGCACTTCGACCAGAAGATCGGTATCATCGGATCCGGTCCTGCAGGACTTTCCTGCGCATACTTCCTCGCTATCGAGGGCTACAAGCCTGTAGTATTCGAAAAGCAGGAGATGCCTGGCGGAATGATGACACTCGGCATTCCTAACTTCAGACTCGACAAGAAGGTCGTCAATGCTGAGATCGACATCCTCAAGGAGATGGGCGTTGAGATCAGATGCGGCGTAGAGGTCGGCAAGGACGTAACATTCCAGTCCCTGAGAGAAGAAGGCTTCAAGGGCTTCTTCGTAGGAACAGGTCTCCAGGCATGCGGAAGACTCGGAATCCCGGGCGATGACGCTGAAGGAGTTATCGGCGGTGTTGACTATGTCAAGAGCGTGACTCTGGGCAAAGCAAAGAAGCTCTCCGGCGATGTAGTAGTCATCGGCGGCGGAAACATCGGAGCTGACGTAGCAAGAACAGCTATCAGACAGGGCGCCAAGAACGTACACCTGTACTGCCTCGAATCATATGATGAGATGCCGATGGGCGCTGAGGATCAGGAATTCCTCGAGAACGAGGGCATCGTGATCCATGACGGATGGGGTCAGACAGAAGTCGTTACAAAGGACGGCAAGGTTGCAGGCATCAAGTTCCATAAGTGCACACAGGTCAAGAACGCTGACGGAAGATTCGATCCTAAGTTCGATGACAATGAGACAACAGAGCAGGCATGCTCAACAGTTCTCTTCAGCATCGGTCAGAAGCCTGACTACGGCACACTGTTCGAGGGAACCAAGGTAGAGTTCAGCCCGAGAGGCATGATCATCGCAGACCCTGCTACACTGCAGACTGCAGAGCCTGACATCTTTGCAGGCGGAGACAGCGTAAGCGGACAGAAGTTCGTGGTTGACGCTCTCGCAATGGGCCGTGAAGGCGCAGTATCACTGCACAGATTCGTCAATAAGGGTCAGCATCTGATGATCCACAGGAATACACGTCAGTTCGCAATGCTCGACAAGGATGACATCGTTATCCCACCTGCAGACTTCAAGAGACCTCCTCGCCAGATCAGAGAGATCGACGAGAGCAAGAAGCTCACAATGGATTACGAAATCAGGCAGTTCAGCGAAGAGCAGATCAAGAAGGAAGCAGAGAGATGCCTCAAGTGCGGACGCAGCGTAGTAGATACCAACAAGTGTATCGGCTGCGGTATGTGTACTGTACAGTGCAAGTTCGATGCTATCCATCTGTTCCGTCTGCCTGACGGAGACAAGTACTCCAACATGATCCCTGCAGAGCAGAAGTTCCTCGGAATGGGCAAGCATATCCCGAGCCGTGTAGCAGGCATCATCAAGAAGAAAGTAGCTGGCAAGTAATAAGGACATTTTAAGCATATGCACGAATTAGGACTTGTTAATTATGTAGTTGAACAGGTAAGCAAGATCGCTGAGGAGCAGAACGTAAAGAAGATACATTCTGTTACTCTCCAGTTCGGGGAAGTATCCGGCATAGTAACGTCATATCTGCACGATTACTGGCTCTGGTATACCAAGAAATTCCCGATGTTTGAGGGCGCTGAACTGAAGACTGAAGAGATCCCTGCCGTTACATGGTGTGATGACTGCAAGATCACGTATTCCACCGTACAGTACGGCAAGACATGTCCTCACTGCGGAAGCGGCAATACATGGCTGCTTCGCGGCAATGAGATGATGATCAAGGAAGTCGAGGTAGAGGATGTTGATGCGGAGGCTGATGCAGACTCAGGTGCAAAACCATCAGACGGGGCCGGAGGGAAGCTTGAAGCATCAGGCGAATACAGACCTCAGTGATAACTGCTTAAATACAGGAGGTTCAAATGACCAATCAGGAAATGAGAAATATTAAGGAGTCACTCGGTGTTGAGATGTTCAAGATGAACTACAAAGCCGGCGTCAGACTCCCTGACCTTGAAGCCTTTTTTGCAGGTGACGACGGGGCTCTCGATGCAAAGGCAAAAGAGAGACTTGAAAAGGTGCTCGAAGCCGAAGTCAAGAAAAGCAGCAAGTAGTTTTGCTTGAAATAACTCTTCATTAAGGGACCGCAGCCGTGCTCTCAGAAGGCTGCATGGCTGCGGAACCGGTTTCATGCAATAACAGGCAAGGGAGGAATTATCAATGAAAGAATTCACTAAAGAAGAACAGCTCCGTATTTACAACGGAATTTCTGCTGACGGCAAAGTCAGCAAAGAAGCAGAAGAGATGATCCTTGCTGCAATAGCAGAAGGCAAGTCGGAAGAACTGCTTATCGGTGAAGTCAAGAGACAGCTCAGATGCAAGCTGAACGGCGAGCAGGGCAAGGCTGTTGCTGATGTAGTGGCTAAGCTGTGGTAATACACTGAGCTTGGTTTTACAGACAGGACTGATAAACACAGGAGGGATACTGTGAAAGACCTTAAACATTTAATATACTTCGAGGACCTGCTGCAGGAGGCACACAATGACCTCATCAGACAGGCTCAGGAGGAAGGGAAGAAGTGCATAGGATATATGTGCGAAAACGTTCCTGAACCGCTTCTCAATCTGCCGGGATGCTTCTCGGCAAGACTTCGCGCACCGAGAACAGGTTCTATAGATGTAGGAACATATTACCTTACAAGCTTCCTCTGCGAATATTCGAGAGCTATCCTTGAGAGAGCTCTTGAGGGAGGATACAACTTCCTTGACGGAATGGTAACACCTGACGGATGCACCATGCTCAACAGATGCGTTGAGAACATGGAGCTTCTCAAGGCTGCCGGCAAGGATAAGGAAAACTTCTTCTGGGACTATATGGAGATCCCTATGAAGGCTGACTACAACGGCCTCAACCTCTATGTGCTTCAGTGTAAAAATCATATACTCAAGCCGCTGGCTGAGAAGTACGGCATCGATGTAAGCGATGAAGCTATCCGCAAGGCAGTCGCAGAGCACAATCACATCTGCGAACTCCTGAGACAGATCGGAGACTTCCGCAAACTCGATAACCCTACGATCACAGGATATGAGTACAACGTGCTTTGCCTTGCTTCATATGTAGCTCCTAAGTATCTCATCGTTGACAAGCTCGAGGAGACACTTGAGGAACTGAAGACAAGAGAACCTGACGACAAGCCATGGTTCAAGGCAAGAGTTCTCGTTGTAGGATCTGAAGTCGATGACACAGACTTTATCAAGCTCATTGAGGACAGCGGCGCATTCGTATGTGCTGACAGATTCTGCTACGGCTCACTGCCTGGCAGAGATCCGATCGAGCTCACTGACGATGAGGACGCTCTGACTCAGATCTGCAGACAGTACATGTACAGAGGCGAGTGCCCGAGATACATGAACACAGAGAAGATGGACGGAAGACGTGAATACGTTGACAAGCTGGCTAAGAAATACAAGGCTGACGGTATCATCTATCAGCAGATGAAGTTCTGTGACCCATGGGCTTATGAGAAGATGATGGGATCACACATCCTCAGGAACAGATATGACTGGCCGGTTCTGGCAGTCGACAGACCGTACACTATCGGCTCCTCCGGACAGATGCGTACCCGTGTACAGGCGTTCATGGAGAGCATCGATATCAAGAAGATTCAGAAGGAGGAGCAGTGATGGCTGTAAAGAAATTCAACAAGATGGTAAACCCTGAGAAGATCAAGGGTGATACCAGATACGGCGACCTTTATAAGCCACATGGCAAGGTAAGAAAGCGCCGTGAGTGGAGAGGAGTAGGAGATACTCTTTACGATTACAGCAGATGGCTGGGAATCATGCTCACACTCGGCAAATTCATGTCCAAGCCTCGCAACATCAAATTCTTCTTCAGATACCGTTGGATGGCTAACTATCTGGCAGTACCTATGATGGTAGACAGATTCACTCAGGGCCTCAGAGGCGAATATCTCAGAATGACCCACGAGGAGCAGGATCTTATCATCATCGACGTTGCGAAGCTTCTTAACACCATGGCACGTGCCGACCGCAGGACAGGTAACGATGAGGAGTTCTCCAAGATCAACGTACTCGTTGATGAGAACGAGATGACAGCAGTCATGATGGGATTCCCTAACCTGAAGTGCACATCCCGTGAGACTCCTTCGACATACGTATCAGTACTCCTGAACCAGCACGCTATGGAGCACTACATCGATGTAGCTCAGGAATACGGACTCCCTGGCGACGTCTGCCCGATGCCTGAGGCAGAAGCCGGCGTATCGATCGATGACGACGCTCCGATCTTCGGTGCGTGCGCTGTACAGTGCAACACCACATGTGACGGTTCACTCCTCGGCAACGGTGTAATCTCTGAGAGACTCGAGAAGGAAGACGGTATTCCTGTATTCCAGCTGCCGGCTCCGCTCCGTCATAAGGAAGACGACGTTCAGGAATACGCTGCAGAGGAAATCAGAAGAGCTATCGCATTCATCGAAGAGCACACAGGCCACAAGTGGGACTGGGATTACTACTTCGAATGCGCTAAGAGAGTAAACTTTGCGACAAAGTGCCGTAACGAGTGGCTCGACATGAACAAGACGGACTATCCGCAGATCTTCGGCGGAAACCTCGCTCTTTACACAGAGACCAACTACATGGCTATCTGCGGCAAGGTTCCAGAATTCGAGAGAGCTGACAGACGTCTGATGAAGCTGGCAGAGAAGGCATATAAGAAGCGCAAAATGGCTGCTCCTGAGTACCGCCACAGAGCGATCGTATGGGGCGTTCAGTCGCACTACTACATGGACTTCCTCGTATGGCTTCTGAACTGCTGGGGAATCGTTCCTCTGACAGACATGCTTTCATGCATCAACACAGAGATGATCGCAGAGACAGATACTCCTGAGAACAGAGAGCAGGCATACTACGATATGGCTATGCTGACTGAAGAGATGATCATGCGTAACCGTACACACGGCGGTTACAAGGTACTCCTCGACGACCTCTTCGAGTTCGTTGAACAGTACAACGCAGACATGATCATCCTCTGGGAGCACATCACATGCAAGGCTCTGGATGGCATGCACGGAATGTTCGAGGACAGAGCAAGAGAGCTCGGAGTTCCTCTGATCTGGGTAGATCACCAGCTCTTCGACCCTCGTGTCGTTTCAAGACAGGGAGTAAGAGATCAGGTCAACAGCTACATGAGAACAGTCATGCAGGAAGAACCTCTTGACCCGACACTCGAGGTACTCGACGACGAGAATTCGTGGTAAAATATAAATGCAGACTGAATTAACCGGAGGCATAATAATGAAAAAGATAGCACTTAAAGCACTTCTGTACATTCTGACCGGAGGACTTGCATTCTTCGTAGTTACATTCACGGTTTATTTCTTTAACCTGGACATGAAGCTGACCTCAGCGATCGAGCCGTTCCTGCTCAAGTGGTACGACAGGATCCCAAGGAACCAGCATCTGTAGAAGATTACAGGAATTGCATAAGGTAAAAGGAACAGGCGGCGCCCGGAAGTGCCGCTTTTCTTGATAGCTGCAGCCGGAGGCAGGCCATAAAAGAACGGGGAAGATACATCCTGAAAACAGGGTAAAAATATTATTTTAAAAAAGTTTAATTCCTACCTTGACAATGGGAAATAGGAATGCTATTATAATGCTGCAATGAGTTAGAAACCACTAACTTATACAACCAAGGTATTACTCGCCGGTTGTCACGCGACCGGTGATTACTACACCATAATACTTTCATCCCTCTTACAATATCTACAAGCAAAAGACGCCGGCGATCCCGGCGTCTTTTGTTGCATGCCGGAAAGGCGGCACATATGGTATAATTCGGTAACCGGTATGGGACAGAGAGGAGTATTATGGATATTAGAGATTTTTTTGAAGAGAATAACAGAATAGCTGTGGCTTTTTCAGGCGGTGTGGATTCATCATACCTTCTGTATGCAGCGAAGCAGTGCGGCGCGGATGTAACGGCTTATTATGTGAAGTCGCAGTTCCAGCCTGATTTCGAATTTGAGGATGCGAAGAAGATCGCAGAGCTAACGGGCGCTGAGATGAAGGTGCTGAGGGTCGATGCACTGTCCGATCCGCGCGTCAGAGCCAATCCGGCAGACCGCTGTTACTGGTGCAAGAAAAACATCATGGGCGCGATAACCCGTGCCGCTGCAGATGACGGTTTTGCCCTTGTTATAGACGGTACGAATGCCTCGGATCCGGCTGACGACAGGCCCGGCATGAGAGCTCTTAAGGAGTTCGGTATAAGGTCGCCGCTGAGAGAGTGCGGGATAACCAAGGCTGAGGTAAGAGAGAGGTCGAGGGAAGCGGGCCTGCCTGTGTGGAACAAGCCTGCCTATGCGTGCCTCGCCACAAGGATACAGACCGGTGAGGAGATCACGGAAGAGGACCTTGCGAGGACCGAGAAGGCTGAGGCTGAGATCTCCGGCATGGGGTTCAGGGATTTCCGCGTAAGGCTGAGGGACGGAAACGCTCTTCTGCAGGTGACTTCCGCTCAGCATGATATGGCGCTTGAGAGAAAAGATGAGATAGACAGGCTGATCGGAGATATGTACGGATCGGTCATAATAGATGAAGAGACCCGTTAGAAAAAGCACGGAGGACCTGATATGGCAGACAGAAAAGACAGGGTATGCGAGCTCGAATGCAATATAGATGACATGACTCCGGAAGAACTGGCCTTTGCCGCTGAGCAGCTGATGAAGGCAGGTGCCAGGGATGTGCAGATAATGCCTATCGTCATGAAGAAGGGGAGACCTGCGCATATGATCACTGTAATGTGCGCTGACGACGAAGAGGAGAAAGAGCGTTTTGCACGCCTCCTGTTCAGATATACCACGACCATAGGAATAAGGGAGGTCATATCCGAGCGGTGTGTGCTTGACCGCACGGAAGGTTCGGTGGAGACCCCATACGGGACTGTAAGGTATAAGCATGTCTCAGGATACGGCACGGACAGGGTCAAGGCGGAATATGATGACCTTGCCGGGATCGCAGAGGCTCAGGGTATAAACATAGCCGAAGCGAGAGCGCTGGTGATGCCTTTCTTCAGCAGCACCACAGGCTGTGAGGAGGACTGATGATCCTGCAGCACTGAGAAGGATCACACTGGAAAACACTGTATGAAAAAAACGCTGTCACACTGAGAAGTGCGGCAGCGTTTTGCTTGTATAAATGTGTGTGCAGTGACTGAACGGCGGTTACCGTGAGACTGCAGCTGTCTTCCTTAATATGGATGCGCTTATGACGGCAAGCACTGCAGATACTGCAGCCCACATGCCTCCAATCGTTACGGCCGCGTCCCTGAATACAGCTTCCTGCATCACGTTGACGAGGTTGTCGTGCCTCGGGTCGAGTATCCACAGGTCATTATCAAAGAAGACGTGGTGGAACTTGGTGAAGAGGAATGTGAAATTGTTCATTCCGACTATGATGAGGAAGAGCGCGAATACGACCAGGATCGCGAGCGCGGTCAGATAACCTCCCGCAAGAACGCGCGCGTACTCGACTTTGACCCTCGATGCATCACAGCGGTTTTTCACTGAGAACCATATTGCAAGCAGCAGACCGACGATGACCATAACCGATATGATGCGGAACTGCACGGCTCCGAGGAAGATGTTCCTGCAGTCTGCGAGGTGGAGCTTTTCGCGCTCTGTGAAAAACGGCGCCTTGACTCCGTCGATAGTCGCCTCCGTATCGTCGAGTGTGTCGATCCTGCCGATACAGTACTCGAGCATCTGCTCGGTGATGTAGACCGCGTCGTCGAGAGACATCTCACCGGTCACGTACTGCGGTGTATTGTATTTTGCATACTCATTGCGCCACCAGTCAGGTATCCAGTAGCAGAGCGCCTGCGTTGATGTTATGAGGATCACTACGAGCAGCAGGAGTCCGCATATGACAGCGGCGATGCGCTCGTTGAGTCTTCCTTTGTTCCTGGATTTGAAATCTTCCATGTCCCTGCGTTCCTTTCAGATATCCGTAACATTATATTGCACTCTCCGAGCAGCGGTCAAGGAGAGCCGGCATCTATGAGCGGGGAAAAGAACAGAGAAAATGCACTTTAGCGCTTTAAAGTGCGAACAAATAGTGATACAATAGGGGTGCGTTTCGCTCCGGGGACGATGCTGTGCCCGGAAGATGACGGATACTGACAGTAAAACAGGAGCAGGACGATGATCACTGAAAAGGAAAAGAAAAATCTGAAGCAGTTCTACAGAGCGATACTTGCACTCGAGGATGAAGAGGAGTGCAGGAAGTTTTTCGATGACGTTGCAACGATCAAGGAAGCGCTTGACCTGTCCGCAAGGCTCGAGGTGGCAAGACTCCTTGACGAGGGCGTGGTTTTCAGTGAGATAAGCAAAGCGACCGGTGCGAGCTCTGCGACCATCAGCCGCGTCAACAAGTGCCTGACCTATGGCGAGGGCGGATACAGGACCGTTCTCGGGAGAATAGCAGGCGGAAACGGTAAAGACAAGTAAGGAAGATACTGATTCGCACACACCGGAGCGCCTCTGAGAAAGAATGACAAACGCCGTAAATCGTATGATTTACGGCGCTTTTGCTATCTCATAATCTGTACTGCATTCATATCCCGGCGGGGATACAATCAGTACTATCCTTCGTACTTGAAGCAGTCCATGAATCTCAGCTTGAAGAGATTCTTCTCGTGCAGGTAGTCGATGCGCTTCTTGGTCTCAGGGTCATCGATCTCACCTGTGCGGATATATCTGTCGAGGACTTCGTATGTGAAGCCGAGCTTGTCCTCATCAGACATGCCTGAAAGGCCGTCGGTAGGGACCTTCTCGATCAGCACTGATGGCAGGCCGAGAACACGGCCGATTGCTCTGATCTCTGCTGTGGTGAAGAATGACATCGGGCTGAAGTCGCCTGCGGAATCACCGTATCTTGTCGAGTAGCCCACCCAGTCCTCAGAGAGGTTGCAGGTGTTGACGACTCTGCCGTTGCGGCTCTGTCCTACGGCGTAGAGAGTGGACATCCTGAGCCTTGGCGGGAGGTTGATGATCGAGTCCTTGCTGAGCTCGATGCCGGCTTCGGTGAGTTCCTTGCACAGAGCGTTGAATGTTGTGCCGATGTTTACTGTATAGCTCTGGATGCCGAGGTGTTTTACAAGCAGCTGTGCCATGTCGATGTCCGACTGCTTGTCGTTAGGCATCAGGACTCCGATTACTCTGTCCTTGCCGAGAGCTTCTGCACAGAGGGCGGCAGCGATGGAGCTGTCCTTTCCTCCGCTGATTCCTATAATAGCGTTGCAGCCCGGTCCGTTCTTCTCGAACCACTGGCGTATCCATTCGACTGTAGCGTTTGTCGCTTTGACAGCATCAAATTCCATTTTGCCCTCCGTTCCTGTCGCTTAAGCGGTATCAATAATTCACAAGAGGATTATAACACAGCTTCAGCAGATATGATATAATCCTGTGAGTATGGAAGACATGACGGATCGTGTATGGCGGGAGGCATGCCGGTCCTTATTATATAAATGAGGATAAGGAGCAGAATATGAAACCTTACTATATAAAAGACCTTAAGCCTGACGAAGCCGGAAGGCTCGAAGACAGGTATCTTGTAAAAAACGCCGACATCCGCGACGGAAACAACGGCAAGAGGCATCTGTACATGACGCTTGCTGACGCGACGGGAGACATCCAGGCGGTGAAGTGGTCTCTGTCACATGATGAGGTGGAGAGCTTCAGCAGGATCAAAGCGGGAATGATTATCTCAGTAGTTGCAAGATGCAAGGAGTATCAGGGCAAGAACCAGCTCGTGCTCGATGCGATCAGGGGCCGCGCCAAGGATAATACCATCGACAGGTCGGACTTCTTCAAGGCTGCGCCGGAGTCGCCTGAGGCTATGTACGAGTACATCCTGAGCAGGATAAACGGATTCGAGGATGAGGATCTTAAGAAGCTGTGCCTCAGTTTCTATGAGGACGAGAAGGACAGGCTTATGTTTTGGCCGGCGGCTATGAGCAATCACCATGCTGAGTATGCGGGCCTCCTGTATCACGTCAAGAGAATGATGATGATGGGTGAGCGCGCGTGCGAGGTGTATACCAACCTGAACAGGGATCTGCTGCTTGCAGGCGTTGCCCTTCACGATATCGAGAAACTGAACGAGCTGAATTCAGATGAGAACGGCGTAGTCCCTGAGTACACCTTCGAGGGCAAAATGCTCGGACATCTTGTGATGGGTGCCGCTTCGATCGGAGCGCGCTGCAGAGAGCTCGGCATAGGAGAAGAGAAGACGGTCATGATGCAGCACATGGCTATATCTCATCACTACGAGCCGGAATACGGCAGCCCTAAGAAGCCGCTTTTCCCTGAGGCTGAGATGCTCCACTACCTCGACATGACAGACGCCAAGATGTTTGACATGGAAGATGCCGTGAAGAACGTCGAGCCGGGCGGATTCAGCGACAAGGTATTCACGCTCGACAACAGGAAAATATATAAGAGTACATTCTGATGTGTCATTGGGGGACGGTCCTTTTTGACACACGTACTGACAGGAGATAATGCAGAAGGAAGGCACGATCACTAAGATAATATTCAACAACGCGGGAAACGGCTATACTGTCGCGGTCCTCGATACAGATGAGGGCGCGGTCAGAATAGCCGGTTCTGTTGCTGAGCCTAAAGAAGGCGCCAGATACCGCCTTGAGGGGAAGTTCACCATCCATCCCAAGTACGGGGAGCAGTTCAGCTTCACAGGATATGAAGAGCTCGTACCTGAAGGGGAGGATGCCATTTTTGAGTTCCTTGCTGCAGGCAACATCCGCGGTATCGGGCCTAAGATGGCCAGGACCATCGTCGATGCCTTCGGCGCTGAGACGCTGGATATTATCGAAAAGACTCCGGAAAGGCTCCTGAGCATAAACGGTATCGGGCCGAAGTCTCTTGCAAGGATCTCGGATTCCTATGCGGAGTCGCGGGAGTTCGCCAACATATCGATCGAGCTCAGGGAACTGGGCATCGAGATGACAGATGCCATCAGGATATATAAATGCTATGGCCCTGACTCCATGGAGGTAGTAAGCGACAATCCGTACATACTGGTGGAGGACATACGCGGCATCACATTCCAGAGAGCTGACAGGATAGCCGCGAAGCTCGGATTTGAACCGGACAGTCCGTACAGGATAGAGAGCGGCATAAGGCATGCTCTCAGGACGTGGGCTGTCAGCGGCAGCACTCTGATGCCTGAGGAGCTACTAGTGGAGAAGGTGGCGGAGCTTCTCGACACCTCGCGAGAAAATGTCAGGGACTCTGTCAGCGAGATGGTGTTCAACGGCGAGCTCGAGGAGGACAGCATTGATGATGTGCCGGTGGTGTACCTGTACGGTTACTATCAGGCAGAGCAGCGGGTAGCGTATAACCTCTCTAGGATCCGCAGTGCGGAGGCTGCGCCTCTTGCGGCATCACCTGACAATCTCATAACTGATGCTGAGTCGGGCATGGAGGCTGACGGGATCAGGATCTCTCTGTCCGGCGACCAGATGGATGCCGTATATGCGGCGCTGGCCAACAATGTTTCAATAATCACAGGCGGACCGGGTACGGGCAAAACAACGATCCTCAATATTCTTGTAAGGATATTCGCGAGGCTCGGGCTCAGCGTGGCGCTTGCCGCTCCGACGGGCCGCGCAGCAAAGCGCATGGAGGAAGCGACCGGAAGCCCGGCCATGACCATCCACCGTCTTCTGGAGTATGTGTATTCTGAAGATGAGGACATGCTCAACTTCGGCAGGAATGATGAGAATCCGCTCGAGCAGGATGTCATCATCGTTGATGAGGCTTCGATGATAGATATAATGCTGATGGACGGGCTTCTCGAGGCAGTGAAGACCGGCACCAGACTCATATTCACGGGTGACGCTGACCAGCTGCCGTCGGTCGGAGCGGGCAATGTTCTGCGTGACATGATCGCCAGCGAGAGGATACACACAACAAGACTCAGAGAGATATTCAGGCAGGCTGAAGACAGCCGCATCGTCACCAACTCGCACCTTATAAACAACGGGGAATTTCCTGAGCACGGCGGCAGGGACAGTGACTTTTTCATAATACAGAGAAACAGCGAAACAGAGATCCTCGAGACCATCAAGGAGATGGCAGGCGGCAGACTTGAACGGGGTTTTGACTTTATTAATTCTGCTGATGATATACAGATACTGACACCGACTAAGAGAGGTGTGCTCGGAGCTCCGAGCCTGAATACCGTGCTGCAGGAAGTCATCAATCCGGGCGACGATGAGACGCCTGAACTCAAGATCGGCGGCAAGACCTTCAGGCCGGGCGACAAGGTGATGCAGCTCAGGAACAACTACAATGCAGAGTGGAGGAGCGCAGACAGCTGGACTGAAGGTGAGGGCATATTCAACGGCGACATGGGGACCGTCGAGAGTGTCGACATCTTCGACAAGTCCATGGTCGTAAAGTCTGACGACAGGCTCATAACATACGCGGGCGATATGTTCGAAGAGGTGGATCTCGCCTACGCCGTAACGGTCCACAAGAGTCAGGGCTCAGAATTCCCGGCTGTTATCATACCTGCGTGGAGATTCCCTCCGATGCTGATGGCGAGAAATCTCCTGTACACAGCAGTAACGAGAGGCAAGAAACTCGTTCTGCTCATAGGAGACCCCCGCTGCATCAAGTACATGATCGACAACAACCGCGCAGACGGAAGATATACCGGCCTCAGATACAGGCTGGAGCAGGAGACCGGAATCTCGAAATTTGACTTCTGATGTGTCATCGGGGACGGTCCTTTTTGACACATTTTCTAAATGAATAACATGAGGCGGGCCGGGACCATCAGCCGTGGTCCCCGCGAACATGGCAGGCACTGGGCATTGACCCGGTGCTTTTTCTTTTTTCTTTTGCATAACATAAGATTCCGGAGGTGAGAATAATGCCAAGACATGCAAGACTATTTGGAGAGAGTGGCTACGAGCACATAGTGGTTAGAGGTATAAACAGACAGGTAATGTTTGTGGAGGAAAGTGATTACAGGAAGTATCTGACGTGCCTTGAAAAATACGGCCGCGAACAATATGTTGCAATTTGTGCATACTGTCTGATGGACAATCATGTTCATATGCTGCTGTTTGATGAATCGGCAGGCATTCCACTGATGATGAAAAAAATTGGCGTTGCGTACACGTCATATTTCAATCGTAAGTACGATCGTACCGGATGTCTGTTGCAAAACAGATATCATAATGAGCCCATTTTAAGTGAAAGACAGCTGGTGGCTACATTCAGATATATTATGAATAATCCGGCAAAGGCGGGTATCTGCAGTGCTGCAGAATATAAATGGAGCAGCTTTCACGAATACTGGGGGAAAGGCTCTTTTGTGGATGCGTCAGTTGCAGAATCTCTTTTCGGTTGCGAAGAATGCTTCAGAGACATCTTGGATGATCAGACAATTGCTGATGACGGATCAGTATCCAAGAAATTGTTTTCAGACGAGTGGGCAGTTGATGTGATGAGAGATTGTATTGGGACTGGCAAAGGGGTAGAGCTTCAGAAGTACAGTCGGAAAGACCGGGATGAAGCATTGCATAAACTGAAGAAATACGGATTGAGCGTAAGACAAATTGAAAGACTGACAGGCATAAACCGAGGGATAGTACAGAGGGCATAGAATGTGTCAAAAAGGACCGTCCCTAATGACACACCAGGAGGGAGGAATGTTAAGGAGAATAACCAAAACAGCAGCCTGTGCGGTGCTCGATCTTATATACCCACCGGCGCTGTACTGCGTATGCTGCGGCAAGATAATTGATGAGACCAGGACGTACAGACTGTGCAATGACTGCATGCAAAACATAAAGTGGATCGACGGCAGGACGTGCGCGAAATGCGGGAGACAGCTCGGAACTGCGAACCCCGGCTCGGTCTGCTTCAACTGCAGGGAGCATCCGCACTCTTTTGACCGCGGATTCACCTGTACTGAGTATGGAACGCATGAGAGGGCCATGGTGTTCGCTATGAAATATGACGGGCGCCCGGATATTTCTGTGGCCATAGGGGAGATGCTTGCTGACCGTATGCTGGCGGAATTCGGCGAAGATGAACTTCACGGGATGTATGACCTGATCCTGCCGGTCCCGGTCCACCCGGCCAAAAAGAGCCGGCGCGGATACAACCAGGCGGCGCTGATTGCTGAGGAGTTCTCCCGCAGGACCGGTTTCACTGCCGCTGATGATGTTCTGATCAGAACGAGGGAGACGCATATCATGAGGTCGCTCGGGCCTGAGCAGAGGCGCGAAAACATACGCGGCGCATTCGGCATAAGGCCGCGGCGTATGCCGGGAATAGCCGGAAAGAGCATTTTGCTCATAGACGATATCTACACAACGGGTGCCACCATCGATGAGCTTGCGGTCGTCCTCAGAGACGCCGGAGCTGCGCGTGTGGACTTTCTTACTTTTGCTTCAGGCGCGGACATGGTAAAATTCTGATATGACGAGCAGAGTGATCCGCAGAATAATACCGGTGATCCTCGCCGCACTGCTGGTGATCAGCGCAGGTGCGGGGTGTTTTGCTGCTGACAAAACCGCTGAGGTCTGCAGGACTCAGGATGAGGCTGCTGCAGTTCTGCGGGAGGCCATGAAGAACAGGGAGGGCTCTGCGGGCATATGCCTCATAACGGATACAGCCGCTGAAGACTCTGAGGGGATAATAGGCGAAATATTCGAGCGTGCGCTCGGGCATACGGGGGATCCTGAAGAAGGGGACTACCTCAGATTCCAGTATGAAAGCTGCAACGCATCCGCAAAGCCTGTCACTGAGAACGGAGAGAGAGCAGTGCTGCTGACATACACGCTCTCGTATTATGATGATGCGGAGCAGGAGGCGGCTGTGGATGAGAAGGCCGGAGAGATAATCGGATCGCTTGACCTGGACGGCATGGATGATGCTGAAAAGACCAGGGCGGTCTACAACTATCTTATCGATAACGTTGAATACGACTACGATAATCTGGCTGACGAGGACTACACTCTGAAACGGACGGCATATGCGGCTCTCATCGACGGCAAGGCTGTGTGTCAGGGTTATTCTGCAGCATTCTACAGGCTTCTTCTTGCTGCCGGCGTGGACAACCGCATCATTTTCGGGACCGGGATAAACAGCAGCGGCGAGAGTGAGGACCATACATGGAATATCGTCCGCATCGGAGATGCTTACTACAATACCGATGTGACCAGGGATGACGAGCTTGGAGAAGACAGGTACTTTCTCAAGGCGGAGGACCCGTTCAGCGAAGACCACATCAGGTCGGAAGAATACCTGAGAGAAGAGTTCACTTCTGCATATGAGATCTCGAAGACGGATTACGGAAAAACAGGCATCAGCATTCTCGACCACATAAATGCTGCCGCGCTTGAATTCAGAAAGCTGATCCAGAGACTGATCGAGGTGCTGTGAAAAACTGACAAAAACCGTCTCTGTTATAAAATGTGTCAAAAAGGACCGTCCCCGATGACACACGGCAGGGGGATGTGCTACAATACTTGGGAATTCTGCGGGTCATGTTCGTGGTTGAAAGTCCAGGCCAGATACGGGCAAAGGGATCCACGTAAGCAGCTGATGAGAAAATGTAGGCTGTGATCATGGCGTATCTTAGAAGTAAGTCCTCCGGAAACCGGGTAAAGGCAAGTGTGGGGTCAAAGACCAGGTCGAGTGATCCGCGTATTCACTGAAAATACAGGCAGCTGCTATCGCGGCTGCCTTTTGTCGTGCAGTGAAAAACATGGACAAACATATCTATATTTATTGACAAAGAATTATCACATTGGATATAATCTTCTTACAAAAACTAGACTGCGGTCTAAAATTTAGTTCAAAGAGGGAATAGACAGTAATGCATGCTGTAACCAACATACAGAAATACTCGATCCATGACGGAGACGGTATCCGCACAACGGTTTTTTTCAAGGGATGCCACCTCAGATGCTGGTGGTGCCATAACCCGGAGACTCAGAGGTTCGAGCCTGAACTGCAGGTGGACACCCAGAAGTGCACGGGATGCGGCAGATGCGCCTCGGTATGTCCGCAGGGAGCGATCACGATCTCACCGGAAGGAAAGGCTGTCACTGACAGAGAAAAGTGCACCGTGTGCGGCACATGCGAGAATGCATGCCTCGGCAACTACCGTACAGTAGTGGGCAAAATGTATTCAGTCAGGGAGCTGGTGAAGATATGCATGCAGGACCAGATGTTCTATGAGGAGTCCGGCGGCGGAGTTACACTCTCAGGCGGCGAAGTCATGGCAATGGACACCGAATACATCCAGGGCGTTGTCAAGGCTCTGCACCGCGAAGGCGTGGACGTGACCATAGATACATGCGGACAGGCTCCATGGTCGAACTACGAAGCAATCATGCCGTATGTACATACCTGGCTCTACGACGTCAAGGTGATGGACGAAGAGAAGCATAAGAAGTATATCGGAATGAGCAACAAGGTGATCCTGGACAACCTTAAGGGCCTTGCAAAAGGCGGCGCCAGGATATACATCCGTATACCGACTGTAAAAGAGGTCAACGGAGACCATGAGTCCATGCAGGCTATCATCGACTTCCTCAAGGAGAACGATGTGAGACCGCCTCAGGTCAACCTGCTGCCTTACCACAGCACAGGATCACACAAGTACGGAAAACTCGGAAGGGAATACCTCGCCGAGGAGATGACAACACCGACTGACGAAGAGATGCAGTCGTTCGTAAAACAGTGGAATGATGCCGGCTTTGCCAACGTAAAGATCGGCGGCTAGGAGAAAAAGCGGAGGATCAAAATGGAAGAACGCGGAATGAATGCAAGGATCAAGGCTCTCAGAAAAGTAAGTATGGAGACTCAGCCGCACATCGATCTCGAAAGAGCACTTATCGAGACTGAAGTCTACAAGGAATGGGAAGACAAGGTCTCCCTCCCTGTACTCAGAGCTCTCGTGCTCAAAGAGTACTTCAGCAGGAAGACTCTCTACCTCGGAGAAGGCGAACTGATCGTAGGCGAAAAGGGTAAGGACCCACAGTCCTCACCGACATTCCCTGAGCTCACATGCCATACCCTTGAGGATATGCACATCATGAACGACAGAAAGGTCGTTAACTATTCCGTTACTGAGCAGGACCTCAGGGATCAGGAAGAGATCATCATCCCTTACTGGAAGGGTAAGTCGATGAGAGACAAGCTGCTCTCAAGCATGACTCAGGAGTGGAGAGACTGCTATGCAGCAGGAATGTTCACAGAGTTCATGGAGCAGAGAGGTCCGGGACACACATGTGGCGGCAAGAACGTATTCACAAAGGGATACGCTGAATATAAGGAAGAGATCCAGGAAGCTATCAACAATCTGGACTTCATGAACGATCCTGAAGCTCTCGCTAAGAAGGACGAACTTGAAGCTATGGCTATCGACTGCGATGCAGTTATTATCCTCGGCCAGAGATATCATGACCTCATCAAGGAAGAGGCTGCAAAGTGCACAGACCCTGTACGTAAGGCAGAGCTCGAGCAGATGGCAGCTAACCTCGAGGTAATTCCGGCTCACAAGCCTCAGACTTACTGGCAGGCTATCCAGCTGTACTGGTTCACACACCTCGCAGTTACTACAGAGCTGAACCCTTGGGACGCATTCAGCCCGGGAAGACTCGACCAGCACCTCATCCCTTACTATGAGAAGGACGTTGAGGACGGCATCCTCGATGACGAGAGAGCTCTCGAACTCCTCGAGTGCCTCTGGGTCAAGTTCAACAACCAGCCTGCACCTGTAAAGGTAGGCGTTACTCTCAAGGAGAGCGGCACATATACAGATTTTGCAAACATCAACACAGGCGGAATCAAGGAAGACGGAACCAACGGCGTCAACGCCGTCAGCTATCTGATCCTCGACTGCATGGACGAGATGAAGCTCGTTCAGCCTAACTCCAATGTTCAGATCAGCAAGAAGACTCCGCAGAGATTCCTCAAGAGAGCATGCGAGATCTCAAGAAAGGGCTGGGGCCAGCCGGCATTCTACAACACAGACGAGATCGTTCAGGAGCTCCTCAATGCAGGCAAAACTCTTGATGACGCAAGACAGGGCGGATCATCCGGCTGCGTAGAGACAGGTTCATGGGGCAACGAGGCTTACATCCTGACAGGATACCTCAACATCCCTAAGATCTTCCAGCTCACACTTTACAACGGATTCGACAACCAGTCCGGAATGCAGCTCGGACTCGAGACAGGATATGCCAAGGACTTCAAGAGCTATGATGATCTCTGGGATGCTTTCAAAAAGCAGCTCCACCACATGGTAGATGTCAAGGTACGCGGAAACAACGTTATCGAGAAGCTTTACGCTAACTACATGCCTGCACCATGCCTGTCGATCGTAACCAACGACTGCATCAAAAAGGGCAAGGATTACAACAACGGCGGTGCAAGATACAACACAAGATACATCCAGGGTGTTGGTATCGGAACTATCACAGACTGCCTGTCAGCTATCAAGTACAACGTATTTGATAACCACAACTTCACAATGGAAGAGCTGATCCAGGCTATGGATGACAACTTCGTCGGCCACGAAGAGATCTTCAACATGGTCACGAACAAGACTCCTAAGTACGGAAACGATGACGACTATGCTGATGACATCATGCAGGATGTATTCAAGCAGTACAGAGACGAGGTAACAGGACGTCCTACAATGAGCGGCGGACAGTATCACGTTGACATGCTGCCGACAACATGCCACATCTACTTCGGTGAAGTTATCGGTGCTACAGCAAACGGCAGACTTGCAAACAAGCCTGTATCCGAGGGTATCTCACCTGAGAAGTTCGCTGATACAAACGGCCCTACAGCTGTTATCAAGTCCTGCGCTAAGATGGACCACTGCTCAACAGGCGGAACACTTCTGAACCAGAAGTTCACACCGAGCGCTATCGCAGGCGAGACCGGCCTTGACAACCTGGCAAGCCTTATCAGATCATACTTCGCTATGGACGGTCACCACATACAGTTCAACGTATTCGATAAGGAGACTCTGCTCAAGGCACAGCAGAACCCTGATGATTACAAGGATCTGATCGTCCGTGTTGCAGGATACTCTGATTACTTCAGGAATCTGGACAAAGAGCTGCAGGATGAGATCATCAACAGAACAGCTCAGAGCTTCTAGTATTCTTTAAAAGCAAAACGAAAACAAAGCATGCCCTTTGCTCGAGTCCTCGAACGTGCCGCATATCTTCATGGCACGTTCTGCGGATTCTCGCACGGGCATGCTTTAGTTTTTGCTTTGTTTTATTTCGCAGATTTTGCACTCGTGCTACACAAATAGCACAAAATGTATGGTATACTTTGTCTAAGATGATACAAGGGAGTTCTATAAACTTTGTGTCATTAAATATATAGTATAAGGAGGATCCGATTATGAAGATTCAGATTTCAGCTAAGAATTATCCTATGAGTGACAAGCTCGGCACCTATATCGAAAAGAAGCTTGGCAAACTTGACAAGTACTTCAATGAGGATGTCACCGCTAACATAGTAGTATCCAAGCTCAGAGAGACTCCGAAGTTTGAGGCTACGATCAATGCAAAGCAGGCTGTATTCAGAGCTGAGATGGTCAACGACAGCATCTATGATGCAGTTGACATGGCAACGGATAAACTCGCTAATCAGATGTCCAAGCTCAAGGGTAAGCTTGAGGCAAGATATAAAGACAACAAGGCTCTCAAGCTGGAATTCGTTCCGGAACCTGAGAATGAAGACTATGAAGAAGAAATGGCTATCGTAAGAAGAAAGGAAGTTGAACTTGATCCTATGGTAGCTGAAGAAGCAATCCTCCAGATGGAGATGCTCGGACACGATTTCTTCGTGTTCCTGGATATGGACACAGATGCTGTCAGCGTAGTCTACAAGCGTAAGGGCGGTGAGTACGGCCTTATCGAGACAGACAGAAGATAGACGCAGGCAGACTGAATATATAAAAAACCTGACTGAAAGGGAACTAAGCCTATGGGCCACAAAGAGTGGGAGACCGATGATTTCCTAGACGAGTTTCTTGATTTCGACTACAGGAAGCCTGTACCGGATCACGCTGAGGGAAAGCATTCAAGGGGTCTTCCCGCAGAAGAAGTAACTAAGTCTAAACAAGAGAATAAGAGTTTCGGTCTCGGAAAGGACTTCGACGACTACAAGGCGTATGAAGCACTGAGACATGGAAAGGACGGAGACGCGGGAAAACATGCATCAGCGGAAGCCGGAACGCATGACCTGCGTTCTTCGGATGCCTTCCAGCCGGAAATACTCGAACCGCTGTCGGCAAAACATGCGGGCAGGACTGCTGAGCGCACAGCAGAGCCGGCCGCGCCGGTTTTGCATGAGAAGAAAACACCGGAACCTGCCGTACAGGCAGCTGCAGCGAAGGAGGAGATCCCTGCAAAGGCAGAACCTCCTGTGGAAGCAGAGCCTGCTCCTGCTGAATCCGGTCTGAAAGGAAAACTGTTCGGAAAACGCAGACATGTACGCGCTTCAGAACTTGCCAACGAAGCTCTGGGAGCTGCGAAAAAGTTCGTTGCATCTGATGAGGATGTTCCTCCGGAGGAGATCCCGTCCGCTGCGGCTGCAAGCCTTACGGACATAGAAGATCTTACATCTTCAGGCAGCAATAAGAGCAGCTATGCTGAACCTGCTGCAGAGCCGGCTGAGGAGAGAGACCAGCTTGCGGAACTCTTTGCCGAACTCGGAGAGACCGGGGCAGAGCCTCTGACCAGTGATGACAATGAAGCGCTCAGACAGGCTCAGGAAGAAGCTTATGACAGATACCGCGGCAACTACATGAAGGGCGTGAAGAAGAAAATGAGCACCGGAAAGGCTGGCCCTTTCCCGAGATGGCTTTCAAGGATCTACGTCCTTGCGTTTGCAGCATTTGCAGGAATAATGACGATAATGAACGTCCTGCCATTCGGAATGCTCATCGCCTTCTATGTGATTCTCGGACTTCTGAGTCTGATAATAGTCGTGCAGCTTCGCAAACCGAATGTAAAGAAATGGGTGAGGGGGCTGGCCTCTGTGACGGCGATACTCCTTATCTGCGGATTCGGCGTTGGAACTGCCTATGCGATGGGAACGCTCTCATTCCTCGACTTTACATCTGTTGAGAATGAGAAGAAGGTTGCAGCTATCACGAAAGAACCTTTCAACGTCTGTATTTCAGGAATGGATGTTTACGGGACAATCGATGAGCAGGGACGTTCGGATGTAAACATGATAGTAACTGTCAATCCTCAGACTCAGCAGATACTCATGACCTCCATTCCGAGGGACTATGAGATCTACATGCCTGACAAGGACATGGCGATGGATAAGCTGACGCACACAGGGTTCTACAGCATCGATACGACGATCGGAGCGGAGGAAAACCTGCTTGATACAAATATCAACTACTATGTAAAGGTAAACTTTACAACTGTCAAAGTATTCATTGAGTCAATTGGCGGGATAGATGTTTACTCAGAATATGAATTCCAGCCGGTAAAAAGGAGTTATTGGACTGTTAAGAAGGGCTGGAACCATATGAATGGTAATCAGGCACTTGCTTTTGCAAGAGAGCGTAAGGCCTTCATCGACGGAGATAACCAGAGAATCAAAAATCAGCAGGCTGTCTTTGAGGCTGTCATCAAAAAAGCCACAAGCAGCAAGACAATGTTGCTGAGCTACAACAAGATTCTTTCCAATCTGAGAGACTACTTCAAGATGAGTTTCAGTTCGGCTGAACTGAGATCACTCATGAAACTGCAGCTTGCCAGAAATCCTCAGTGGAAGATCTACAAGAATACAATAATAGGCGGAAACGGATCCATGCCTACATATTCCACAGGCAATGCGTATGCGTACGTAATGACGCAGGATCCTGACAGCATAGAAAATGCCAAGACACTTATCAATGCAGTCCTAGCAGGACAGATGCTTGATAAGGACGATGATGACAACGTTTATGTAGTAAGCGGCGAAGAAGCCGGAGAAAGCGGAGAATCTGAAGGAGAATGATAGACAATCTTACGGGGTTACTTCTTAGTATCAAGATAACGGATATCATTGATATCCTTATCGTTGCATACATCCTGTACAGAGTGCTCGGAATGATCAAGGAGACCAGAGCACAGCAGCTGTTCAGGGGAGTACTTTTGATTGTCGGCGTTTTCCTCGCTTCGGAACTCTTTGACCTGAGTCTTCTCAACTGGCTCCTGACAAGACTTATCACCGTAGGTCTTATCGGAGTAATGATACTGTTCCAGCCTGAGATACGGCGTGCTCTTGAGCAGATCGGCCGCAGGGGAGCGCTTACCAGCCAGTTCAGGGACATCGGCAAGGAAGAACTGTATGCTACGGTGCACAAAATAGTGGATGCTGTCGATGACTTCTCATCCACAAGGACCGGAGCTCTTATCGCTATCGAGCGTGAGACCACGCTGAACGATATCATCGAGACCGGCGTTATAGTCGATGCAGAGATATCCGTAAGACTGCTCGGCAACCTCTTCTACGAGGGATCACCGCTGCATGACGGGGCTGTTATCATAAGAGGAGTAAGGATACATGCTGCAAGCTGCGTCCTGCCTCTGACTAACAGGACCAGCATCGGCAAGAACCTCGGAACGAGACACAGAGCCGGAGTCGGACTCAGTGAGGTCTCGGATGCTTTCATAATCATCGTGTCTGAGGAAACCGGCGCTATCTCGGTTGCCCGCAACGGAACTCTCAGGAGATTCCTTGACCTCAAGACACTCGAGAAGATGCTTCTCGATATATACCTGCCGTCAGGAGATGCTAATGAATCCTTCATTTCCAGACTGCTGAAGGGAGGTAAGAAGGATGAGTGAAAGAGGACGTAAGTTTCTTAATATCATCATCGCTATCGTAGTTGCGATCGGCGGCTGGATATACGTGGTATACAATAACGACCCTATGACCGAAGTCAGATACAAGGACATTCCGATCTCCTTCGTCGGGGAGCATGATCTTGCCAACAGAGGGCTCGGTATCTCACAGATAAGCACGGAAACGATAGATGTCACGCTCAATCAGAAGAGGATAGAAACCAGCCAGATCACTGCGGATGATATCACAGTCATCGCTGATGTCAGCGACGCAGCCGAGGGCGAAAACGGGATCAGCCTTCAGATCAGCGGGCCGTCAGGAACACAGGTCGCTGAGGCAGAGAGACGTGCCATATCTGTTGATGTTGAAGAGTCGGATACCGTAGAGAAGCAGATCTTTGTGGAATACAGGGATGACCCTGAAGGGCTTGAGCCTGTGACCTCCAACATGACCTCCACCAGGGCCACTGTCATGGGCGCAGCGTCAGAGGTCGAGCGCGTTGATAAGGTCGTGGCACTGATCTCACACAGCGACACGAGCAACAGGGTCTGGAACTTTACAACAGGCCTGACTGCTCTCGATGAAGACGGAGATAAGATAGATCATCTTGTCATATATCCGGACGAGATCAACTTCAAGGCTTACACAGGTGTAAAAAAGACCGTTCAGCTCAATGTCGTAACGGAAGAGAAGAAATCCTCAGAGGATACGGATGAAGAGGAAAGCGACGGCTACACAAGAACCTATTCTGCTCCTGATACAATCGTGATCAAGGGCTCGGAAGATGTAGTCAGCAAGATCGATTCGATATCCACCGAGCTGATCGACATAAACAATATGTATGAGAGCCAGGAAGTGGAACTGACTTATGACCTGCCTGAAGGAGTGCATCTCGCATACGAATCCGAGGGGCTCGTCATGAAGGTGAAAGTAACCAAAAACGAATCGGAAACGGTCCACTGATATCAGCAGCGGACTGAATAAGGCAAAATCAAAGACGCCGGCATCGTGATGATGCGCGGCGTCTTTTCCTCTGTACTCATATGTCTGCCGGACTGATGCCGGCGCGGGCTCCGGTTAGCCCCACAGGTTGACCGGATAGAAGCCTTCCGCCTTGAGCGATGCGAATTTTGCAACTACCTCAGGCTTGTCTTCCTTGTATGTAACTCCGAACCACTTGTCGGAAGAGGTCAGCACTTCATAAGTCGCGGTCCCCTCTGCGATCTGCCTGTTGATCGGAGTCTGGATGTAGTACTCGCCCTTCATAGGGTTTTCCTTCATTATTGTGACAAGAGCTTCAGCGAATCCCTCTTTCAGGAGATCCATGTACTCTGCGGAGAATCCCCACAGGTTCATCGATACCGGCGAATCGTTCGGGATAACCTCCTTGGTGCCGTCCTCGTGAGTATCGGTCACCTTGCCTGCGAGCGGGTTAGGTGTTCCGTCTTCATTCAGCTCAGGCTCCTTGGCGACCTTGAGGTGCTCAACTATATCAGTGAGCTTTCCGTCCGATGCCCTGCATATTCCGCGGGAAACTGTTCCGTTCTCGGACAGGGTGTTCTCGATCTCGAATCCGACCATGCAGTTGTGCGATGCATCTGCCCTGGTTGTCAGGAAGTCGTAGATCTTGACGAAGCCTTCCTTGCCGTAATAGTCATCAGCGTTGATGACGGCAAAAGGTGCGTCGATGATATCTCTTGCTGCAAGAACAGCCTGACCTGTGCCCCATGGCTTGGTCCTGCCTTCAGGAAGGGTGAAGCCCTCAGGAAGGTCGGTTCCCTCCTGAAAAGCGTAGTATGTTTCGTACTTCCTGCCTGCGCCGTTCTCTATGTGCTCTTTGAAGACTTCTTCAAAATCATGCTTGATGATAAAGCATACTCTTCTGAATCCTGCCTCCCATGCATCGTAGAGGCTGAAGTCCATGATGATGTCACCCTGTTCGGTGATCTTGTCGAGCTGCTTGTTGCCGCCATATCTGCTGCCCATTCCTGCAGCCATGATTACCAGAATCGGTTCCATTTTGAATTGTTCCTCCAGTGCCTTGTATTATTGAAAGATTTACTGTACCGGTTAGCCTATTCCGGCACCGATCCTCTCGCGGACCTTGTCCTCTCCCATGATCTGCTGGATCGCCCATACGTCAGGTGAAGTCGCTCTTCCCATCAGTGCGATACGGATCACGGTGCTGACATGTCCGACATGTCCCTTGTATTCTTCAGGATGCTTCTTGAAATCCTTAGGCTTGGCTGCGTATCCGAGGTCTACAGCGATCTGTCTGATCTTATCGAACCAGGTCCCGTTGTCGTCGCTGTGATCGTACGAGTCAAGATATGCCCTGAGGATAGCCTCTGCATCAGCGGCTGCCTCTGCAGGATATTCATCCTCGATCCTGAATGACTCATCGAAGAAATATCCGATGTATTCCATGATCTGCTTTGCATATATGAGATCGGCTCTCGGGCGCGCATCATGTCTTCCGAGATCGAGGATAGCTGCAAGGTGATCCATGTCGCTGAATACATAGCCGTACTCGGGTGCGAACTCATCGGACCATGACTTGAGCCACTCTGCGAGCTCGTGTGCATCTATTCTCAGAAGAGTGCTCTTGCTGACGTCGTTCAGCTTGTCGAGATCGAAGAGAGCTCCGCTGCTGGACATCTTTTCTGTTGTGAATGCAAAATCATCGGATGATGCGTCAGGATTCTCTGCTCTCCACTCCTCGTAGTTGGAGTTGAGGATGGTCAGGAGATATTCCCTGACAGCTGCAGGGTGATAGCCCTGGCTCCTGTAATAGTCGAGTGAGAGCTCAGGGTCCTTTCTCTTGGACAGCTTGCGCTTGTTGCCGTCTTCACCGATCTTCATCAGCTGTGCTGTGTGGCAGTATACCGGCAGTTCCCAGCCGAGGTCCTCGAAGAGCTCGACGTGGATCGGAAGGGAAGGAAGCCATTCCTCGCCTCTTACTACGTGAGTGGTCCTCATGAGGTGGTCGTCGACGACGTGTGCAAAATGATATGTCGGGATGCCCGACTGCTTGATGATGACGATGTCGAGGAAGTTGTCAGGTACTGACAGCTCGCCTCTGATCGCGTCAACGACGGTGTGTCTTGCGGTCTCCTCTGCGCTCGCATTAGGAACGCCTCTGGACTTGAGCCTGATGACGAACGGGTCGCCGGCCTTGATGCGCTGCTCTACTTCGGCAGCGACAGCCTCGTCCCTGTCCCAGTCTCTGTACTTCGACCATCCTGCATAGATGCCCGGTGACAGTTTTGCCGCTTCCTGCTTTTCCCTGATCTCAGTGATCTCATCCTCTGAGAGGAAGCACGGGTAGGCATCGCCCTGCTCCAGCATCTTCTTCGCGAATGTGCGGTATATCTCGCCGCGGTGGCTCTGTGTGTAGTCGCCGTAGGACCCGATGTCTCCGCTCTGGGTGACGCCCTCGTCGAACCTGATGTCGAAGAATGCGAGTGATGTGATTATGGTCTCGACTGCGTTCTCCACGAATCTCTTGTCGTCGGTGTCCTCGATCCTGAGGAAGAAAGTGCCGCCGCTCTGGTGGGCGAGCCTCTCATCGACGAATGCTCCGTAGAGGTTTCCGAGATGTATGAAACCTGTCGGGCTCGGGCCGAGTCTTGTGACCATGGCGCCTTCCGGCAGATCTCTTTCAGGATACATCGCTTCGTAATCCTCAGGTGTATGAGGAAGGGAAGGATATATCAGATCGGCTAATTCATGATTGGTCATTGTGTAAAACTCCTTGCTGTCTGAGTTGTTTCTTGTTTCAGCTGCTCTATTATAGCTTATGAGGCTGCCTTTTGCAATTTGGACGAAAGGAGCGAAACCACCGAAAACTTCAAAAAAGTTCCCGAGTGCAATTGACTCGGGATAACCTGCGCGCATATAATAGACGCGATTTCGGTTAATTAAAGTTTTGCTTTGATCAGTAACCGCATAAGCGCGGTGTCAGCGATCAGAAGGAGGGACATATAATGGCAATGAAGGGAAATCTTATTGTAGGACAGTCAGGGGGTCCGACAGCAGTTATCAACTCCAGTCTTGCAGGTGTCATCAAGGCATCCTGGAAGGCAGGGATCAGAAGGATATACGGAATGCACTACGGTATCGAAGGTCTCCTTCAGGAGGACATCGTAGATATCGAGGATTACATCACAAGCGGACAGGACCTGTCTCTGCTCAAGAGAACACCGTCTGCTTTCCTCGGCACATGCAGATACAAGCTGCCGCCTGTTGAGGGACACGAAGATGTATATGAGAAGATCTTCGACATCCTTGACAAGAAGAACATCGAGTTCTTCCTGTACAACGGCGGAAATGACTCGATGGATACCATCAAGATGCTTTCCGACTACGCTATTACACATAATAAGAAGCAGAAGTTCATGGGTATCCCTAAGACCATCGACAACGATCTGCCTATGACAGACCACTGCCCGGGATACGGTTCATCCGCTAAGTACATCGCTACTTCGATGAAGGAGATCATCAGGGACAACGAGAGCTACGGAGTATCCAAGCCGACTATCTGCATCGTTGAGATCATGGGACGTCACGCAGGATGGCTCACAGCTACAGCAGCTCTGTCCAAGGACATCGACTGCAGCGGACCGGACCTGATCTATCTGCCTGAGGTCACATTCGACATCGACGACTTCATCGCAAGGATCAAGAAGCTCGCAGAGACCAAGAAGTCCATAGTAGTAGCTGTTTCTGAAGGTCTCAAGACTGCTGACGGAAAGTTCGTATGCGAACTCGGAACAGTAAACGATCATGTTGACGCATTCGGTCACAAGCAGCTTGCAGGTACAGCATCATATCTGGCAAACAGAGTTACTGCTGAGACAGGCCTCAAGTCAAGATATATCGAGTTCTCATCGCTTCAGAGATGCGCATCCCACCTCGCTTCCCGTGTTGATGCTGACGAAGCATACAACGTAGGTTACCTCGCTGCAGAGGCTGCCTTCAACGGCGAGACAGGAAAGATGATCACCATCGAAGTCAAGTCAAGAGAGCCGTATGTTGAGACATACAACAGCTTTGACATCCACGAGGTAGCCAACATCGAGCGTAAGGTCCCTAAGAAGTGGATCATCAATGACGGAACATATGTAAGTGATGAATATCTTGAGTATGCAAGACCGTTCATCATCGGATCCATCCAGCCGTACACAGCAGGAGGACTTCCGACACACCTCACAATGAAGAAGAAGAGAAAGTAACCGTACTTCATACAGCGCAGGCATACAGCCCGCGCTGCTTTTTCATTCAGAAACCGGAACAGTCAATTGAAATGTAAGGAGCTTGCTGCCATGACACACGAAGAAGAACGCGTATGGCTTATTGAAAAACTCAAGGCGGAGAACCCGGGATACAGGAAGATCCCGGTGCCTGCGGATGAACAGACGCAGAAGGATTTTCTCCGCATGCTTATGAACGTGAGGATGCCGCATCCGATCAGCGCTGAGTTCCGCGAGATACAGGATGCCTATCTTAAGAAGGAAAACTTCATGAAGGGCATCGTGAATGAGAAGATGATAGAGCCGTGCAGCCTTGACCCGAGACTGTGCATATGGCAGGGCGATATCACAAGACTTGGAGTCGACGCGATAACCAATGCCGCCAACTCAGGGATGACGGGATGCTATCAGCCGCTGCACAACTGCATCGACAACTGCATACACAGCGCGGCCGGCATCGAGCTGAGAAACGAGTGCGCCCGTATCATGAACCTGCAGGGGCACGATGAGCCGACAGGTCAGGCCAAGATCACACCGGGATACTGCCTTCCGGCCCGTTATGTACTGCATACAGTCGGCCCTATTGTTCAGGGCCCGCTCACAGATGAGCACAGAGACCTCCTCAGATCATCATACAGGTCATGCCTTGAACTGGCAGAGAAGAACGGACTTCGCAGCGTCGCATTCTGCTGTATATCCACCGGCGTGTTCATGTTCCCGGCAGAGGAGGCTGCACACATAGCAGTGGAAACCGTAAGGGACTATCTTGATGAGCAGGACAGAAGGTACAGCGAGGTGTCATCGTATATCGGTTCAGGAGCCGGGCAGGCTGCAGGCGGGGACACATATAAAGGTATAGAGAAGGTCATCTTCAATGTATTCTCGGACCGTGACCGTCAGATATACGAAAACATCCTGGAGAAATGAGCCTTAACGGCTCCTTAATCAATAATTACTTGAGATTTTTGATTAGTGGTATAAAATAATTGTTGTAAAAGGGCTGCATGACTGATAGTGCAGCTCTTTTAGCGGAATTTTACGATTAAAAGGAGCTGATCCTATGAATGGAGATTATCTGGTAAGAGCGACGGCTGCCGGTGAGACGGTCAGAGCTTTTGCTGTAAGATCAACTGAGATGGCGGCAACAGCCAGGGAGAAACACATGACTCTGCCTGTAGTGACTGCAGCTCTCGGAAGGCTTCTCTCGGCCGGAGCCATGATGGGCTCGATGATGAAGGGAGAGAAGGACAAGCTGACGCTGCAGATGAAAGGCGACGGTCCTATCGGAATGCTGACGGTCACAGCAGACAGCCACGGCAATGTCAAGGGCTTTCCTGCCAACCCGGCTGTGGATATCCCGAGAAAATATGCAGGCAAGCTTGATGTAGGAGCTGCGGTCGGCAAGGGAGTCCTGACCGTAATAATGGACCTCGGACTCAGAGAGCCGTACAACGGACAGGTCGAGATACAGACCGGAGAGATCGGCGACGATCTTGCGTACTACTTCACCGTATCCGAGCAGACTCCTTCTGCGGTAGGTCTCGGCGTGATGGTGGATACAGACAGTTCTGTAAAGCACTCCGGCGGATTCATAATCCAGATAATGCCTGACGCATCGGAGGAGACCATCGCTGCTATAGAGAGCAAAGTCAGCGGTGCTCCGTCTGTCACATCCATGATGGAGGACGGAATGACACCTGAGGACATCCTGGAGTACTATCTCGGAGACCTGGATCTCAGCATAAATGAGACGGAGGCTGTCAGATTCCACTGCGACTGCTCCAAGGAGAGAGTAGCGGGAGCTCTTGCGACACTCAGCAGAAGTGACCTCGAGGAGATCATCAATGACGGTGAGGAGATAGAGGTAAAATGCTATTTCTGCAACTCCGCATATACGTTCGATATAGATGAACTGAATAAGATAATGGAGGGAAGGGACAATGAAGCTTAGAGAATACACACATCCGGACTTTACAGAAGAGAAGTTCGTAAACTGCCCTGAGGCAGTGTTCGTACCTGCACCGATGGACGGCGTAGCGCCTGAGAACTTCCATGCGATGAGCATTTTCCCTGAATACTTCAAGGTCGACGGAAAGTGGCTCCTTGCAGAGGAGAGCAGGATGGACTGCGTGCCGGTCCTTAAGGACGGAAAGATCCATGTAGTTGAGTTCAGAAATCTCAGCAAAGGTGATCTTGTAGGTGTCGGCAGAACAGAGAACTGCGAGGACGGCATCTATGTCTATCCGTACGGATTCAGCGAAGGAAAGCCTGAGGACAAGGATATCTTCGCATTCAGGACATCGAGATCAAGAGAGACAGCTTTCTCCGTAGATTATGATGAGCTGTATGAGATCCTCAAGTATGAGAAGGATCACGGCAAGATCGTATGGGTAATGGGACCTGCATTCGCATTCGACCACGATGCAAGAAAGGCTTTCCAGAAGATAATCGAGGGCGGATACGTACACGCACTGCTAGCCGGAAATGCGCTTGCAACACATGACCTTGAGGGCGCATATCTCAATACCGGACTCGGACAGAATATCTACACTCAGGAGAGCGTTCCTAACGGACACTACAACCACCTTGAGACCATCAACAAGGTCAGATACTACGGAAGCATCGGCAAGTTCCTCGAGGAAGAGGGACTTGATGACGGCATCATGGCTGCCTGCGAGAAGAAGGGCATCCCGTATGTGCTCGGCGGCTCGATAAGAGACGACGGTCCGCTTCCTCCGGTATACGGAAATGTATATGAGGCTCAGGATGCGATGAGAAAAGAGGTAAGAGGAGCAACTACCGTTATCTGTATGGCTACCATGCTCCACTCGATCGCAGTAGGCAACATGACACCTTCATACAGAGTGCTCGATGACGGCACAGTCAGACAGGTATACTTCTACTGCGTGGACATCTCCGAGTTCACAGTCAACAAGCTTGCCGACAGAGGCAGCCTCAGCGCCAAGGGCATCATAACCAATGTACAGGACTTCATAGTGAACCTGTGCAAAGGGTTAGGAGAGTGGGAGTAATTCTATTGAATTGCAGAGACCTGTAGGATATAATTTCTGTGTATGGGCTCACTGAAGTTCATGCGATGGAAACACATATTTTATAACGTAAAAGGAACAAACAGGAGACAGAAAATGTTCGATAAACTTATTGAAAAAGTCAAGGCACAGCCTAAGACTATCGTTTTCACAGAGGGTACTGATGCCCGTATCCAGGAAGCAACTGCAAAGCTGCTCGCAGAGGGCCTGATGAAGGTCGTTCTCGTAGGCAATGTTGATGAGGTAAAGGCTGCTGCAGTTAAGGGCGGCTTCAATATCGACGGAGCAGAGATCCTCGATCCTGAGACATATGAAGGCATGGAAGAAATGGTTGAGAAGATGGTAGAGCTCCGCAAGGGCAAGATGACTGCAGATGAGTGCAGAGCTAACCTCCTCAAGGGCAACTACTTCGGAACCATGCTCGTCAAGATGGGCAAGGCTGACTGCCTCCTCGGCGGAGCAACATATTCCACAGCTGACACCATCCGTCCTGCACTCCAGCTCGTAAAGACCAAGCCGGGCGCTCACCTCGTAAGCTCATGCTTCATCCTCACAAGAGAGGGTGGAGACGAGAACCTCAGAACTATCGCTATGGGCGACTGCGCAGTCAACCTCGACTACACTGACAGCGTAGACAAGGAAGGCAACGTTACATTCACAGGAGCTCAGAAGCTTGCTGAAGTAGCAGTTGAGATCGAGAAGTGCGCAAGAGTATTCGGCATCGACCCTAAGGTTGCAATGCTGAGCTTCTCCACCAAGGGATCCGGCAAGGGCGGCACAGTTGCACTCTCCGCAGAGGCAACAAAGATCGCTAAGGAGCTCAACCCTGACATGGCTATCGACGGCGAGATGCAGTTCGACGCAGCTGTATCCCCTACAGTAGGCCAGCTCAAGTTCCCTGGCTCCAAGGTAGCAGGATATGCCAACACATTCGTATTCCCGCTCATCGAGGCAGGAAACATCGGATACAAGATCGCACAGAGACTCGGCGGATATGCAGCTTACGGCCCTATCCTCCTCGGACTCAATGCACCTATCAATGACCTCTCCCGCGGATGCGACGCAGAAGAAGTCTACAAGATGGCGATCATCACAGCAGCACTGTAAAAACAGCACGCTCGTACGAAGCCCGCAGATATCCTGTCTGCGGGTTATTTTTTATGTTTAAGAGAGCAGGATAAAAGCGTGTGGAGAGAGAACCCGCAGGTGCATGTAATGACTGCGGCAGCGAGGACTCGAGCGGAATACGCTTTTATCCTGCTTTTCGTGGAAGAAATGACTGAAGATGTGATATACTGCACTTTGAGTTATTATGCAGAGGGGCATTCTGACTTAACAGGGAAAGGTTTTAGACAATTGAGCAGCGTATTGATCAAAGAGGTATTATCAAGGGCGGACAGGAAGACCTTCGTGGAATATCCGAACCGCCTTTATCGTGATGTGGAAAATTTTGTTCCTGCATTCTACGGCGACGATATGGCCGACTGGGACAGGGAGAAGAATCCCGCATTCGAATATTGTGAAGCGAGAGCGTTTCTCGCATACCGCGACGGCCAAGTCGTGGGAAGGATAGGAGCCATCCTCAGCCACAGGGCGAATGAGAGATGGGGAACAAAGCGCATGAGATTCTCTCAGGTCGATTTCATAGATGACCGCGAAGTGTCCGCAGCGCTCTTCGAAACTGTCGAGAACTGGGCCCGCGAGAAGGGCATGAAGGAGGTCCACGGACCGCTTGGATTCTGCGATCTTGACAGAGAGGGCATGCTGGTAGAGGGCTTCGATAAGCGCAGCATGTTCATCACATACTACAACCATCCGTATTATCTGGATCACCTCGAGGCACTCGGCTATGTCAAGGACATCGACTGGATCGAGCACATGATCCCTGTTGGCGACGGCGGCGAGGATGACAGGATCTACGCCAGACTCAAGAGGATATCCGATGCCATGCTGAGGCGTACGGGATATCACAAGGTAACTGTAAAGAGAAGAAGCGACGTCAAGCCGTATGTGCGCAAAGCGTTTGAGCTCATCAATATCGCGTATGCGCCGCTGTACGGAGTTGTCGAGCTGACAGAGAGACAGATAGACAAGTACACTGACAAATTCCTGCCTCTTATAGACCCGGATTTCTGCTGCCTCATTGCCGATGACAATGACGACCTGATGGGATTCGGAGTCGGAGCGCCTTCCATGGCTGAAGCCATGAAGAAGTGCCGCGGCCACCTCTTCCCGGTAGGCTGGGCAGGAGTGCTGAAGTCACTCAAGTTCAACGACACACTTGACCTCTTCCTTATTGCGGTAAGACCTGAGCTCCAGAAGACCGGAGTCAACGGCATCATCATGGAGCATCTGTATACCGGATGCGTCAAGCACGGCATCCGTCAGGCAGAGACCGGACCGCAGCTTGAGACCAATACCAAGGTGCATCACCAGTGGAAGATGTTCGATGTGGAGCCTCACAAGAGGCGCAGATGCTTCATCAAGGAGATATAGAAAAGGAAAAGGGACAGGCAAGACATATATGAATGAAACCCCTGTTTCAACAAAATATCTGCTGAAGAGGTTCTATCCGTATTTCAAACCATACCTGCACATACTGGTCTTCGACCTGGTGTGTGCAGCCTTTACGAGTGCGTGCGATCTGGTTCTGCCTCTCATGGTTAGGTTCATAACAAACACAGTCGTGAAGGAACCGGCCGCGCTGACAGTTGAGATAGTTCTCAAAATCACAGCGCTGTATGTCCTGTTCAGAGTCATCGATGTGCTGGCCAATTACTATATGCAGAACACCGGCCATGTGATGGGCGCCATGATCGAGAGCGACATGAGGCGGGATCTCTTCGAGAAATTCCAGAGGCTCTCATACGCGTACTATACAGAGAACAAGACAGGCCAGCTCATATCCCGTATAACGACGGACCTGTTCGACATAGCCGAGTTCGCACACCACTGCCCTGAGGAGTACTTCATAGCGGCAGTCAAGATAGTCGTGGCCTTCGTCATACTCATAAGAGTCAACGTGGTGCTCACAGTCGTGGTATTCGCCATGATACCTCTGATGCTCTTCTTCGCTCTGAAGTTCAGGGTCAAGCTGAGAAAGGCGTTCAAGTGGCAGAGAAGCGAGCTCGGCGAGATCAACTCGCACGTCGAGGACAGTCTCCTCGGCATAAGAGTTTCAAAGTCTTTCGCCAACGAGGATGTAGAGCAGCAGAGATTCGAGGAGGGCAACGAGAGGTTCCTTACGACCAAGAAGGTGAGCTACCGCAACATGGCGGGCTTCCGCAGCGTCACGAGGCTGTTCGACGGACTGATGTACATAACCATCGTTTTGCTCGGATCGCTGGCGCTCATAGGCGGACACATCGAGGCTGGCGACTTCATCGCGTATCTCATGTACGTGAGCGTTCTTCTTGAGGCCATCAGGAGGATAGTCGAGTTCACCGAGCAGTTCCAGAAGGGAATCACGGGCATAGAGAGATTCGTCGAGGTCATGGATGCTCACATCGATGTCGACGATGCCCCGGGCGCAGGCCCGATGCCTGATGTGGAGGGTGAGATAGAATTCGACAACGTATCCTTCACGTATGACAGAACACAGAATGAAGAGGACCCGGAGGCCTCTGCTGAAAGCTGCGTGCTCTCAGGCCTGAATCTGAAGATAGCAAAAGGCGAGAATGTGGCTCTTGTCGGTCCGAGCGGTGCGGGCAAAACCACCTTCTGCAACCTCATCCCGAGGTTCTACGATGTCACAGGCGGAACGATCCGCATCGACGGAATAGATATCCGCGACGTGCAGGTCAGGTCCCTGAGGACGAAGATCGGCATGGTGCAGCAGGAGGTCTATCTGTTCTCGGATACCGTGGCGAACAATATTGCGTACGGAAGACCGGGAGCGAGCCGCGAGGAAGTTATCGAAGCGGCGAAGATGGCCGGAGCCGATGCATTCATACGCGAGCTGCCTGACGGATACGACACCTTCGTCGGCGAGAGAGGCGCAAGGCTCTCGGGAGGACAGAAGCAGAGGATAAGCATTGCGAGAGTCTTCCTAAAGAACCCGCCTGTCCTGATACTCGACGAGGCTACGTCAGCCCTCGACAACGAGAGCGAATATTTTGTACAGAAGTCCCTTGCGGAGCTGTCCAAGGGAAGGACCACGATAACCATCGCGCACAGGCTGTCGACCATCAGGAACGCCGACCGCATCATAGTCCTGACCGAGAACGGCATCGAGGAAGAGGGGACTCACGACGAGCTGATGGAGAAAAACGGCATATATGCCGCAATGAACAATATAACGCTGTAAAAACATGGATCAGGAGGATAATACTTTGGATATAGCTGAAAAAATCATTCTTGAAGACTGCCCGTACTGCGGAGGAGCAGGACTGCTCGAAGAAGAAAACGGATGGTGCTGGTATGTGACATGCATGGACTGCGGATCGCAGACAGCATCGTTTGAGTACAGAAGAGCTGAGGACAGAGAGGCTGCGGCAAAAAAGGCTGCTGCCATCTGGAACATGGGCAAGGCCATAAGATCCGACCTTGGGGAATAGGAAGAGGACAGGAGCATATAGAGATGGAACTTAACAAAAAAACTCTGTACAAGGCCGGCATAACTGTTCTCGGAAATCTGACATATGCAGCGGGCGTCAATCTCATGATCAATCCGATCCACCTGTACAGCGGAGGCTTTACGGGTATAGCCCAGCTCATAAGGACATTCCTTCTGGACTTTCTGCATATTCCGCAGATAGGCGGCCTTGACTACATGGGAATCATATATTTTCTCATCAACGTGCCGTTCTTCATCATGGCGTACAGGGTGATGGGCAGGAAGTTCTGCATCACCACACTCATATCGATCGCTATGGCATCTGCCTTCCTTTCGATAATACCTGTGCCTTCCACACCGATAGTGGATGACCGCATCCTGGCATCAGTGGTCGGAGGACTGGGCTCGGGATTCGGAGCGGGCCTCGTGCTGAGAGCAGGAAGCTCGCAGGGAGGACAGGACCTGATCGGAGTGTGCCTCGCCAAGACGCATCCGGACTTCAAGGTGGGAGCCATCGGGATCATCATCAGCGTATGCATCTATACGATATGTCTGTTCCTCTATGACATCCAGACAGTTCTGTATTCGATCATTTTCGCAGTGGTGACAGGCCTCGTCATCGACAGGGTACACATCCAGAATATCAAGATCGAGTGCATGATCTTCACCAAGAAAGAAGGCATCGCGGCTGCGATCATGGAGGAGCTCGGGCGCGGCGTAACTGCCTGGGAAGGCGAGGGCGTGTACACCGGTGAAAACTCACACGTGCTCGTGACCGTCATATCCAAGTACGAGGAGGCGCACCTGCGCGAGATCATCGGGCGCATCGACCCTAACGCCTTCGTGATAATCACCGATCACGCCAGAGTAGCAGGCAACTTCCAGAAGCGATTCGTAGATTGACGGACGCATAATGTGATACAATAACTGCGTATGATTTTCTTTAAGATTTTACTGATAATACTTGTGGCTGCACCGGTGCTGGCACTGGCGTTCTACCTGTGGCTCCAGGTCGCAGAATACGTCAGACGCAAAAACCGCCAGGATGCCCTCGAGAATCCATCACTCAGAAAAAGGAGGCGGAGATGAAAGGGCTGTTCATTACGCTTGAAGGCGGAGACGGTGCGGGCAAATCCACACAGATAAGAAACATCGAGAGGTTCTTCACTGAGAAGGGCCTCGTTGTCGTGCATACGAGAGAGCCGGGCGGGACTCAGATAAGTGAGAAGCTGAGAGACATCCTCCTCGACAACCGCAACACCGAGATGACCGATGTTACCGAGATGATGATATACGCAGCATCGAGGGCACAGCACGTAAGGGAGCTGATCATCCCGGCCCTTGAGAGGGGCGAAGTGGTCATCTGCGACAGGTTCGTGGACTCCTCGGTGGCCTATCAGGCATACGGCCGCGGACTCGGGGACATGGTCGCGGAGGTCAACAGGCATGCGACCGGCGGGCTCAGACCGGACATCACCTTCTGGCTCGACATAGACCCGGCGGCAGGCAGGGCGAGAGCTGAGAAGGCGGGCGAGCTCGACAGGCTTGAGCTTGAAAAGCTGGACTTCCACTACAGAGTCTACGAAGGATATAAGAAGATAGCAGAAGCAGAGCCTGACAGGGTAAAGCGCATCAATGCCGCTGACACTGTTGAGGAGATCTGCAGCAATATATACGCATGTCTCGAAGAGCTGTGCGCTGAGAAGGGTATCTGATTCCTGATGCAAAGCATTAATGAACTGGTCATGAATATTACTGAAGGGGCAAGGGCGGCTCATGCCTTCGCCTGCGAAGGCAGAGCGGGAGAAGCCCGCAGAGCCTTCATAAATGACCTGGCTGCGGGCCTTCTCTGCACCTCGCCGGAGGCGGGTGCGCGCCCTTGCGGCAGATGCCCGTCATGCCTTCAGGCAGCGGCAGGTACCAGCCTGGACATCGTCCGCATGAGCAGGAGCACCGGCGCATCAAAGACGGGAAGAGAGACATACAGAGTCGATGATGCCGCGGCTTTTATCGAGAGGCTCAGCATGGGTTCTTACGGAAGGTATCTCATAGGTATCGTCGACGAGGCTGACACATTAAGCGAGATCATCCAGAACAAGCTCCTGAAGACTCTCGAGGAGCCTGCGCCGGACACCATCATCCTGCTGGGAGTCTCGAACAGGGATAATCTGCTGGACACGGTGCAGTCGAGACTGAGCTTTGTCAGGACTGCAGACTACGAAGGCTACACCGCATCCGATGCCGAGGCGGAAGGAGCGGATGAAGTGGATGCGGATGCCAAGCTTCAGTCTGCATCAGAGACCATCGCGGCAATGTATGCGGACAGAAAGCACGCATTCCATGAGATCAGAAGCGCGCTCGAGAAGAACATAAAGAGCAGAGAAGATGCACTGTATCTTCTGAACGTTATAGAGGATGAATTCAGGGAGCGCATGACAGCGGCAGCCCGCGGAGAGCGTCAGGGCAGCCCGGCAGCATGTGCCCATGCGATAGAAGAGATAAACAAGGCAAGAATGGATATACGCCGCGATATGCAGCACACCAAGGCGCTGAAGCGGCTGTATCTGGATATATAGAAAGGAAACATATATGGTAGAGATCGTCGGCGTCGGCTTCCTTAAGGCCGGCAAGACATATTACTTCGACCCTGCAGGTCAGAAGTACGAACTGGGCGACATGGTCATAGTCGAGACCGCAAGAGGTCTTGAGCTCGGCCACATACTGATCGCCAACAGAATGATAGAAGAGGACAAGCTCGTCGCGGCACTCAAGCCGGTAGAGCGCAAGGCCACAGATGAGGACCTTAAGAAGTACAAGGAGAACCTCGCAAAGAGAGACGGGGCCATGAAGGTCTGCGCTGAGAAGATAGCAAAGCACGGACTGGACATGAAACTGATCGACGTTGAGTTCATGATCGACGGCTCCAAGATAGTCTTCTATTTCTCGGCAGACGGCAGAGTGGACTTCAGAGAACTCGCCAAGGACCTGGCAGGCCACTTCCACAACAGGATCGAGCTGAGACAGATCGGAGTCAGAGACGAAGCCAAGATGCTCGGCGGCATCGGCATATGCGGAAGACCGCTGTGCTGCAGCAAGTGGCTCCACGACTTCCAGCCGGTCTCCATCAAGATGGCAAAACAGCAGAACCTCTCGCTGAACCCGACCAAGATCTCCGGGACATGCGGAAGGCTCATGTGCTGCCTCAACTTCGAGGACAAGACATACAAGGAGCTCCGCAAGGGCATGCCTAAGGACAACGAGAGAGTCGATACACCTGACGGCCTTGCCAAGGTCATCAGCGTTGACTACTTCAACGGCAGGATCAACACTAGAGGCATCGAGATCGACCCTGACACAGGTGAGGAGATCTTCGCTCAGGAGATAAAGTCCTACGCGAAGGAGGATATAAGAAGGCGCAAGAAGGGCAAAAAGGGAGGTCAGGCAGCTGACAGCGACATCGGGATCGACCTTGATGCTGAAAAGGAAGAGCTTGCAGACGATGAGGAGATCCGTGAGCTCGAAGAACTGATGCGCGAATTCTGATCCCGATGCTGAGAACAGATGACACCGGATTCGGGAATATTAAGGTCATCCAGAAGAAGGGATTCGGCTACGGAGTCGATGCCGTTCTGCTCGCAGCCTTCGCGGCCGGAGAGACCGGTGCGCGCGGCATACCTCAGGGGAGCACTGCAGCAGACCTCGGAACGGACTGCGGCATAGTCGCATTCATACTGACGCACAAGGTGGCGGGCATCCGTGTCACCGGAGTCGAGAAGAGGGAAGAAGCGGCAGACAGGGCGAGAGAGGCCGTATCTCTCAACGGCCTTGAGGACAGAGTCAGGATCATCACGGCCGATGTGAGCGGTATTGCCGGCGGCACCGGGACCGCTGAAACAGATGCGGAAACATCCGGCCTCAGAGGAGCGTTCGACGCAGTCGTATCCAACCCTCCGTACTTCAGGCGAAACTCCGCGATACCGAGTGAATCCGGAGACCGTTACATCGCGAGGCATGAGACTACCGCGGACATCGGGGATTTTGCCCGTGCGGCGGCAGCGATGCTCAGGGACGGCGGCAGCTTCTACCTGGTGCACAGACCGGACAGACTGGCGGACATATTCAGTGCGCTGAGGGAGGCAGGACTTGAGCCCAAGGAGATGCAGATGGTCGTCCCGGCGGAGGCTCAGGCGGCCAACATCGTCCTGATACACGCTGTAAAAGGGGCGGGAGCCGAACTCAGGATGCTGCCTCAGATAGCGGTCCATACACCGGACGGCGGATACACGGATGACATCATGAGAATATATGAGCGGCAGTGAAATTCTTCAACATATCAGATGCTACTTATATTATAATAGGAGTTAATAATAAAACACCTCTTCCTGCCTGCAGGGCGGGGAAAGTAAGAACAAAAGGAGAGAACAGATATGATTACTGTAAGTGTGAAAGGCGTACTGATCGGTATTCTTCTGATCGCACTGATCGTGCTGGTGGTATTCCTGATCGTAATGGTCGCCAACGTCACAGACACCATCAAGAAGGCCAATGCCATCCTCGACGGTGGCACCGGAGCTGCAAAGAGCGTCAAGGAGACGGTAGACGGTGTAGGTTCGATCATCAGGGAAAAAGCATCACAGATTGCCGGAGTCGTTGCTAAGGGCGTTGCGCTCGCCAGCAATGCGCTTGAGAGATTCTGGAAATAGGAACAGAGGAAAAGGAGAAACAAAATGATTTGTGCTTTATCAGTTAATCAGATCCTTGTGATATGCCTGATCCTCGTTCTTATCGCTTTCGTGGTCGTCGTGGCCATAATGGCAAAGCATGCCATCGAGCTTCTGAAGAAGAGCAAAAAGCTCGTGGACGACGGACAGACGATGCTGGAGGAAACCAAAACAAAGGCAACCGAGACTGAGAATTCAATCATCTCTGCAGCTTCAAATATTGCTGCAGATACTTCACCTGCGATCAAGGCTATCGCCGCCGGAGCGGCCGGACTTACAGTGATCAATCTTCTGGGGATGATCGGAAGAAAACTGACCGGAAGAAGCGGATCGGAAAGGAGAGCCCGCAAGCAGGCCCGCAAGGAACTCAAAAGGTCACAGAAGATGATCAGAAAGGTCAATAAGCAGACTGAACTCGAGAGAAAGGCCATGCTGAAGGCCAAGAAGATGAGCAAAAAGGCTGCAAAAGCAGAAGCAAGAAACTTAAGGAATACTGCAAAGGCCGAAGCAATAGCCATGAGAAGGGTCGCAAAAGCAGAAGCAAGAGTTGCAAAAAAGGCAGCGATCGTTGATGCAAAAGCTGCGAAAGCGGCTGCAAAAGAGGCTTTAAGGGCTGAGGCAAAGGCTGCAAAAGAGTCCTTAAGGGCTGAAGCAAAGGCAGCAAAGAGTGCAAAGAAAGCAAAGGGAAAAGGCTTCCTGAGCACTGTCTGGACAAAATTTAAAAAAATACTACTGGGGAGATAATAAATGGCAAAAATACTTGTCAACAGCAGCGGACCTCTTCACGGAGAGGTCGAAATAAGCGGCGCGAAGAACTCAGTCCTTCCGCTGCTTGCCGCTACGATACTCACAGATCAGACATGCACCATCGAGGGCGTGCCTGATCTTGTTGACGTTAATGTAATGAAGGAAATGCTGACCAATTACGGCTCTGTTATCGACGACAGCGAGAAGGGAGTCATAAAGGCGGCAATGAAGGAAGTCAGGTGCTGCGAGGGCAAGGCTGAACTTGTCCAGGAGATGAGAGCTTCCGTATTTACTATGGGTCCTATGCTTGCCCGTCACGGCAAGGTCGTAATGCCTATGCCGGGAGGCTGCACTATAGGCAAGAGGCCTATCGACCTGCACCTCAAGGGATTCAGGGCACTCGGCGCTGACGTTGTGGAAGATGATGATAACGGAAGAGTCATCGTCACCGCTCCTGAGGACGGACTCGCAGGGGATGCCATCTACCTCGACTTCCCGAGCGTAGGTGCTACAGAGAACATCATGATGGCAGCGACCCTCTCAAAGGGAACGACCATCATAGAGAATGCGGCCAAGGAGCCTGAGATCATCGACCTTGCCAACCTTCTGAACAAGATGGGCGCAAGGATCAAGTACGCCGGAACAGACATGATCAGGATCGAGGGAGTCGAAAAGCTCTCCGGCTGTATCCATGCTGTCATCCCGGACAGGATCGAAACAGGCACATTCATGCTGGCTGCAGCTATAACAAGAGGCGACGTTCTTGTAAAGAACGCTCTGCCGGGCCACGTAAGACCTATAATCGCCAAGCTCAAGGAGTGCAACGTTGACGTTGAGGTACTGCCTGAAGGCATCTACGTGGACGCAAGAGACAGAGAGCTCGTTGCCACGGACATCAAGACACTTCCTTATCCGGGCTTCCCGACAGACATCCAGTCACCGTTCATGGCGTTCCTGACCACCGTAAAGGGCCAGAGCATCGTCAGGGAGACAGTTTTCGAAAACAGATTCATGCATGTTGTCGAGCTGAACAGAATGGGTGCTGACATTTCCACGGAAAACAGAGAAGCCATAGTTCCGGGCGGAAAGAAGCTGAAGGGTGCCAAGGTCAGAGCTACGGATTTAAGAGCCGGTGCCGCAATGGTGCTCGCGGGACTTGTTGCAAAGGGGACTACAGAGATAAGCGAGATATATCACATAGAGAGAGGCTATGAGAACTTCGTCGGTAAGTTCAAGGGCCTCGGAGCTGACATAATGAAGATCGAGCAGGACTGATAAGCCCCTGGCATACAGGCCTGCGATATGATCCGCTGTGTAAGGAGGTAAGACTATGCCGGATATCCAGTATCTCAAGCTGCTTGCGGAGAAATATCCTAATGCGAGAGCTGCAAGGACAGAAATCATAAACCTCAGAGCTATTCTGGCTCTTCCTAAGGCTACGGAGTTCTTTCTGAGTGACCTGCACGGAGAGTTCGACGCTTTCCAGTATTTCGTAAGATCAGGCTCCGGAATGATCAGGATGAGGATCGATGAGGTCTTCGGCAACATCCTGACCGAGAAGGAGTGCGATGAGCTCGCCTCTCTTATCTACAATCCGGAAGCGGAGCTTAAGAGAAGAAAGAAGAGCGAGCCTGACTTTGACGCATGGTGCAAAGTTGCCATCAGAAGGCTTGTCGCAGTATGCCGCGTAGTCTCCAATAAATACACAAGATCGAAAGTAAAGAAACGTCTTCCTAAGGCATCGTCATACATCATGGACGAGCTCCTGTTCGCTGACGATGTACTGGACAGACACAAATACTACGATGAGATCATCGACACACTCATCGAGTACGGCGCTGCTGAGGTGTTCATCACAGACCTCACAGAGACCATCGCCAACCTCACAGTCGACAGGCTCCACATCATCGGAGATATCTTCGACAGAGGTGCAAAATCCCATGTCATCATGGACTACCTTATGTCCAACCGCGGCGTGGACATCCAGTGGGGCAACCACGATGTCCTGTGGATGGGTGCAGCGTGCGGCAACAGAGCCTGCATCGCGACCATCATCCGTATCAACGTAAGGTACAACAACTTTGACATGCTCGAGGTAGGCTACGGCTTCAACCTGAGGCCGCTGGCATCGCTCGCCGAGAAGATCTACGGAGACGATCCGTGCGAGTACTTCAGGCCTAATCTGCTCGAGCAGAACAAGTATGACCCTATCCCGCCTGAACTGGCAGCCAAGATGCACAAGATGATCTCGATCATCCAGTTCAAGATAGAGGGACAGGAGATAATCAAGCATCCTGAATACAAGCTCGACAAGAGGAACCTCCTGCTGAACATCGACTTCGATAAGGGAACAGTCAACATCGAGGGCAAGGAGTATCCGATGAGGGATATGAATCTCCCTACAGTCGACCCTGCGGATCCGCTGAAGCTGACTCCGGAGGAAGAAGAAGTCATGGTCGCTCTCGAGTCCTCGATCATCAATTCCGAGAAGCTCCAGAAGCACATCAACTATATGTTCGAGGTCGGCGGCCTCTACAAGATCATGAACAACAACCTTCTCTATCACGGCTGCATGCAGCTCAATGAGAACGGCACATTCAAGACCGTGCAGATTGACGGAGGCAGATACAGAGGCGCCGCATATATCCAGAAGCTTGACGAGATGATCAGAGCCGCAAGGTTCAGCCCTGAGAAGGACAGACCTGAAGAGGCAGCCATCATGTGGTTCCTGTGGCTCTCCGAGGATTCACCTCTGTTCGGCAAGGACAAGATGACGACCTTCGAGAGGTACTTCATCGAGGACAAGGCAACACACAAGGAGAACAAGGTCCCTTACTACAAGCATATGGACAGCGAGGAGATGGCGGACAAGATCCTCAAGGACTTCGGAATCAACCCTAAGATCGGAAGGATCCTGAACGGACACGTGCCTGTCAAGCAGAGCAAGGGTGAGAGCCCTATCAAGGCCAACGGCAAGATGTTCGTAATCGACGGCGGTATCTCCAAGGCATACCACAAGACAACGGGCATAGCAGGATATACTGCTATCATGACATCCAAGCACATGTACCTCGCAGAGCATCAGCCTTATGAGCCGCTCCGTGAGGACGGGACACAGGTGTTCCACAGACCTGTCATGCACCTTGTCGACTCAGTCGCTGAGAGGATACTGATCAGAGACACCGACACAGGTGAGGAACTGCGTGAACAGATAAGAAACCTTGAGGCACTCTTCGATGCATTCAAGAGCGGTCTCATCAAGGAAAACTACTGATACACATATACAGAAAGGCGGTAAGCTATGTTAGCCAAAATACTCGGAGCCGTACTGGTGGCGCTCTGCCTGTGGTACATACTCCTTCTGTACAAGAACAACAGAAACAGACTGTAACAGCAGCAAGGATTTTTAACAGATAAGAAAAGGGTGGAACATCAATGTACATGGACAATAATCTTATGGCACTCGCCATAATTCCGGGACTTCTTATCCTCGGATACGTATACGGTAAGGACAAGGTCGAAAAGGAGCCGCTGAGTATGATAATGAAGATCGTGTTCATGGGGGCGGCATCATGCCTTGTTGCAGGAGCTGCAGAAGGAGCTCTTCAGTCGGTACTGCCGCAGTATGAGCGTGGAACGATCCAGTTCGCGCTGCAGACATCATTCTGCCTGGCGGCCTTCTGCGAGGAGACGGTAAAGTATCTTGCTCTCAGGATAGGATCATGGAGAAGCCGCTACTTCAACTACAGATTCGACGGCATCGTTTACGCTGTTTCTTCAGCTGTAGGCTTTGCTGTATTTGAGAACATCCAGTACGTGGCGATGTACGGTATCGGTACAGCTATCACAAGGGCGTTCCTGGCAGTTCCGCTGCATGCTTTCTGTGGGGTATTCATGGGCGTGTTCTACTCGTATTCCAAGAAAGCGGCCATCGTCGGAGAGGGCGGCGTTTCTGCGGCATGCACACTGCTCGCGCTGATAGTTCCGATGATCATTCACGGCGTCTATGACACCTGTGCATTCATGGGAACACAGGCATTCACATATATACTGCTGGGCTTTGTAGTTCTGCTGTATATTGCAGCTATAAGCACGATCAGAAAGATGTCTGCAGAGGACAGAGATGCCGGCTTCTACCCGGAAGCACGCGTCATCGAATACGATACGACACTTACAGAGTAGTCCGGACATGCTGATTCCGGAAAGATTCTGTATCACGCAGCTATAGGGGACAGACTATGAACAAGAATTTTATCAGCGAAAAACTGAGCGATGAACTGCTCTATCTTTTCAATACAGGCAAGCTGTATCACGCATACAGAACATTCGGCGCGCATCTTATTGACGGCGGCGGAGTCCAGTTCACAGTATGGGTGCCGGGAGTGCGCAGCGTTAAGGTCACAGGAGACTTCAACGGATGGAACCCGGGAGAAGAAGACACGCTTGAGCTGCTCGGAGACACCGGCATATATACGGGATTCATAAAGAACGCCGCTGCCGGTGACAAATATAAATATGAAATTGAGGCGTTCTCTGGAGAGCACATCTTCAAGGCGGATCCGTTTGCCTTCGGAGCTGAGCTGAGACCTGGAACGACATCAGTGGTCAGCGACATCTCATATGAGTGGCATGATGACGAATGGCTGGCTGAGAGAGAGAAGAAGAACACCTTCGCAGGGCCGATGAACATCTACGAGTGCCACCTCGGAGCATGGATCAGAGAGCCGGGAAGCGAAGAGTTCTACAACTACCGTGAGGTGGCAGACAAGCTGATCCCTTACGTCAAGGACATGGGATACACCCATCTTGAGCTGATGCCTGTCATGGAGCATCCTCTCGATGCTTCGTGGGGATATCAGGTAACGGGATACTATGCCCCTACATCGAGATACGGCAGCCCTGCTGACTTCAAGTATTTCATGGACCGCTGCCATCAGGAGGGCATCGGAGTCATCCTCGACTGGGTGCCGGGCCACTTCTGTCCTGACGAGCAGGGACTGTGCAATTTCAACGGCAGCAAGCTGTACGAAACAGAGATACACCCTGACTGGGGAACATACAAGTTCGACTTCAGCAGAAATCAGGTCAGGAGCTTCCTCCTGTCCAACGCGATGTTCTGGGTGGATGAGTATCATGCGGACGGCATCAGAGTCGACGGCGTCAGCAGCATGCTCTATCTGAACTTCGGCATTTCAGACAGGTCAAAGTTCAAGAAGAACAGAGAAGGCGGAGACGGAGATCTCGAGGCGATCTCGTTCCTCAGGGAGTTAAACTATATGATCGGTACTGCATTCTCAGGTGTCTTCACAGTCGCCGAGGAGAGCACCGCATGGCCTATGGTCACATGGCCGCCTGAAAACGGAGGCCTTGGATTCCACTACAAGTGGAACATGGGCTGGATGAACGATACGCTCGAGTACATGAAGCAGGACTTCCCGTACAGGAGCTATCACCACAACAAGCTTACATTCTCACTGACATATGCGTACAGCGAGAATTTCATACTGCCTCTGTCGCATGACGAGGTCGTCCACGGCAAGGCGTCCCTCATCGGAAGGATGCCGGGAGATACATGGAGACAGTTCGCCGGCAGCAGGCTCCTGATGATGTATCAGATGACACATCCGGGAAAGAAGCTCAGATTCATGGGCCACGAGATAGCACAGTTCATCGAGTGGAGAGAATATGAGCAGCTCGAATGGTTCCTCCTTGAGTATGAGAACCATGAGAAACACAAGAGGTTCGTAAAGGAGCTCAACGAGCTCTATCTCGAACATCCTGCACTGTGGGCGCAGGATACGAGCTGGGATGGCTTTAAGTGGATCGATGCTGACAACAGAGACCAGAACATCTACAGCTACATGAGGATCTCTGATGAGGAGACCCTCATAGTCATCCTCAACACAGGCGTCCAGGCCTTCGACGAGTTCACCATCGGTGTTCCGGAGAAGGGATTCTACAAGGAAATATTCAGTTCCGATGCGGCTAAGTACGCAGGCAGCAACAGAGTCAACACACGCCAGGTCAGGGCTAAGAAAAAGCCTATGCACGGCATGCCGTACTCGATCACCGTCAAACTGCCGGTCATCGGAGGTTGCATATTTAAGTTAAAAAGAAAATAAAAAATGAAGGGATAGAGAGACTGTATGATCAAATCAAAAGAAGGTTTCAAGAGAGAATTTACACGCATTGCAGAAGAGCTATACGGTATCCACGCTGAGAAGCTGAGTGAAAAGGATCAGTTTGAGGTCCTCGTAAGGCTCGTTCAGCATGAGACTGCTCTGAGAAGAGAAGCATTCACCGATCCGTCGGCACCTGCCGGCAAGAAGGTATACTACTTCTCCATGGAGTTCCTGATCGGAAAGCTGATGGAGAACTACCTCATCAACCTCGGCATCAGGGATTACGCAGCAGAAGGGCTCAAAGAGCTCGGCTCCAGCCTTGACAGCGTCTGCGCAGTTGAGCCGGATCCGGGTCTCGGAAACGGCGGTCTCGGAAGACTGGCAGCATGCTTTATCGATTCCATGGCAGCACTCGGCATCAGAGGCGACGGCATGGGCCTCAGATACAAGTTCGGACTCTTCAGACAGAAGATCGAGAGCGGCTATCAGATCGAGCTTCCGGACGCTTGGCTTGACGAAGGGTATTCATGGGAAAGAGAAAAACCTTTTGAGTCTGTTATCGTAAGATTCGGGGGCAGAGTAGAGAGAACTTATAAAAACGGTGAGATGGAGTACGAGCACGTTGACTACAACACCGTAAGAGCGGTACCTTACGACGTACCGGTACTCGGTTTTGGCGGAACAACAGTCAACACACTGCATCTGTGGGATGCACAGCCTGTACACGACACCATCGACATGGAAGCCTTCAATGCCGGCGACTACAGCAAGGCAATGAAGGAGAGAAGTGAGATCGAGGCTATCACAAGCATCCTCTATCCTGATGACAGACAGGGTATCGGCAAGAAGCTGAGACTCAGACAGGAGTACTTCCTCGTCGCTGCCGGCATCGGCATGATCATCAGGGACTACAAGACCAAATACGGCAAGAATGAATGGGACAAGCTGCCTGACAGAGTGCAGATCCACATCAACGATACACACCCTACAATGTGCATCCCTGAACTCATGAGAGTCCTGATGGATGAAGAGGGCGTTGAATGGGACGACGCATGGAAGATCGTAAAGGCTACCATCTCATTCACCAACCATACAGTACTTCCTGAAGCTCTCGAGAAGTGGAGCATCCCTGAATTCCAGGAGCTGCTGCCAAGGATCTATATGATCATCGACGAGATCAACAGAAGATGGCAGGCACATCTTCCGGGAGAAGATGAGAACTACCATGTCATGTCGAGAGAGACCTTGGCTCTGTGGGACGGACAGGTCAAGATGGCCAATCTGTCAGTTATCGGAAGCCACTCGGTCAACGGCGTATCCGCTCTTCACTCGGATATCCTGACCAAGACAGTATTCAGGGAGTTCTTCAAGCTGTATCCTGAGAGATTCAACAACAAGACCAACGGAATCAGCCACAGAAGGTTCCTGATCCAGGCCAATCAGCCTCTCACCAGGCTGATCGACAGGACTATCGGAACAAAGTGGCAGAGCGACCTTGAGCAGCTCAGCAAGCTCAACGCATACAGCAAGGACAGCCTTTTCCTTGCAGAGCTCGCAGAGGCCAAGAGAGAGAACAAGGTCAGACTTGCTGAATACATCAAGAAGAATATGGAGATCGAGATCGATCCTGACTCGGTATTCGACGTACAGGTCAAGAGACTTCACGCATATAAGAGACAGCTTCTGAACTGCTTCAAGATCCTCGACCTCTACAACAGACTCAAGGAGAACCCTGATCTTCCTATCAACAACTACACATTCATCTTTGCCGGCAAGGCCGCTCAGGGATATGTGTTCGCCAAGGAAGTCATCAAGTTCATCAACAGCATCGCTGACGTGGTCAACTCAGATCCGGTTGTAAGCAAGAGGATCAAGGTCGTATTCATCGAGAACTTCTGCGTAAGCAACGCTCAGCTCATCTATCCTGCAGCTGACATCAGCGAGCAGATCTCGACAGCCGGCAAGGAAGCCAGCGGTACGGGCAACATGAAGTTCATGATGAACGGAGCTGTTACACTCGGCACAATGGACGGAGCCAACGTTGAGATCAACCAGCTCGTAGGAGACGACAACATGGGCATCTTCGGATACTCATCAGATGAGGTCGAGAACTTCTACAGACACGGCGGATACTCCGCACAGAACTGCATAAACAGCGACCCGAGACTCGCACGCATAACAGAGCAGCTCGTCAACGGATTCTTCTCGAAGTCCGATTACAACTTCTGGGGCATCCACGATGCACTCATCGGAGCAAACGACGAGTACTTCGTTCTCGGAGACTTTGATTCCTACGTCAAGGCATGGGAGAATCTTGACAAGATCTATTCAGACAAGGAGAAGTGGCAGGCAATGTCTCTTGCCAACATCGCAAACTCCGCGTTCTTTTCAAGCGACAGAACGATCAGAGAGTATGCTGAGGAGATCTGGCACGCTCTGTAGGATTCTGTGACGGACGCTGTGACGATTGTATGACATTGTACAAAATAGCAGATAATTACCCATTTTGCGCTGATTAGGTTTACAATAATAACAGATAAATAGTTAAAATACCGGTCTGCCAGCCTGCGGGCAGGAATGGCAGGCCGGTAAGCATACGTTATTGTGGCAACAACAGGAGGCATCTTAACATGAAGAAGAAAAAATGCATTGCTATGCTGCTTGCCGGAGGACAGGGCAGCAGACTCGGAAGCCTGACTTCGAGCATTGCAAAGCCTGCGGTTTCTTTCGGAGGAAAGTACCGTATCATCGACTTCAGCCTTTCCAACTGCGTCAATTCAGGTATTGATACAGTTGGCATTCTGGTCCAGTACAAGCCGCTCATACTCAACAAGTATGTAGGCACAGGCGAATCCTGGGACATGGCTGTAGCAGACGGCGGCGTCCACATCCTTCCGCCTTATGCAGGTGAGACAGGTGGTGAGTGGTACGAGGGTACTGCAGACGCTATATATCACAACATAGATTTTATCGATCTGTACAGCCCCGAGCATGTGCTCATCCTCTCGGGTGACCACATCTACAAGACTGATTACAACAAGATGCTTGAAGTGCATGAGGCAAACAAAGCAGACCTCACTGTTTCAGTAATCGAGGTTCCGATCGAAGAGGCAAGCAGATTCGGTATCATGACTGCCGATGATGAAGGCAACATCGTAAAGTTTACCGAAAAGCCGAAGGAACCGGACAGCAACCTCGCTTCAATGGGTATCTATATCTTCTCATGGCCGTCACTCAGGAAGGCTCTTCTCGAGGATCACGAAGATTCCGGTTCAGAGCATGACTTCGGAAAGAACATCATTCCTAAGATGCTCGAAGAGAAGAAGAAGCTTATCGTATACAGATTCGAAGGCTACTGGAGAGATGTAGGAACAGTAGACAGCTACTATGAGAGCCAGATGGATCTTATGGATGATGTTGAGAGCATCAACGTATTTACCAAGGATGCCAGAGTATTCTCCAACTCCAACATCTACCCTCCTCAGTACATCGGACCTGAGGCAAATATCGGCAAGGCGCTTATCAGCAACGGATGCACGGTATACGGCGATGTAGATCACTCGATTCTCGGAAGCGGCGTAGTAATAGGAGAGGGATCTGTTATCAAGGATTCCATCATTCTTCCTAACGCTATCATCGGCCGCAACTGCACGATCAACAAGTCTATCGTAAACGAGGGCGTTGTAGTCGATGACAGGACAGAGATCGGTGATGCTGACGGCAAGATCGTAGTTTACGGCACATCCAAGCTGTCGGTATAGAAGAGGGAGGCACGAAAATGAAGACAATCGGACTTATTTCCGCTAACTATCAGGGCAAGGGATTCGGTGAGCTCACTGAAGAGAGAACACTCGCATCCGTTCCGTACGGCGGCAGATACAGACTCATAGATTTTGCGCTTTCCAACATGGCCAACTCGGGCATTACCACTATCGGCATCATTGCTCCGTACACATCCGGATCACTGATCGACCACATCGGTATCGGTAACCCGTGGTCACTCGGCCGCAAGAACGGCGGACTCTTCCTTATGCCTGGCTCGGTATACGGCGTACAGGCTGAGGGCAGAAGATTCCTGATCAGAGACGTGCTCAAGAACATCAAGTTCTTCGAGAGAGATGGTGCTGACTATGTTATCATCTCGAGCAGCACTGACGTATACAACATGGACTACAAGCCTCTGATCAAGCAGCACAGCGAATCCGGCAGAGCGATGACTGTTGTTTACAAGAAGGTTCCTAGAGCTGAGGACTACGAAGGATTCTTCATCGACATCAATGAAGACGGAAGAGTAGAGAAGTTCAACACAACGGCTGAAGGATGGGGCAACTACTTCATCGACTGCTGCATCGTAAACAGAGAATTCATGCTCGAGTTCCTGAAGTGGTTCGGAGCTCTTGAATATATGGACTTCTTCGATGTAGTCAAGGATCACCTCGACGTATTCGATGTAGGCGCATTCGAGTTCAGAGGATACTTCGGAAGAGTAAGAAGCACTTCCGATCTTCTGAAGGTCAATCAGGATATGACAGACTACGTCATCAGAAACGAAGTATTCTGCAATCCTGAGAGAACCATCTACACCAAGACACAGGACGAGGCTCCGGTATTCTATCTGCCGGGCTCTGACGTCCGCAACTCAACGATCTCCGCAGGCTGCGCTATCGAGGGCAAGGTCGAGAACAGCACGATCTTCAGAAGTGTAACCATCGAGGAGGGCGCAGTTGTAAGAAACAGTGTCATCATGATGCACTGCCACATCGGAAAGGACGTAGTCCTCGACAACGTCATCTGCGACAAGTACGTCACCATCAATGACGGCGTCAAGATCTTCGGTTCAGAAGACAAGCCGGTAGTAATCGGCAAGGAGATGACGATCTAGTTATCCTCAGATAACTCAATATGTTCAACATGGCTTCCTGCAGTTGCAGGAAGCCTTTTTTTCTGATTTAATAGTACAGGTGATTAGAGTAATAATTCATAAGTTTGCGGTCGGGGTACGTAAAAATTGTTATTCCGCAGGAACAGTTTCAGGGCTGCTGACAATTACGAAATTTCTGACAGACTGAACGGCTGACACTTGCAACTGTCCGAGCGAAATGAAGCTGCAGAGCGAGTTTTGCAAGTGTCCCGTGAAGACCGAAGAAATTGAGATAATTGTCCTGTTCCGAGGACGACAATTTTTACGCACTCCGCCCGCAAACACTACATGTAACTATATAGCTGATTAAGAAAAAAGGAGAAACGGTATTATGGGAGAGAAAAAGAAGGTCTTATTCGCAGCATTCGAAGCTACTCCGTTCATCAAGACCGGAGGTCTCGGTGATGTTGCAGGATCGCTGCCTGCATATATCAAGAATGATGACTACGATGCAAGAGTAATCCTGCCTCTGCTGAGCTCCATTCTATGGGAGTACAGAGAGAAGATGAAATACGTCGAGAATTATGAGGTAAGGCTCGGATGGCGCAGCCTGTACTGCGGACTCTTCACCCTGAGAAAGGGCGGAGTCACATACTACTTCCTCGACAACGAGTACTACTTCAGCAGAAGCGGAGTATACGGAGAGTTTGATGACGGCGAGAGAGTCGCTTTCTTCTCGGTAGCAGTGCTTGAGACGATCAGACACATCGCAAGGACTTTTGCACCGGACATCCTCCACTGCAACGACTGGCATACAGCTCTCGTACCTGTATACCTCAGAGAGTACTACAACGGTGATGAGCTCTATGACCGCATCAAGACTGTATTCACCATCCACAACCTGAAGTTCCAGGGACAGTACAGCAGAACCATGGTCGGCGACGTTCTCGGTCTCACAGGCACACCGGCTGACGGACAGATGATCCACGATGACGCTGTCAACTTCATGCAGGGAGCTGTTATATACTCAGATGCAGTAACGACTGTAAGCCCTACATACGCTGATGAGATCTGCACCGTAAGATACGGCGAAGGTCTTGAGGGACTGTTCACTTCGAGAAAGTACAAGCTCTCCGGCATCATCAACGGAATCGACAAGAAGAACTATGATCCGGAGAAGGATCCTGCTATCCCTGTACACTTTGACAGATACCATCTCGAGAAGAAGACAGAGGCCAAGCTGGAGCTCCAGAGAGAGCTCGGCCTGAGAGAGGACCCGGATGTTCCGCTGTTCGCAATGGTAAGCCGTCTGACACAGCAGAAGGGTGCCAACCTGATCGCAGAGCTCCTGCCTGAATTCCGCGAGAGATACATGCAGGTCGCAGTTCTCGGTACGGGCGACTTCGGATTCGAGAACGCCATCGGCGATTTTGCATATCACAATCCTGAGAACTTCGCTGCAAGGATCACCTTCGACGAGAAACTCTCAAGAAGATTCTATGCTGCAGCTGACGTATTCCTGATGCCTTCAGAGTTCGAGCCATGCGGCCTTGCTCAGATGATCTCGATGAGATACGGAACACTTCCGCTCGTAAGAGAGACAGGCGGACTTAAGGATACCGTAGCAGGTTACTGGGACTACGGTGAAAATGCCAACGGATTCTCTTTCAAGGATTTTGATGTCAACGGCCTCAGAAGCACTGTTGACCTCGCGCTCAACCTGTGGTTCGAGCACCATGATGTATGGGAAAAGCTCCAGCAGAACGCATTCGACGCCAACTTCGGATGGGAAGAGTCCGCTGAGAAGTACAGAGAGCTGTACGACGGCCTGCTTGGCTGGTAATTCAATATGCCGGATCTGAACGTTCCGGCAAGGGGGAAACAGCATTTGAAATTAATCCATAATTCAAGAGAACTGAAGTACAGGAGCCCGTTCGGCGCCGTTACGACCGGCAGCAGGGTGCGCATCAGCATCGATGCCGTCGACTTCACGCCTGAGGATGTCACTTTGCTCCTCTGGCACGGCGAGAACAGGACTCCTGAGTATATTCAGATGCATCAGACTGCATGCATCGAAGAGACACGCGGAGGCACCTACAGCGCTGAGATAACAGCACCTGATGAGGGAGGCCTCCTGTGGTACACATTCGGAATAGAGCTGACTGACGACTATGATCAGCGCCGCATCCTGTGGTACGGAAACAATCCGGAGAGACTCGGCGGCGAGGGCTGGATGTACGGCGAAGATGAGATGTCTGAGCACGATGTGCCGGCATTCCAGATAACCGTATATAAGGAAGCGGCTGTTCCTGAATGGTATAAGAACGGCATCGTCTATCAGATTTTCCCGGGCAGATTCGCAAGGGATGATGACTGGCGCGAGAGGTGCGGGGAAGCGGTAAAGCGCGTCAACGAAAGGCGCACGGACATAAAGCGCGTCATCCAGGAAGACTGGAACAGAAAAGCCTATTACGTAAGAGACAATGAGGGCAGGGTCACTGAGTGGCCTGTCTACGGTGGCAGCCTCAAGGGCATTGAAGAGAAACTTGGTTATCTTAAGTCGCTTGGCGTTACTGCCATCTACCTCAATCCTGTATTCGAGTCAGCATCGACACATCACTACGACACGGCCGATTACATGACGATCGACCCGACCCTCGGTACCAACGAGGATTTTGCACACCTTGCAGAGGAAGCCAGGGCGCAGGGCATCCGCCTTATACTCGACGGAGTCTTCAGCCATACCGGTGCCGACAGCATATACTTCAATATGTTCGGCAATTACAAGGCTGAGGGCAAAACGCTGCCGCATGACGCTGAGGGCGCATGGCAGAGTGAGGATTCGCCGTACAGGCCGTGGTACAAGTTCGATGAGAACGAGGCGTGCGGCTACAGCTCATGGTGGGGCGTCACCGATCTGCCTGAGGTCAATGAGACCAATGATGATTACATGGATTTCATCCTCGGCGAGGACGGCGTGATCGAGCACTGGATGAAGATGGGCGCGAGCGGCTGGAGACTTGATGTCGCTGACGAGCTGCCTGACTCATTCATCGCTGAGACGAGAAGCAGGATAAAGAAATGCGATCCTGACGGCCTTCTCATCGGAGAGGTCTGGGAGGATGCCAGCAACAAGATAAGCTACGGAGAGAGAAGGAAGTATTTCATGGGCGACGAGCTTGACGGCACCATGAATTACCCGCTGAGGGACATCCTTCTCGACTACATCAACTATACGATCGGCTCGGGCTATGCGGCTGAGAGGCTCGAAAGCCTGAGCGAGAATTACCCGAGGGAGAACTTCTACGGAGCCCTGAACCTCATCGGAAGCCATGACAGGGAGAGGATAATGACTGCGATGGCTGCTGAGGAGGATTACCAGGCAGCCGTTAAGAAGGTGAGAGTCATGTCGGCTCTCGAGTTCACTCTGCCGGGAGTGCCTTGCATCTACTACGGTGACGAGGTAGGCCTGACAGGCGGCAGGGACCCTGAAAACAGAAGCGGCTACCCGTGGGGATATGAGAATCTCGACCTCGGATACCATTACAGGATGCTGGGACTCATCTATGATGAGCATCCGGTCCTCAAGGACGGCGAATTCACGATGCTCTCCGGAAGGGAAGGCATCAGTGATGACATATTCGCCTTCACAAGGTCGTACCCTGAAGCAGATGAGCGCATTCTGGTGCTCGCAAGCAGAAGCTACGGACCTGTAGAGGTGGATCTCAGCGGCATCGAAGAGGCAAAGTGCGGTTATGCGCTCGACCTTCTGAAGTCCGCAAAGGAGATACCTGTCAGTGAAGACGGAAGCCTCGGCACGGTCACAATGGATCCGCTGAGCGTCAAGATAATCTGCCTTCTTGATGAGGCACCTGAGAAGGTCGACCTCGGGAGGAAGGCCGGAGTCATATGCCACATAAGCACACTGGGCAGAGGCGTGCTCGGCACACCTGCGAAGAAGTTTGCTGACTACATAGCAAGCGCGGGCATGAAGGTATGGCAGGTGCTGCCGCTCAATCCTACCGGACTCGGCGGATCGCCATATTCAAGCTACGCTGCTTTTGCCGGATATCCGGAGATGATCAACAGGGACGAGCTCCCTGACCACAGCGGATACGAGCAGTTCTGCAAAGACAATAAGGACTGGCTCACCGAATACATCGCGTTCACTGTCCTCAAGGAGATAAACGGGGGCAAAGCGTGGTACGAGTGGCCGGATGAGCACAAGTTCGGCGACCCGGACAAGATGATCGAAGAGCTTTCTGCTGAATATGGCGCGAGGATAGAAGAGCTGGCGAAGGATCAGTACTACTTCTTCGTCCAGTGGAATGACCTGAGAGAATATGCCAACAGCCTGGGAATCGAGATGATGGGCGACCTTCCTATGTACATGGCTTCGGACAGCGCTGATGTCTGGGCCGCTAAGGGAGAGTTCGGACTCGACGAGGACGGCAGGAAGAAGGTCCATTCAGGAGTACCGCCTGATGCTTTCAGCAAAGACGGCCAGGACTGGGGCAACCCGCTGTACAACTGGGATGTCATGAAGGATGAAGGCTACAGCTGGTGGATGAGAAGGCTGAAGCAGTGCGCTGAGAGATTCGACATTCTCCGCATCGACCACTTCAGGGGATTCTCGGAATACTATGCTATTCCGGAGGGAGCAACTCCTAAGGAAGGCTCATGGCAGCACAGCGCAGGTCTCGAATTCTTCAAGGCAGTGAAGAAGATGCTGAAGGAAGAAGGACTCGGCATGAAACTGCTGGCAGAGGACCTCGGATTCCTCGATGACGGCGTGCTGAGCCTGCTGAAGCTGACAGGACTTCCGGGAATGGATATCTGGCAGTTCACTGCTGACGAGATGCTGGCTATGGATCCTGAGAAGGCCGCACACAGAGCGTTCTATACAGGCACCCACGACAACAATACTCTGATGGGATTCCTGCTCGGAGATGAGGAGGATACAGACTCTGTATCAGACGAGAAACGTACGGAAGCCGAGATCGAGGCGCTGAATATAATAAGACAGATATACGAGAGCCCGGCGGCGCTCGCTATGGTCCAGCTGCAGGACATGTTCATGCTCGGCAGTGAGACAAGGATCAATGTACCGGGCGTAGCAGAGGGTAACTGGTCATGGCGCACACCGGCTGACTCGGTTGAGGAATCATTTGAGGATACAGCTGAACGTGCAGCATGGTTCAGGGAACTCGCAGAGAAGACCGGCAGGATATAACACTATCTGATTCAGAAAGGGAGAGAATTCTATGTTCAGGAAAATGAGAAGAAGCCCGCAGGCTCTGAGTCAGGATGAGATAATCGAAGTTCTGAAGAAGGAGACAAGAGGGGTGCTTTCAGTTCAGGGTGATGACGGATATCCATACGGAGTTCCTATCAATCACTATTATGATGAAGAGACAGGCAAGCTGTACTTCCACGGCGCGAACTTCGGCCACAGAGTAGATGCTATAAAGAGAGACCCTAAGGTATCCTACTGCGTATTCGGCCAGGACTACCAGAAGGAAGGCGACTGGGCCAAGTATGTCAAGAGCGTCATCATATTCGGCAAGGCTGAGCTGATCGAGGATATCGACGAAGTCATCAAGTGGTCAGTCAGGCTCTGCAGCAAGTTCCCTTGCACAGAGGAGTACATCAGGACCGAAGTCGAGAAAGATGCAGGCAGAACACTCTGCTTCTCGATCACCATCGAGGACATCAACGGAAAGCTCGTACACGAGGCGTAATGTGACAGTGGGGACGGTTCTTTTTGTCACACTTTCATTGAGCAGAAGGCTCAGAAAAAAGGAATACAGGAATTGACAAGGATTATTCAGAATTCCTTGTCATTTTTTTTGATTTCCTTTGCAGAAGACCACGCGCAGGACCAATTTGGTAGCAAATCACATGCAAAACCATCTTTCAGGGCCACGCGCAGGACCAATTTGACAGCAAATCGCATGCAAAACCATCTTTCAGGGCCACGCGCAGGACCAATTTGGCAGCAAATCGCATGCAAAACCATCTTTCAGGACCACGCGCAGGACCAATCCCTCAGACTCATCCAGGCATAATAAAAGAGAGCCACGAAAATCGCGACTCCCGTATTGCGTTTGTACGTAATATGACAAAAAGAACCGTCCCCACTGTCACATTATTTGTCTAGTTCGCCGCGGAGGTCGGTCTCCATGAGCTCGATGACCTGCTCGCGGGTCAGATCCTGGCTCAGAAGGTACTGCAGCTTGGCGACTGCGGCCTCAGTGGTCATGTTGTAGCCGCTGACTGCGCCTGCATTGACAAGAGCCGAGCCGGCTTCGTATGTGCCGAGCCTGACTGCTCCCTGCGGACACTGGGTGCATACTACTACGACAGCGCCTGTTCTCGAAGCTTCGTCAATCAGATTGGACAGAGCCTTGTCATAGTTCGGGATGTTGCCCGAGCCGAATGTCTCAAGTATAAGGCCCTGCATGCCGTTGACGATAGGTGTGAAGAGCTCGAACTTGATACCCGGGAATACCTTGATGACTGCCAGTCTTGTATCCCTGAGATATCTGACGGTAAGCGGCTGATCAGGATCGACTTCAAGGAATGCACGCTTTCTGTATCTCATGTCGATCCCGGCCTTGGCAAGTTCCGTGTAATTAGGCGACTTGAAGGCGATAAGACGGTCGGATGAGTACTTCGTGGCTCTGTTGCCCCGGAGAAGCTCGTTGCTGAAGTACAGGCATACTTCATGCACGACATCCTGTGCCGCGATCAGGACGGAAGTTATAAGGTTGTCCTTGCCGTCGCTTCTGAGTTCGCAGAGAGGTATCTGCGAGCCCGTGAAGATGACAGGCTTGCTCAGGCCCTCAAGCATGAAGGAAAGGGCAGATGCGCTGTAGGCCATTGTATCTGTACCGTGCAGCACGACGAATCCGTCATAATCATCATATCTTGATTCGATCGCCCCGGCGATCTGATTCCACTGCTTATATGTAATGTTCGAGCTGTCCAGCAGCGGATCGAATTCCACAAGATCCCAGTCCGGCATGCGCGGGGATGAAAGATCCCTGATCGCTGCGAGCTCTTTAGCAAAAGTTCCCGGCGCAGGAGCGAACCCGTTCTCAGTCGGGATCATTCCGATCGTTCCGCCGGTGTACAGAATGCATACTTTTTTCTTAGACATTTTATCCTCCGTGTGAGTATATTCCCCCTGAAACACAACAATTGTAACACATTCGGATTGAGTGTCACACGGCAAAATGTTAGAATAGTGCAGTGAGAAAAGACTCTGAAACAGATACAGACAGGCGCGTCTGCGCGGAAAGGCGTGACGTAAGCTGAGAAAGGGGCACAGTAAAATGCTGGAAAGAGAACCTAGAATCATCAAGGTCAAGGAGAGCATCCTCGAAGACAACGACGCAGATGCAGACAAGCTGCGCGGCGAGCTTCTGGATGAGAAGACCTTTTATCTGAATATAATGTCATCACCGGGATCTGGCAAAACGTCAAGCATCCTGCAGCTCATCAAGAGGCTGAAGGACGATTTCCGTATCGGAGTGCTCGAGGCAGACATCGACGGTGATGTGGATACGAGAACTATGCTGAACGCAGGCGTTGCTTCCGTACAGATCCACACAGGCGGCATGTGCCACCTTGACGCGGACATGAGCAGACAGAGCCTTAAGGAGATCGGCTCGAAGGATCTCGACCTCGTCATCCTCGAAAACGTCGGCAACCTCGTATGCCCGGCTGAATTCGACACCGGAGCAGTCAAGGACCTCGTTATTCTGTCCGTACCTGAAGGCGACGACAAGCCTCTCAAGTACCCTCTGATGTTCACTAAGGCAGACGTGGTGCTTGTCAACAAGATCGATGCACTCGAGGCATTCGACTTCGACCTTGAGAAGTTCACTGAGAACGTCAGAATGAGAAACGCCAATGCTGATGTCATCGCAGTATCTGCAGAGACAGGCGAGGGCTTCGACGAAGCAGCTGCGTGGATCAGAAATGCTGCTGAAGAATTTCTGGGAGGTGCAAAGTAATGTGTGCTGTAAGAGTAATTGACGTAAACATGGGCGTGTTCGAGATGAACGACCGCATCGCTGATGAGGTAAGGGCACGCAATAAGGCTAACGGAACATTCATGGTCAACCTCATGGCATCACCGGGATCGGGCAAGACAACGACTCTCCTGAGGACCATCGCTGAGCTGAGAGATGAGTACAAGATCGGCGTTATGGAAGCAGACATCGATGCTTCAGTGGATGCTGAGAAGATGATCAAGGCAGGAGTCCGCTCCATCCAGATCCACACAGGCGGAGAGTGCGCTATGGACGCTTCGATGACACAGCAGGCACTTAACGAGTTCGATACATCGGACCTCGACCTCCTGTTCATGGAGAATGTCGGCAACCTCGTATGCACAGCTGAGCAGGATACAGGCGCCACAGTCAACGTCGAGATCCTCTCGCTTCCTGAGGGAGACGACAAGCCTCTCAAGTACCCTCTGATGTTCACGGTATGCCAGGCAGTCATCGTAAACAAGGTCGATACCCGCAAGTTCTTCAGATTCGACGATGAAGCATTCATCGAGAGAGTCCACAGCCTCAATCCGGATGCGAAGATCTTCTTCCTTTCATCCAAGACAGGAGAGGGCTTCGATGCGTGGACCGGATGGCTCAGAGAGCAGATCGGGGCTTATAAGGCTGAATAAGTGCAGCTTAAAGACTAAGCGCACGCTGCAGGAGCCGCGAACGATTGAAATCAAAGGCATGCGACCAATTATACGGACGCATGCCTTGTGTTTTGTGAAAAATACCAAAATATTGATGTATATGCGTTGACATATTTCAACATACATAATAAAATGCGAATAATTGAGATAGAGGACGCGTCACGTCATCAGTAGTGATCCCGGAGATCAGTGCAGTGGAGGGTGAAATGAAAGGGGCTGACGCCGAAGTGATGTAAAGGCTGCACCCTTTCTGATCTGGGCGGACGGAATAAGATACGGCCGACTGTCGCGATTACGCGGAGCGCTATCCATGATAAGAAATCAGAGATTGTTTTGATTTGTCATGAGCAGCTGATCCGTGTCGGCTGCTTTTTCTATTACAAATCACGGCAGTATCTGAAGTATCTTAGAGGTAGCCTTATCTCATTCTTGGAAAACACCATTCAAAATGAGGAGGTATCAAACAATGGCAAGAACACAGACTATTTTCGAAGGAGTTGCAACTGCTCTCATTACTCCGATGACAGAGACCGGAGTCAATTTTGACCAGTTCGGCAAACTGATCGACTGGCAGATCGAATCGGGCATCGATGCACTCGTCATCGCAGGAACAACAGGTGAGGGTTCGACACTTACCGACGAGGAGCACAAGGAATGCATCAGCTTTGCCGTAGAAAGAGCAGCCGGCAGAGTCCCTATCATCGCAGGAACCGGCTCCAACCACACAGAATACGGTAAGCAGCTGACCAAGTACGCAAGTGACGCCGGCGCAGCAGCATGCCTGATCGTAACTTCGTACTACAACAAGGCTACACAGAACGGTCTTGTAAAGCTCTTCAGCGAGTACGCAAGTGTCAGTGATGTTCCTATCATCGCTTACAACGTTCCTTCGAGAACAGGTCTCAACATAGAGCCTTCAACATATGTCAAGCTCGCCGAGATCGACGGAGTAGCAGCTATCAAGGAAGCAAACAGCAACATCTCCAAGATCGTGGAAAGGGAGTCATCTCGGTACTCTCCAATGTCATCCCTAAGGAGACAAGAGAGATCTGCACAAAGTTCTGGGATGGCGATGTAGCAGGTTCCGCAGCACTCCAGTGCAAGTACAATGAGCTCGTCAAGGCTCTCTTCTGCGAGGTCAACCCGATCCCGGTCAAGGAAGCTCTGGCAATGATGGGCTGGTGCGATCCTATCCTCAGATCACCGCTGTACCGCATGGAGGAGGCTAATCTTCAGAGGCTCCGCAAGGCTATGCTGGATCTGGGAATCATTCAGTAAAATAGCATAAACGGAGGAAGATAGCCTGATGAAAGTAATTGTTAACGGAATCGACGGGGCGATGGGTTCAGTCCTCGCCCGCATCATAGAGAAGACTGATGACATGGAGGTCATAGCAGGCGTCACACCGACTGGTGCTGACGGGGCTTACCTGACTATGGATGCATATCAGGGACCTGCTGACATGGTCATAGATTTTTCACATCATTCTGTGACTGCCGACCTGATGGAGTACTGCGTAAAGAGAAATCTTCCTGTTGTCGTATGTACTACCGGCCAGACTGAAGAGGAGATGGCATGCATCACCAGGGCGGCTGAGAGCATCCCGGTATTCAAGTCTGGGAACATGTCTGTCGGAGTTGCGATCACGGCCAAAGTGGTAAAGGAGATCGCTGCGAAGTTCGGTGCATGTGACATCGAGATCGTAGAAACTCATCACAATAGAAAGGTCGACGCTCCGAGCGGCACAGCACTCATGCTGGCTGACGCTGTAAGAGAGGCAAGACCTGAGCTCCACTACAATCTCGGAAGATCGGGAGACTGCAAGCGCGAGCCTGATGAGATCGGCATCAATTCAGTCAGAATGGGCAACATAGTCGGTATTCACGAGGTCATGTTCGGTACTAATACCCAGACCATCACAGTTACACACCAGGCACATGACAGGGCACTGTTTGCAGACGGTGCCGTAGCTGCCGCAAGATTCCTTGCAGGCAAACCGGCCGGCATGTACAACATGGACGATCTGGTAGCGGACTAAAAGCCGGATATCCTGAGCTTGGGGGAGCTCAGGGTGTATAAAAATGTGACAGTGGGGACGGTTCTGTTTGTCATCTTTTGCAGACAGGGCCGGAATGTGTCAGCAAGGACCGTCCCCGGTGACACACTATACGGGACAGTAATGGGATCAGAGATCAGGAATCGAAAAGGAGAATCAAAATGATAAGGGTAGGAATAGCAGGATACGGAAATATCGGAAGAGGCGTTGAGGCTGCTGTAACACAGGCGCAGGACATGGAGCTTGTAGCAGTTTTCTCAAGAAGAGACCCGGCAACAGTACAGACCGTAACAGGTGTACCGGTTGTCGCTTATGATAAGATCGGAGAATGCGCCGGTGACATCGATGTAGTAATCATCTGCGGAGGCAGCGCAACAGACCTGCCTTGGATGACACCTGAGCTTGCAGCAAAGTTCAACGTCATCGACAGTTTTGACAACCATCATCACATACCGGAGCATTTTGCAAAGGTAGATGAAGCCGCATCTGCATCAGGCAAGGTCGGCATCATCTCCTGCGGATGGGACCCGGGATACTTCTCACTGGCAAGGATCCTCGCAGATTCGGCTCTTCCGGAAGGCGACAGCTATACATTCTGGGGACGCGGAGTCAGCCAGGGACACTCCGACGCTATCAGAAGGATCGAGGGTGTAAAGGACGCAAGACAGTACACTGTACCTGTTGAGGCTGCTCTTGAGAGCGTGAGAAATAACGAGCACCCTGAGTTCACTGCACGTCAGATGCACCTCAGAGAGTGCTGGGTAGTTGCTGAGGACGGAGCTGACAAGGCTGCCATCGAAGAGGCTATCAAGACAATGCCGGACTACTTCGAGCCATATGACACAACAGTCACCTTCATCACACAGGAAGAGCTCGAGAGAGATCACAGCGGACTTCCGCACGGCGGCAGCGTGATCAGAAGCGGACGCACAGGATTAAACAGAGAGTTCAACAACACAGTAGAGTTCACTCTCCACCTCGACTCCAATCCGTTCTTCACAGGCAGCATCCTCGTTGCAGCAGCAAGAGCTGCTTACAGGATGAACCAGGAAGGTCAGTGCGGAGCGAAGACACTCTTCGACGTACCGCCTGCATACCTGTCGCATCATACAAGAGAACAGCTGCTCGCACACATGCTTTAATATGACAATGGGGACGGTTCTGTTTGTCATCTTCTGCAGACAGAACCGGAATGCGTCAAAAAAGGACCGTCCCTTTTGACACAAAAAGATGACAATCAGAACCGTCCCCACTGTCACAAAAAGGTGAAAACATGCTATACAACAATCTTACAGTAAACGAAAAAGGGCATCTGGCAATCGGCGGCCTGGACGCGGTCGAGCTTGCTGCTGAATACGGCACACCGCTCTACGTCCTCGACGAGGATGTGATCCGCGCTAACTGCAGGACATACGTCAATGCCATGCATGAATACTTTGGACCGGAATCTGCTCCGCTTTTCGCGAGCAAAGCCCTGTGCTTCAAGGGCATATACCCGGTGGTTCAGTCTGAGGGGATGTGCGTTGATGTCGTTTCACCGGGAGAGATATTTACAGCAGTCGCTGCAGGTTTTCCTGCATCGAAAATGTTTTTCCACGGCACCAACAAAACAGACGCAGATATCGAATACGGTGTCTCACAGGGGATAGGATATTTTGTAGTCGACAATCTGAATGAACTGGAAGTCCTCAATAAAGTCGCCTCAGAGCAGGGGGTCATTCAAAATGTGCTTCTGAGGCTGACTTGTGGACTTGATCCGCACACACTTGAAGCAATCAATACGGGCAAAGTCGATTCGCAGTTCGGCGTTCCGATCGATACGGGTCAGGCGGATGAATTCGTGCGCACGGCTCTTTCGTGTGAGTACATAGAGGTCGCGGGATTCCACAGCCACGTTGGATCGCAGATATTCGAAAGCGATTCCTTCAACAGGCAGGTGGAGATCCTGACTGAGTATGCGGCCAAAATGAAATATGCTTATGGTCTTACTGTAAGGATACTGAATATCGGCGGCGGCTTCGGCGTCAGATACACCGAGAAGGACCCGCAGATCGACATTCCGGCACGCATCAAGGAAGTGTCGGAGCACCTCAAGGCAGCATGTGAGAAATACGGCATCTCGTTTGAAGCCATCTACATGGAGCCTGGCCGCAGCATCATAGCCGATGCGGGCACGACCCTGTACACTACGGGCGGCTGCAAGGAAGTCAAGGGATACCGCAACTACGTCACCGTAGACGGCGGCATGACCGATAATCCGAGATATGCTCTCTACAAGTCGGAGTATACAGTCCTTAATGCGAGCAAAGCAGGCGAGCCTGCAGACTACGAATGCACGATCGCAGGCAGATGCTGCGAGAGCGGCGACCGTGTCGCGGAATACGTCAGCATCGCAAAGCCTGAGAGAGGCGACATCATCGCCGTCCTCACCACGGGCGCATACAACTACGCGATGGCATCCAACTACAACAGGATCCCGAAGCCGGCGATGATAATGATAAAGGACGGCAAGGCGAGGCTCGTAGTAAAGAGAGAGACCTACGCAGATCTCATGAAGAATGAGCTGTAGATAAGAAAAGGCAGAGACCCTGACGGGAATCTGCCTTTTGCAATTGTATTATTTTTGGATGACGTAGTTTCTGTCTGCCGGGTATACTAGAATCTCTCGAGTACTGTAGAGAAGACTACCTGTGTCTCGGTTCTTCCGAACTCCTGCAGTTCGCCGATGAATGTGTCGAGCTCGGATGTTGTCGGTGTGACTACCTTGAGGAGCATGGAATAAGGTCCTGTGATGTGGTTGCACTCGAGAACGAAGTCCTTCTTCTGGATGAAGTCGTAGAACTTGCGCTGGTCTTCAGGGAGTACGGACATCTGGATGAAGGCCTTGATCTTGTAGCCGATCTTCTCAAGATCAACATCTGCGTGATAGCCCTTGATGAATCCTGCATTTTCGAGCTTGTCTATGCGTGCAGAGAGTGCAGGGGTAGTCAGATGCACCTCAGAGGAGAGTTCCTTGAGTGACATACGTGCGTTCATCTTGAGGAGGTTGAGGATCTGAACGTCCATTTCATCTATATTCTTCATGGCTTTTCCTTTCTTGATTAATATCTGTTCTTCTGTCTCAGGTTATGCACCTGATCTGTATGCCTGATGTGCATGCTTATTTTGCATGTCTGCTCTGACTGCTGCTACTTTCTTGCAGGACCTGCTTCTGAGATCTCGGCAGGCATGTCAGGGTATTTCTTCTCGAAGTTGGTGATGAACATCTCAGCGAGCTCATCGGCCTGTCTGTCATACGCTTCTGCATCTGCCCAGGTGTTCTTAGGGATCATGATCTCCTCAGGAACTCCCTTGACGCTGACAGGAATCTCGAGGTTGAATCTGTCGTCATGGACGTATTCAGCATTCTCAAGGTCTCCGTTCAGGGCGGCTGTTACCATTGCTCTAGTGTAAGCAAGCTTGATGCGGCTGCCAGTTCCGAATGCTCCGCCTGACCATCCCGTGTTTACAAGATATACCTGTGTGCCGTACTCATCAAGGCGTTCGCCGAACATCTCAGCATAGCGCTCGGTTTTGAGCGGCATGAAAGGCTCTCCGAACAGAGTGGAGAATGTCGGCTGCGGCTCTTTGACTCCGCGCTCCGTACCTGCGAGCTTGGCTGTGAAGCCTGTTACGAAGTGGTAGATCGCGGCGTTTCTTGTGAGCTTTGAGATTGGAGGCAGAACTCCGAACGCGTCTGCTGTGAGGAACAGCACGACCTTAGGGATGCCGCCGCGGCCTGCCCTGCTGGCATTAGGGATAAAATCTATAGGATATCCGACGCGGGTGTTCTCTGTGAGCGATCTGTCGGCATAGTCCGGAACGTGGTCTTCGTTGGTGACGACGTTCTCAAGGACCGAACCGAAGTGGATGGCGCGATAGATCTCAGGCTCTTTGGATTCCTCAAGGTCGATGCACTTTGCATAGCACCCGCCCTCGAAGTTGAATACGCCGTTGTCGGACCAGCCGTGCTCGTCATCGCCGATCAGCTCGCGGTTAGGGTCAGCTGAGAGCGTTGTTTTGCCCGTACCGGAAAGACCGAAGAATACTGCAGTCTCGCCTGTGGCAGGGTCCATGTTGGCTGAGCAGTGCATCGGGAGAACGTTGTCCTCGACAGGCATTGCGAAATTCATGATCGAGAAGACGGTCTTCTTGATCTCGCCTGAGTACTGTGAGCCGGCGATTATGGCAAAATGAGCTTCGTAGTCGATGATGATGGCAGCCTCTGAGTGGATGCCGTAACGCTTTGCATTGCACTTGTAGCCAGGGGCCACGAGGATGGTGTAGTCAGCTTCGCCAAAAGTAGCCAGTTCTTCTGCTGTAGGTCTGATTAGAAGGTCACGGATGAACAGGTTCTGTGAAGGCAGCTCGTTGATGACGCGGAATTTGCGCCTGTGCTGCGGGTCAGCTCCTGCAAAGCCATCGAAGATATACACTTCCTGACCCTCGAGGAAATCGATCATCTCCTCTTTGAGTGCGTCGAAAACCTTCCTGTCGATAGGGTGGTTGACATCGCCCCAGTTGATGAGGTCGTGGACTCCGTCGGTGTCGACGATGTATTTGTCGTGAGGGGAACGGCCTGTGAATTTGCCGGTCGTAACTGCCAGGGCGCCGGTATCTGTCAGGATTCCTTCACCGTTTCTGATAGCTTTCTCTATGAGAACGGTAGGGCTGAGATTGCGGTGCACTGTCGAAGGAGCGAGTCCGAGAGCATCGAGACCGTAAGTCTCTTTGTAGTTCTCCTGGATCGTGTATGTCTCCTGGCTGTCCTCAACGATAGCGGGATTGATCTTGAAGAAACTCTTCTTGTCTGCGCTTATGCTCATTGATATCACCTCTGCTGAAAAATGAAATATTGTCGTTAATGATCGAAATGAAGCGGTGCTTCTTTCTGAAAAATATATACTTTAAGCCGTTAATACTTTCAATAATTTTGCACAATATGATAAAAAAGAGCGAATAATCGCCCGTCCACTTAATTTAATTAAGGATAACGCCATTAACTATTGCTTCAGTGGTTAATTTATTATCAGAGCGGCAGGCTCTGAGTGAAAGGATGCAGCTCTCTGCTGATATCTATGAACTCCTCGAGAGCGAGGGATAGCATCCTGTGCTTTCTGGTGTAATAGCACACATCACGGATGAATTCACTGTGGTTTACTGAGTAGTAGAGCATATGGCTGCCCCAGTTAGGGGAGTGCCTGATAAGAGTGTCGCTGACGACAGTAATGCCGAGGCCTGAAGCTGCCATACCGAAAGCGCTTGACAGCTGGTTCAGTTCATATACCGGATCGATTCTGACACCGTAGTCCTTGAACACTGCATCGCATCTTCTGCGTGTGTCGAAGCCATCCTGAAGGAGGATGAACGGCTGCTTTGTCAGCGGCCTGAAATAGTCGAGCGCTGGATGGATGTTCTCGGTATGCTTCCCGGCTGTTATCTCCTCAAAGGAGTATGCATTCTCTTCGAGCTTTACGTTGACTGCAAAGCTCTTCGGTATGGCGATCAGCAGATATTCCGTTCCGAGATAATGGCCTGCGAGCTGCTCGTTTTCCGACGGAAGGTTATCTATTACGATATCAAGCTCACCGCTCAGAAGCATGCTGATGAGTGCAGGAGTGTCGTAGTCATACAGTCTTATGTGGATGGAAGGATGCATGACCGAATACTCATTCAGTATGTCCGGGACGATATTCGACATGTACAGAGTCGTTCCGCCGAGAGCAATCTCACCGACCTTGATACCCTTGATGTCGTTGACATAGCTGATGAAGTCCTCTTCGATCATGGATATGTTGCCGCAGCATTCGAGATACTTCTCACCGATCTGCGTGAGACGCACCGGAGAGGTGCTCCGGTCAAACAGCCTGGCACCGATCTCCTTTTCTATATTCGAGACCATGACACTGAGAGAAGGCTGAGCAATGTGCAGAGCCTTGGCCGCCTTCGAGAATCCACCTTCCTTATATATAGCAGTTACTATTTCTTTCTTCCTGAATATATCCATTGCCGGTTTCCTTTATGTGTCATCTTTGTCATCAGCATGTTCAGCTTGCACTGCGAGTATTCCGCAGAAATGCCATAAGGATGTGCGGCATTTCGAGGACGCGAGCAGGGTAAGCTGAACGCGCTGTATACATATAAGAACAATAATATAGCATTCATACCATTATTCATATTTGATTATACTCTATATGCGGTATAAAATAATGTCAACTTTTAAACGCAATAAATAGCCTTGATATAAGGAGGGCGACATGCAAGTCAGACCAAGTGATGAAAGAACGACTGCCATTTCCAAGGTAATCGATATCCTGGATCCGGGCAGTTTTATGGAGATCGGGGAGCATGTATCGGCCAGGTATACTGAGTTCTACCATCCGGATGAGGTTGTTGAATCCGATGGTGTGGTAACCGGTTACGGCACGGTCGAAGGCAACCTCGTTTTTATTTTTGCGCAGGATAATGAGGTCATGGGAGGAACCTTCGGCGAGCAGCACGGCAGGAAGTTAGTAGATCTGTACGAGCACGCCATAAAGGCAAGGGCTCCGATCATCGGACTTCTCGACTGCGCGGGCTTCCGTATAGAAGAAGGACTCGACGGACTCTATCAGTTTGCAAAGCTGTACAAGAGGCAGTCGGAGGCATCGAAGAAGATCCCGCAGCTCATGGCTGTCATCGGACAGTGCGGAGGCGGAATGTCCATATCCGCAGAGCTCGCGGATTTTGTCTTCCTTGAAAAGGACAAGGGAAGCATATTCGTTAACCCGCAGGGTGTCGTAGCCAATGCTATCGGAAACAACCCGTACATCCAGGCCAACGATGACGGTACATACGAGTGGGAAGAGATCGTTGAGAGGATAAGGAGACTCATCCGTATCCTTCCTGCCAGCACGGATTTTGCACCGTACATCAAGGACATCAGCGATGAAGAACTGAACAGAGTATGCCCTGACCTGAGATACAAGCTCGGCGATGCAAGAGCCATCCTCGACGACATCTCGGACAACCACAGGGTAGTTGAGACCGCCAAGGACAGGGGCGAGGACATGATCACCGGATTCATCAGGATCGCCGGCCAGATCATCGGGGTCGCCGCCTGCAACGCGGTAGACGGAGAGAAGAGGATCACAGCAGCAGGATGCGACAAGGCTGCAAGGCTCGTCAACTTCTGCAACAAGTTCAATATTCCGATCCTGACCATTACGGACACAGAAGGATATGATACCAAGTCGGAGAGCGAGAAGTTCATGCCGAGTGCAGCCGGAAGACTTATCAACGCATTCATCAATGCGACAGTTCCTAAGATCAACCTGATCACGGGCACTGTAGTCGGAAGTGCTTACAGTATGCTGAACTCCAAGGGACTCGGAGCTGACTACGTATTCATGTGGGACAGCGCAGACATCAGCATCGTCGACCCGAGACAGGCCACCGAGGTCATCTTCGGAAAGTGGACACCTGAACTGGAGCAGCAGTTCCGTGACTCGCAGACCAACGCTCTCGCACTGGCAAGACACGGTTTTGCCGACAAAGTCATCGCACCTGAAGAATCCAGGAAGTACCTCATCGGAGCTCTTCAGACGTTCATTAACAGCAGGTAGGTGATCGCATGAGTTTTCAGGAAATTGTAAGAATAGCACTGGTCGATACAGTGCTGGGTATGGGGACGGTGTTCGCGATACTGATCTTCATATCCATATGCATCTGGATCATGGGCATCCTCTGCAGGGAAAAGCCGAAAGCGGCACCTGCGGCAGAGGCAGCGCCTGCGGCAGATGAAGACGGCATCACGCCTGAGATGATAGCAGCCATCACAGCGGCGGTACATCAGTTCATCAAGGATCAGAATGCCGGAAACGAAGAAGAATACATTGTCAGGAACGTACGGAGGGCAACATGGAGACATACATCATAAGAGTAAACGGACAGGAGTTCGAAGTAGAAGTAGAAAAGAAAGACGGATCCGGCGCACAGGCTCAGCCTTCAGCAGCTGCAGCACCAGCGGCAAAGCCGGCAGCAGCACCTAAGAGTGCGGCAGCAGGAAGCGGTGCTCCTGTAGTCTGCGGAACATCGGGCAAAGTCTTCAAGGTCGTCGCCAAGGAAGGCGACAGCGTCAAGGCGGGAGACACCATCCTGATCCTCGAGGCTATGAAGATGGAGATCCCTGTAGTTGCGCCTAAGGACGGCACAGTCAGCAAGATCGTTGTATCTGAAGGTGACAGCACTTCGTCAGGACAGACAGTAGCATACGTAGCATAGGAGGAACATCATGGGAGAAACCTTATCCAATCTGGCTCACCAGACGGCCTTCTTCAGCCTCTCCCTCGGCAACGTTCTGATGATAGCAGTTGCCCTGGGGCTGATGTATCTGGCCATCGTCAAACAGTATGAGCCGCTCCTTCTCCTTCCGATATCCTTCGGCATGATGCTCGTTAACCTGTACCCGCCGATCATGGAAGAAGGAGGACTTCTGTACTACTTCTTCATGCTGGATGAATGGACGATACTGCCGTCACTCATATTCCTCGGAGTAGGAGCGCTGACGGACTTCGGACCGCTCATCGCCAACCCGAAGAGCTTCCTCCTCGGAGCGGCGGCCCAGTTCGGAGTATTCAGTGCGTTCTTCCTGGCAATGTTGATGGGATTCAATGATGCCCAGGCAGCAGCCGTAAGTATCATCGGAGGCGCAGACGGCCCGACCTCGATCTTCCTGGCCATGAAGCTGGGGCAGAGAGAGCTGATGGGACCGATCGCCGTAGCGGCTTATTCATACATGTCTCTCGTACCGATCATCCAGCCGCCTATCATGAGAGCTCTGACCACAGAGAAGGAGCGCAAGATCAAGATGGAGCAGCTGAGGGATGTATCGAAGAGAGAAAGAATAATATTCCCTATCATCGTAACAATAATCGTATGTACACTCCTGCCTTCGACAGCGCCGCTTATCGGAATGCTGATGCTCGGCAACCTCTTCAGGGAGAGCGGAGTAGTAAGGCAGCTGCAGGAAACAGCATCCAACGCTCTTATGTACATCGTAGTAATCCTGCTCGGAACATCAGTAGGAGCTACGACCAGCGCTGAAGCTTTCCTCAAATGGACAACGATCAAGATCGTAATACTCGGACTCATAGCCTTTGCGTTCGGAACAGCTGCCGGAGTCCTCTTCGGCAAGCTCATGTGCAAGCTTACGGGAGGCAAAATCAATCCGCTCATCGGTTCGGCAGGCGTATCCGCAGTGCCGATGGCAGCGAGAGTTTCGCAGAAGGTCGGTGCTGAAGCAGACCCTACCAACTTCCTTCTCATGCATGCCATGGGACCTAACGTAGCAGGCGTTATCGGAACAGCAGTAGCAGCCGGAGTATTCATGGCGATCTTCGGAGTGTAAGAAAGGATCAGAAATGGGAAATAAACTTAAAATAATGGAGACTGCAATAAGAGACGGACAGCAGTCACTGATAGCGACCAGAATGCCTTTCAGCGACATGGAACCGGCACTTGCTCTTCTCGACAGCGTCGGCTATGACGCAGTAGAGTGCTGGGGCGGCGCTACATTCGATGCCTGCATCAGATTCCTCGATGAGGATCCGTGGGAAAGACTCAGAAAGCTGAGAGATGCTATGCCTAACACCAGACTTCAGATGCTGCTGAGAGGCCAGAACATCCTCGGATACAGACACTATTCGGATGACGTAGTCGACTATTTTGTCAAAAAATCGATCGACAACGGTATCGATATCATCAGGATATTCGATGCACTGAACGACCTCAGAAACCTCAAGACTGCGGTCGATTCGACCAAGGCTTACGGCGGACATGCACAGGTAGCTATGGCATATACGATCGGCGAGCCGTATACACCGGAGTACTGGAAGGACCTCGCTCTGAGGATCCAGGACATGGGTGCTGACTCCATCTGCATCAAGGACATGGCAGGACTCATGGTTCCGGCAGCTGCTACCGAGATGGTAAGCATGCTCAAGGCCAATGTTGAGATCCCTATCCACCTGCACACACACTGCACCAGCGGAGTAGCACCTATCACTTACTACTGCGCTGCACAGGCAGGAGTTGACTGCATCGACACAGCTATCTCGCCGTTCTCAGGCGGTACAAGCCAGCCGTCAACAGAGGTAATGGTCGAGACGTTCAAGGGATCGGACAGAGACACAGGTCTCGACATGAGCAAGCTCGAGAAGATCGCTGCCCACTTCCAGACAGTAAGGGACAACGCCCTTAAGAGCGGCCTCATGAACACCAAGGTCCTCGGAACAGACATCAAGACACTGATCTATCAGGTGCCGGGCGGAATGCTCAGCAACCTCGTATCACAGCTCAAGGACCAGAATGCAGAGGACAAGTACATGGACGTACTGCAGGAGGTCCCTCGTGTAAGAAACGACCTCGGAATGCCGCCGCTGGTAACACCGTCATCACAGATCGTAGGTACACAGGCTGTACTGAACGTCCTGATGGGCGAGAGATACAAGATCCTCTCCAAGGAGACACAGGAGATCCTCAGAGGCAAGTACGGACAGACTCCGCTGCCTATGAATCCTGAAGTTCTGGCCAGGATCGACCCTTCGGAGATCATTTCCTGCAGACCTGCAGACCTCCTCGAGCCTGAAATGGCCAAGATGGAAGAGGAGATTGGAGACTACAAGGAGCAGGAGGAGGACGTGCTGACATACGCACTCTTCGGACCTGTTGCTATAGAGTACTTCAAGAGAAGAGCCGCGCTCAGGAACAAGGTTGATCCTGATGCGATCGACATGAAGAACAAAGCATATCCGGCGTAATTGAGATACGGGCCGCGGCAGCACACCGGTTCGATTACGCAGTATATTACTAATAAGCGAGGTGATAAAAATGGGTTTTGTAAAGGAAAACGGCAGGACTATTCCTGTTGCTGACAAAGTATTCGCTCTTAACGGACGCGCCAAGGCTGCGACTGCCGAAAAGGGCAAGGATGCTGTCATTAACGCCGTTATCGGCGCTCTTCTGGATGACAACGGAGATCTCGTAGTAATGTCATCTGTAATGGATGCCATCAAGACTCTCGGGCCTGCTGACTATGCAGAGTACGCTCCTATCGCAGGAACCCCTGCATTCAAGGAAGCCGTTCAGAAGGCTCTCTTCGGAAAGTTCCAGCCGAAGGGATTCGTACGCGTATGCGCTACACCTGGCGGAACAGGCAGCATCACCAACGTTATAGAGAACTACTCGGACTTCGGCGACAGCGTTCTGACTCATGACTGGTGCTGGGCTAACTACAGAAACATCTGCAGTGAGAACGGCCGCAATCTGGCGACTTTCAGATTCTTCGATGAAGACGGAAAGTTCGACAGCGCTGATCTTGAGAAGCAGCTGTACGCTCTCGCTGAGAAGCAGGATCAGGTCATCTTGATGATCAACACACCGGCGCACAATCCTACAGGCTACTCACTGTCCCTTGAGGACTGGAGCAATGTAATAAGGATCGTCAATGCCGCAAAGTGCAAAGTAGTCCTCTTCCTCGACGTCGCATACATCGACTATGCAGGCGAGGATGACGAGGTAAGAGCATTTATGCCGATGCTTGAGGAGCTCGGCAGCAACGTTCTCACGATCTACGGCTACAGCGCATCCAAGACTCTCACAGCTTACGGCATGAGATGCGGAGCCATCGTATGCGTCGCTCATGATGAGGAGACGGCAGAGGAGTTCAAGAGAGCTTCCGAGTACATGGCACGTGCGACATGGTCCAACTGCAACCGCTCCGCACAGGTAGCAATGGGCAGGATCTACAGCGATCCTGAACTTCTGGCCAAGGTCGACGAGGAGAGAAGGGGATACAGAGACATGCTTCTCGAAAGAGGCAGAGTCTTCGAGAAGACCCTGAACGACAACGGCGTGAAGTGCGTACCGTTCAGCGCAGGTTTCTTCGTAACCGTTGCATGTGACGACGCTGCATCGGTATGTGCAAAGCTCGAGGAGCAGGACATCTACTGCCTCGCACTGCCTAAGGGCATCAGAGTATCCATCGCATCCATCTCAAAAGAGAAGTGCGTAAAGTGCGCTGAGGCAATTGCAAAGCTTGTGAAATAGTTTGCCGCTGCCATCGCGATGTTGGTGAAGTAGTGGTCCTCTACATGGATAAAAGTGTATGCGGGACCAACAGATGGATCATCATGTGGTCTGCGAATTTGGCAAATTGCATACAATGTGTTAAATTAAGTATAGGAATAAGTTATATCTCACAGGAAAGGACATGCGGCGGATGTATAAGACGATCGGTATCGTAGGCGGGATGGGGCCTGCAGCAACAGCGGATCTCATGAAGAAGATAACTGACATGACTGACGCTGACTGCGATCAGGAGCACATCCATCTTCTTATCGACTCGAATGTAAATATACCTGACCGCACAGCCGCCATACTCCACGGCGGAGAGAATCCGGTGCCGGAGCTCCTGGCTGCATCAAAGCGCCTTGAGTCTATCGGAGCGGACTTTCTGATAATGCCTTGCAACACAGCGCACTGGTTCATCCCGGCACTGGAGTGTGAAGTCGGCATACCTTTCCTGAACATGCCTGCTGAGACGGCCCGTCTTCTTAAGGAGATGGACGTTGAGACAGCAGCGGTTCTGGCTACAGATGGCACCGTGCAGAGCGGCCTCTATGAAGAGGCTCTTCGCGCGGAGGGCATCTCGGCTATATATCCGGATGATGAGCAGCAGAAGACGGTGATGTCTCTGGTATATGACTATATCAAGAGAGGCATACTTGATCCTGCACAGCTGCCGCATGATGAGATGGCTGCGATCTGCAGCAGTCTCAGAGCAAGGGGCGCGACAGCGGTTTTGCTCGCCTGCACCGAACTTCCGGTGGCATTCGACATTATGGGGCTGTATGAGGACGACTGTATCGATCCTACATCTGTCCTGGCGGGAGCCGCAATACGGGAGGCAGGAGCACAGCTCAGACCGGGAGTACGTTATTGAGAGGTTTCAAAGGTTATTTCTAGGGTTTTAACAGAGAGAGGTAAAGAGTATGCAGAAAATCAAACAATCATTGCCGCTGCAGATATTCATCGCCCTGGGCCTTGGTATCGTAGCCGGACTCATCTTCCTGTCCGCAGGAGAGAATGCTGTTGCGTTTACCGTATCCTACATCAAGCCGATCGGAACTATTTTCCTGAATCTTCTTAAGTTCATCGTAGTGCCTATCGTAATCACTTCGATCGTTCAGGGTGTTGTTTCACTGTCGGACATCAAGAAGGTAGGAACGATTGGTCTCCGTACCATCATCTATTACTTCTGCACAACAGCTATCGCTATCACTATCGGACTTATCTTTGCGAACCTGTTCAAGGGCACATATAAGGTTCTCCAGACATCTGACCTCGCTTATGAGGCAGCAGAGCCTACAAGCTTCATGGACACGATCGTAAACATCTTCCCGTCCAACCTCTTCCAGCCGATGGTTGACTCCTCGATGCTGCAGATCATCGTGATCGCGATCTTCGTAGGATTCGGAATCATCATCGCAGGTGAGAAGTCACAGGCATTCAAGGAATGGATCGACAGCTGCTATGAAGTATTCATGGTCATCATGAAGGGTATCATCAAGGTAACACCGATCGCAGTATTCTGCCTGATCACTCCTGTAGTTGCAGAGAATGGTCCTGCAGTTCTCGGATCACTCGCAATGGTACTTCTGACAGCTTACCTTGCTTACTTCACACACGCACTGATCACTTACTCGATCGCAGTAAAAACACTCGGACATATGGATCCGATCAAGTTCATCAAGGGTGCATTCCCTGCATTCCTGTTCGCTTTCTCAAGCACATCCTCGATCGCAACACTGCCGGTCAGCCTGGAGTGTGCTGAGAAGATGGGTGCCCGCAGAGACGTAGCAAGCTTTACACTTCCGCTCGGCGCTACCATCAACATGGACGGTACTGCTATCTATCAGGGTGTATGCGCGATCTTCATCGCAAGCTGCTTCGGCATCCAGCTGACATTCGGCCAGATGCTGACGATCGTACTTACAGCAACACTCGCTTCCGTAGGTACAGCAGGAACACCTGGTGCCGGCATGATCATGCTCGCTATGGTACTCCAGTCTGTAGGACTGCCTGTTGAAGGTATCGCACTTGTTGCCGGCGTTGACCGTATCTTCGATATGGGACGTACAGGCATCAACGTAGTAGGCGACCTGTCTGCTGCAGTGATCGTCAGTGATTACGAGACCAGAAGAGAAGCAAGAGAAGGCAAGAAGGCTGCAAAGGCAGAGGCATAAGCTGAAGCTGAAGCACTGCTTCTGAACTGAAAGATACAGAGGCCCGGTCCGCCGGGCCTTTTGTAATGCCATTTTTGTTTTATTGCGGAATGGGTGCTGTATGTGGCTTGTAGAATCAAACAAAACGCCGAAACTGGTAAAAAGTATCGAAACTTGACGAATTTTGAAAAGAGTCTATTAAAAACGTTGGAATTTCAAGGGTTTGACCAATTTTTTTATTTGTAGCGTTTCTATACAGATGGTAAGATTTAGATAATAGCGCAGTATGCAAAAGTATGTTATGCGCGCAACCTGTTTTTGCATTGCAGAAAAATATCAGAAGAGGAAAGAAAGATGTCAACTAAACGTAGTGGAGCAAAACTTTTATCCATACTCATGATCGCGGCAATGCTGCTGACCTATAACAGCAGTATCCCGATGGCTGTATGGGCAGCTAATGAAGCTGAACCGGAAGTCAGCGAAGAGCTGCAGACTACGGAAACGGGAGATGTAGCAGAAGAGGCGACAGATCCTGCCGAGAGCCAGGCCGGGGCAAATGACTCAGATCTCGAAGAAGAGAACGCTGACAATGCCTATGAGGAAAAAGGCGAGGGCGCGGAGAAATCAGAAGCAGCAGAAGCTAAGACAGACGCTGAAGCTGCGGAAGAGGAAAAAGATGCCGGACCTGCAGATAAGAAAACTGAATATGTCTACAGTGACAAGCAGATCAAAGTCACTGCGACTCTCAGTGATCCGTCCGCAGTTCCTGATGAAGCCGAGCTTGTTGTAACACCTGTAACCAAGGATACAGATGGCTACAATTATGATGCCTATATGGCAGCTCTCAACAAGGGCTCAGAAGAATCATCGTACACAGATGACAATACACTTCTCTATGATATTGCCTTCATTGTAAATGAAGACGGTAAGAAGACCGAAGTACAGCCGGAAGAGGGCAAGGTAAAGGTCAGCATGACATTCAAGAAAGGTCAGCTGGAGAATGAGATCGGGGCAGAAAAAGTTGACGATGTGAATATTATTCACCTGCCTCTTGTTGATTCTGTCAGGGATAAGTACGATTCAACTTCAGATGCTACAGAAATAGAGGTAAAAGATATAAGACTTGAGACAGTTGATTCAAGTATTTCTTTGGATTCTGCAAATTCTGCGGAGTTTACTCTCGATGGCTTTTCTATTGTTGCAATTGATACAAATTCGGACAAATTCCATGATACGGATACGACTAAAAGTAGTGTAAACTACAGCCTTGCATTAGGTCGTGCAGTTGAGTATGGAATTGTTGCAGATAAGTATATTCAGAAGAACCACCAGCAGACTAACTTTGCCGTAAAAGAATATGAAAACACACAAGGTATCGACGGTGAACCGGACCTTGCCGGGACATGTACCGTTCCGTATCAGGTTGGAAGTATAACCGGGAAAAAGATGCGGTTTGGACAAAGTACGTACCAAGGTGAAAATGTTACTTATGACATATATTTACCAAATGATTATAAAGATAAGGTAAATGATTATATTACTGTTGAAACTGACAAATCTACCCTTAATTATATATTCCAGCCGGTTACAGCAATAAACAATAACATTGATTCCATGATAACAGGTGTTCAGAGCAAGTCTGACACAATGAGCAGTCACTCTACAACAATAGATCTGACTAATGATGTAATACCGGATCAGAACCAGCTGGTAGTTGATACTACTTCATACGATGATGATGCTGTAATATACCTTAACATTCCGGATACGCCAGACTATACAATGATCAGAACCGTAATCGGGATGCAGAAATCATTTCATGTGCATAAAAAACCGGATCAGGTTATCGTTGTAAATATTATGGGGGAGAAACCAGTGTCTATTAAACAAATGATAGTCACACTCCCTGGCGAGAGTATGGATACAAAAGACGATAACTATGGATCTTACAGCCCAAGCGGACAGAATGAAGCTAGAAATGTGCGAATAGATGAGCAGATAGCTCAGAAAATAATCTGGAATGTACCTAACTCTACAGCGGTTGATCTCAATACAGCTGCGGGCGTTTTCCTTGTTCCAAGAGGAAATGTTGATGTTACAGGAACAAGTGCTGGCTGGATTGTAAGTGGGGGAACTGTTACAACTGATGGTTGTGAATTCCACTTTATCTACAGAGACAGACATTATGTACCACAAAGCGGAATATCCAGAAAACTTAGGTTCACTAATTATAAGGGACTCAAAGATAAAGATGGAAAGGAGATTGGATTAGGAGGAAGAAAGTTCGATTTTTCGCTCTACAATGCAGATAGCAACTTTACTGTAGGCCAAAAAATAGAAACTGTTAAGAACAGCGATAATGCAACCGTGAATTTTACCTCAATTGAATTCACGAAGGAGATGATAGAAAATCAGCCGAATGGAGATTTCTATTATGTCATTAAAGAAGATGAGACCGGAAGCAGTGCTAATGGTGTCACAAACTGGGACGGACAGATCAATATCAAGCTGCATGCTTATATGATTGATGATGCCATCATGTTCGATATGACATACTATAGATACCAGACAGCTGAAGACGTACAGGCTGGCAATCCGGAAAACAATGTCAGACCAATTGAAGTGTCCGGTGAGGAATATACTTTCGGAAATGTTTTCAACCATTATGATGCTGAAACTGAAATTCAACTTGGAGCTTCTAAATTACTGGATGAAAAGAAACCGGACGCTGATGCATTTAGTTTCACTTTGACAGAGGTCGAAGATGCTGAAGGCACTCCAATTACTCCAGGAGAGGGAGAAACTGTATATACAGATACAAAGAAGAATGATGCAAACGGAAATGTAACATTCGATAAAATAAAGTATACTGCATCAGATGCCTCCGCATCAGGGAAGAAGCATTACTATAAAATAACAGAAAATGCCGGAACTTCCGGAAAGTTCACTTATGATAGTGATGCAGTTATTGTAACCGTAACTGTAACTGATGACGGAAAAGGCACATTAACAGCTGTAGCGGATAAGAGCCCAGAAGATGTTCTGTTTGAAAACACTACAAATAAGGGCAACCTTGTCATCACGAAGACAGTCGATGGCGACAACATCACAGAGGAAGAGTTCAACGGCGCACTGAAGTTCACCGTACAGAACGAGGACGGCAAGTACCTGGATAAAGACGGTAAGCTGAGTGATGAGCCGGTAGAGCTGACGCTTAAGGACGGCGGCTTCGTAAAGGGAACAGATGGCAAGTACACCAAGACCTTTGAGAATGTAGTAGGGGGCAAGTACACGGTCACAGAGACAAACAGCGCTGTTGAGGGATATAATCTGGTCGCTGCACAGAGTACTACATCCGGTGAAGGCACTGTAACAAACGGTGGGACTGCAACAGTCGAACTGAAGGACACTTATGAGAAGAAGAAGGGTGACCTCGTTATCACGAAGACAGTCGACGGCGATAACATCACAGAGGAAGAGTTCAACGGCGCACTGAAGTTCACAGTCCAGAACAAGGACGGCAAGTACCTGGA
>OMZI01000033.1 GCA_900315485.1 uncultured Eubacteriales bacterium | reverse complement strand
GCTCTCGCGCACGCTTTGAGAGCCGCTGGCATACCCACATTCTTTTACAAACATTAGGAGTCAATTGAAAACTCCACAGAAAGTTGACACTATCCTGACACATTCCTCAAGTTGACAAGGCGGCTTGCCGCATGCGAAAATAACTATGTATGAGCACTGACGGAACTGCTGTGTCCGGAAGGCTCAGAAAAACAGATTAAAGAGGACAGAATGAGTTATTTAGACAACATCAGAAATTTCAGTATTATTGCTCACATCGATCACGGTAAGTCGACTCTGGCTGACCGTCTTATTGAGAAGACGGGGCTTGTCGACAAGCGTGATATGAAGGAGCAGTATCTTGATAATATGGATATCGAGCGTGAGCGCGGCATCACCATCAAGCTGCAGACGACAAGGCTCAGCTACAAGGCTAAGGACGGTCAGGAGTATATTCTGAACCTGATCGATACTCCGGGTCATGTGGATTTCAATTACGAGGTGTCAAGGTCGCTGGCTGCATGCGACGGGGCGGTCCTCGTCGTTGATGCGACTCAGGGTGTAGAGGCCCAGACGCTCGGAAACGTTTATCTTGCTCTCGACGAGGACCTCGAGATCCTCCCGGTGCTGAACAAGATGGATCTCGACTCGGCGCGTCCGGACGACGCAAGGGCTGAGATCGAGGACATCATCGGGCTGGACGCATCCGAGGCCCCGGAGATCTCTGCCAAAACCGGAATGGGAATCGACGAGATGCTTGAGAAGCTTGTCGAGACTATACCTGCTCCGCAGGGAGACCCTGACGGACGCCTTAAAGCGCTCATTTTCGACTCGTATTATGACAGCTACAAGGGCGTAGTCATCTATACAAGAATTTTCGACGGAAGGGTGAAGAAGGGCGACACCATCCGTATGATGAATACAGGCAAGAACTACGAAGTCACCGAAGTAGGATACTGCATACCGGGAACGGTCCCTGCAGACGAACTGCAGGCAGGCGAAGTAGGATACATCTGCGGCAGCATCAAGCAGGTAGCTGACGCGCGAGTCGGTGATACCATCACACTTGCATCAGATCCTACGGATGCACCGCTGAAAGGATACAAGAAGGCGCAGTCAATGGTATACTGCGGCATCTTCCCGGCAGAAGGCGAGAAGTACGAGAACGTCAAGGACGCTCTGGAAAAACTCCAGGTCAACGATGCCGCTTTCAACTTTGAGCCTGAGAACTCCGCAGCTCTCGGCTATGGATTCCGCTGCGGATTCCTCGGTCTGCTGCACATGGACGTCATCACCGAGAGACTCGCGCGCGAGTTCGACCTCGATGTCATAACGACTTTGCCTTCAGTAGTATACAAGGTAGTCATGAAGGACGGCACGGTTCTCGATATCCAGAACCCGTCCAACCTGCCTAACCCAGTTGACATTGCACACATTGAGGAGCCTATCGTCAAGGCCGACATCATGACGCCTAACGAGTTCGTAGGCAGCATCATGTCACTTTGCCAGAACAGGCGCGGCAACATGATCCACATGGAGTACCTGACCAAGACAAGAGTACAGCTCCACTATGAGATGCCGCTGAACGAAGTAATCTATGACTTCTTCGACGCACTCAAGTCCAGGACAAGAGGATATGCTTCTCTCGACTACGAATTCCTGAGATATCAGCCGGCTAAGCTGGTCAAGCTGGACATCCTTCTGAACCGCGAGCTCATCGATGCTCTCAGCACCATCGTGCCTGAAGAGGAAGCTATGGCCAAGGGCCGCGGCATATGCGAGAAGCTCAAGGACATCATCCCGCGCCATCAGTTCGAAGTTCCTATCCAGGCGGCTATCGGGCAGAAGATAATCGCGCGTGAGACAGTAAGGGCTTACCGCAAGGACGTACTGGCAAAATGTTACGGCGGCGACGTATCGCGTAAGAAGAAGCTGCTAGAGAAGCAGAAAGCAGGTAAGAAGAGGATGCGCCAGTTCGGTACTGTAACAGTGCCGCAGGAGGCATTCACTGAAGTTCTCAAGCTTGATGACGGAAGGTAGATGAACAGAAGCAGGTTCAGGATCGGACTTAATATAGTTATAGCTCTCGCCTCTATCGGTGCATGGCTTGTAATGGTGTTCTCAAACGGGGGAATGCTGACCGATACAGGGCTTGCAAGTCTCAAGTTTTTTACAGTGCTCTCGAACATATTCGAGGGCACTGCCTGCATTATATGGATCGCGGCAGGGAGGGAATCCTCACAGGCGGCCGAAAAGATCAAGTACATGGCGACCGTTTCCGTGGCGCTGACCTTCATGACGGTCATGGTGTTCCTGGGGCCTGCCGATGGGACTCGTTATTTTCGCCGGGCTGTGCCTCATCACATGGCTTGCCGGAGCGCTTATCCGGGTGGTCAACAATTATTTCGACAGAAAGGCCTATGGCAGCATAGGTGAAGACTGAAATGGACAGAAAAACAGGCTTATACATACATTTCCCGTTCTGCGTGAAAAAGTGCAATTACTGCGCTTTTCTTTCTTTTAATGCGGACGAAAGCGTGCGCAGGGACTATGCGAACGCACTCATGCACGAGATAGAGCTGGCCGGCAGGAGATTCAGCGGTCAGATCAGCACAGTTTACTTCGGAGGCGGAACACCTTCGATAATGGATGTTTCCCTCATGTCACTCATCATGAAGGCTATAAGGCGGAATTTTGACGTGCTGCCTGATGCGGAGATAACCATCGAGGCCAATCCGGGCACACTCGGCATCAAGGACAGGGTGGTGCGGGCAAAACTCATCGCGTACAGGTCGATGGGGATAAACAGGCTGTCGATGGGAGTGCAGTCGATGGACAATGTGAGGCTCCATATGCTCGGCAGGATCCACACGGCGGAGAATGTCGTAAGGGATGTGAACATCGCAAGGGAGCTCGGATTCGATAACATCAATCTTGACCTCATCTTCTCGGTCCCGGGCGAATCCACTGAGGATGCGCTGGAGGATGCGAGGAAGATAATTGACCTCAGACCTGAACACATATCCTGCTACAGCCTCCAGCTCGAGGAAGGCACGCCTTTCTACGAGATGGCGGAGCAGGGCATGATCAGCGAGGTCCCTGATGAAGAGGACAGAGAGACATACCACCGCATCATAGAACTCCTCCGCGGGTCGGGGTATGAGCACTATGAGATCAGTAATTTTGCCCGCCTGGAGGATGGCAGCGGCCGCAGCCCGTACCGTTCACAGCACAACTCGCTGTACTGGAGTCTGGACAACTATATAGGTCTCGGACTCGGAGCCAGCGGATTCATGGACGGCGTCAGATACCGGAACACTGACGACATGGAGGAATACTTCAGGAACCTCGCAGAGGATCAGCTGCCGGTGATGGAGGAGAAGATCAACTCGGCTTTCGACAACATCAGCGAGGCTGTTTTCACAGGGCTCAGGCGCAGGGAAGGCATAACGTATGAAGAGGCCAAAGCTGCATATCTTCTTGCCTCAGAACAGGGAAGTACTGCATCAGGAGTGATCGCAGGAGCAGAGGATATGAGTGCAGATGAGCTCTTCTGGAAAGTATTCGCTGAATCACGAGAAGAGACTGAAGAGTACGCGGCGCAGGGGTTGCTTGTCATCGATGAGTTGGGTCTGAGGCTCACAGAGAAGGGCGTCGACATCAGCAACGGCATAATGTCGCTGTTTGTATAGAAGGGTGCAAAGGCACCCTTTTTTTAGTACAATTAAACCAGTAATGGAATTGATCTGCCCGGATATCCTCCGCGGACCGGCAGACAGCAGATGAAAAGGAGATTCTGATGAAGCAGTACATAATGGCGCTCGATCAGGGCACTACGAGTTCAAGAACTATCATATATGACAAGAAGGGCGACATCATAAGTGTCGCACAGAGAGAGTTCACCCAGATATTCCCGCGCGAGGGCTGGGTCGAGCACGACGCTATGGAGATATGGGCTTCGCAGATGGGAACAGCACAGGAGGCCCTTCTCAAGGCAAGGCTCACATACAAGAACATCGCGGCCATCGGCATCACAAACCAGAGAGAGACCACAGTAGTGTGGGACAGGGAGACCGGTGAGCCAGTATACAACGCTATCGTATGGCAGTGTAGAAGAACCGCTGACTATGCTGCCAAGCTCAAGCCGCATGAGGACATGATCCGCGCCAAGACAGGACTGCTTGCCGATCCTTACTTCAGCGGCACCAAGCTGGCATGGATCCTCGACAACGTCCCGGGCGTCAGAGAGAGGGCAAAACGCGGCGAGCTTCTGTTCGGCACGATCGAGAGCTGGCTCATATGGAAGATGACAGGTGGCGCAGTCCACGTTTCGGACTACTCGAACGCATGCAGGACGATGCTCTTCGATATCAACACTCTAAAGTGGGATGAGGAGCTGTGCGACCTGCTCGGAATACCGATGTGCATGCTTCCTGAGCCTGTAGAGTGCTCGGCACACTACGGGGATACCATAAGCGAACTCTTCGGCGGACCTATCCCTATCACCGGATCAGCAGGCGATCAGCAGGCTGCACTGTTCGGTGAGACCTGCTTCAATGAGGGTGATGTCAAGAGCACATACGGAACGGGCAACTTCCTCCTGCTGAATACAGGAGAAAAGCCTGTGCCTTCCAAGAACGGACTCCTTACGACCATCGCATGGGGCCTGAACGGCAAAGTGACATACGCTCTTGAGGGATCGGTGTTCGTCTGCGGCGCAGCTGTGCAGTGGCTGAGAGACCAGATGAAGTTCTTCGAATCAGCACCTGAGTCAGAAGAGATGGCCAAAATGGTCGATGATGCCGGCGGTGTGTATGTCGTTCCTGCGTTCGTTGGACTCGGGGCACCGTACTGGGATCCTGAAGCAAGAGGTGCCATGTTCGGAATAACAAGAGGCACTTCACGCGAGCACATCGTAAGAGCAACGCTGCAGTCTCTCGCATACCAGAATGAAGATCTCCTGACGGCGATGAGAGCCGATACAGGCAAGGAGATATCCGTACTCAAGGTAGACGGAGGAGCTGCGCTCAACAACCTTCTGATGCAGTTCCAGGCTGATGTATCGGATGTGAACATAGTCAGATACGCTTCGATCGAGTCGACTTCGCTCGGAGCAGCATATCTTGCAGGCCTGGCAGTCGGATACTATGACAGCCTTGCAGACATTGTTGCCAGCAAGGAGATATCCCGCACATTCAAGCCGAGCCTCGGGGAAAAGGCAAGAAAGGAAAAACTTGCCGGCTGGCACAGAGCCGTAAAGGCTGCTATGGCATTTCATGATTAACAAAGGGAACGCACTGTAAGACAGGGAAGAGAGAAGACCATGGCCCAGTATAGTCACCTAAGCTACAGGCAATATGAGGCAGAAGTCAGCAAGTGCCTGCTTTGCCATGATCCGGTGTGCACCGGAGCATGTCCCGACGGAATGCCGGTCGGAAAGATCATGAGATCACTGTATTTCGAGAACTTTCTCGGTGCATCTCATTTACTGCACAATAACAGATGCGAATCGTGCAGCGCTCCGTGCGAGAGCGCATGCGTGCTTGCGGGCAGCAATATAGCGGTGAACATCAACGATATCTTTAATACTGTAAGCAAAGCGGAAGATCTTCTGCCGGGCCACATGACAGAAAAAACAGACCTCTCAACGGAGATCTGCGGGATCAGACTGGAGAATCCGTTCATGCTGTCGTCCTCAGTCGTAGGCAGCACGTATGATATGTGCAGGAGAGCTTTCGAGGCGGGCTGGGCCGGTGTATCGTTCAAAACGATATGCAGTTTTCCTCAGCATGAAACATCTCCGAGGTTCTCATCGATCAGGAGCCACTCCAACTCATTCTGCGGATTCAAAAACATCGAGCAGCTCTCCGACCACAGCGTTGAGGAGAATATGGAAATATTCAGGAGACTCAGAGAAGAGTTCCCTGAAAAGGTCATCATCGCTTCGATAATGGGACAGAATGAAGAGGAATGGACAAGCCTTGCAGAGAAGTGCGAGAAGGCGGGTGCTTCACTGATCGAGTGCAACTTCTCATGCCCTAATATGGAATCGGATGACCTTGGCATTACCATCGGGCAGTCGGAAGAACTGATCGAAAGGTTCACGAGGGCGGTTAAGCGCGGCACGTCTCTGCCTGTCCTTGCCAAGCTCACTCCTAATATAACTGACATGGTGCCTATGGCACTTGCTGCAAAGAGAGGCGGCGCTGACGGTATAGCCGCTATCAATACGATCAATTCGATCACCGGCGTAGACATTGATACACTTGTTGCAGAACCGGATGTTCAGGGGCGGTCAATGGTCGGCGGCTATTCAGGCCCTGCGGTCAAGCCGATAGTACTCAGGTTCATTTCAGATCTGTCCAGGTGCGATGACCTCAGCAACATGCATATAAGCGGAATGGGCGGGATCGAGACATGGAGAGATGCGCTTGAATTCCTCCTGCTGGGGGCCGGAAGCCTGCAGGTGACAACTGCAGTTATGCAGTACGGCTACAGGATCATAGACGACCTGACCGAAGGTCTGGCAGAGTATATGAAGTGCAAGAATGTAAAATCGGTCAGGAGCCTTATAGGAGCAGCCAGCAAGACTGTAGTGGCACACGACAGGATCGAGCGTGATACGATCGTATTCCCTGTAATAGATAAGAACCTGTGCATCGGCTGCGGCAGATGCTATATCTCCTGCAGAGACGGAGGGCATCAGGCTCTTGAGATCGATCCTGAGACCAGGATCCCGAGACTCATAGGGGCAAAATGTGTGGGCTGTCATCTGTGCAGGGAAGTGTGTCCGCTGGAAGCTATCGGCAGTGCCGAAAAGGCGATCACAAGATGATACCGGGAGCATTGAAATAATTTCAAAAAGTGCTGGACAAACACAGTCCGGTCGGCTATAATAACACTTGCGCTGAGCAAATCAGCGCATAATATGGCGCATTGGTCAAGAGGTTAAGACGTCGCCCTCTCACGGCGGAATCTGGGGTTCGATTCCCCAATGCGCTACCAAGTAAGCCCTTCCGGTAAATCCGGAAGGTTTTTTTCTTTGCCTGTAACAGCCCTTGGATATCCGGGGGCTTTTTGTTATGCTAAAACAAAAACCGGAAGGGGGAATTCAATAATGAGCCTTGAGGTCAGATGCTTCCCGGCAAGGATACAGAATGAAAATACATATGTGATCACCGACCATGATACCGGATGCAAGGCTGTGATAGATCCGGGTTATTTTGGTGAAGATGCACAAGAGGTAATAGGTGAAAGTGATTCTCTGAAATATATACTCCTCACGCATGGTCATTATGACCACTTTGCGGCAGTGCAGGAGTATATCGATGAATATCCTTCTGCAGTCTTTGCAGCCCCGCTGAATGAGGAATACCTTCTTCACGGCGGCAGGGACAACAAGTGGCTCGCGCTTGGCCACGGCTCACCGATCTGCCCGGAAGCAGATCTGAGATTAAAGGAAGGCGATACGATAACTCTGGGAGCGACGGTACTGAGCGTTATTGAAACGCCGGGCCATACAGAGGGCGGCATATGTTTCTGCACCGGTGCGGAAGTGTTCACCGGAGATACTCTTTTCAGGCTGTCAGTCGGCAACACTTCACTGGAGACAGGAAGCTGGGACGAACTGATCAGTTCAATACAGAGCAGGCTGTATTCAATGGGTGATGATGTTATCGTCTGGCCGGGACATGGACCTGCGAGCACCATCGGTTATGAAAAGAGAAACAACCCGTTCGTGCAGGGAAAGGATTTCATCTGAGAAGGCTTTGACAAAGAAGCCGGCTGTAAACAGGGGGAGTATTGCAATGAGTGAGAATGTGCTGATTATACCTGACGATACTGTAAGCATCAGCAACAGATGTTATGCGGGCAGAAATGATTTTACGGAAGCGGTCATACCAGGCAGCGTGACCGGCATGGGCGTCGGAGCTTTTGCAGACTGCACAGCTCTCGAGCAGATCGCTTTGCCGGCAGGAATGGAGCGCATCAGAAAGGAACTGTTCTCAGGATGCGCTGCACTTAAGGAAATAACGATTCCCGAGGGTGTCAGAACGATCGGGGAGTGGGCTTTCAGAAACTGCAGCTCACTTGAAGCTGTCACTATCCCTGTAAGTGTAACAGAGATCGCAGCAGAAGCTTTTCTGTCATGCCCGGAGATAACGATATATGCGGAACCAGGGTCGTATGCTGAGCATTTTGCCCATAAATACAACATCCCTGTGGAAAGCATAAATGAAAATGTATAGATTATTACAATTCGTTTCAATCATGTATTCAAAAAACACATAATTATTATTGCAAAAAGCACTCAATATTGATATTCTATTAACAAGAAATAGGGGCCAACTTAATAAAGGGCTTATTCCTCCCGGGAGAGAGTCACCCGGTGTATTTATTAAGGCGTTATCTGATAATTACATCAGGAACACCGATGGGTGACCGCTGAAGAGGCAAATTCCTGTTAATTAGCACTTACTGGAACGAAACTTTCAAGCAAAAGGACCGGAAAGGACACCTATTTCTGAATCTTTAATATTATTGAAACAGAGAGAATGCTATGCGCTTATTACGCGCGGCATTCTCCTTTTTTTACGGAGAATGAAATGAAGTATTTCATCCTGACAAATAATTCACTAGCAGCTGAGGAGTTCGGAAAGACTCATGACGTGCGCATGGTAGACGGGAAACTTATAGATGTTCTGATTGCAGCGAGAGACCTGATCAATCAGGGTGCAGTCCTGCTGAACCACCCGCTTTACGGCAGTGTCAAACCAAATGAGACACCGTTCAGATCTCTTCTGCTGCAGCAAGGTAAGTCAGCATCCGGAGATGCTCCGGCAATGCCTGATCCTGAATCAGTAAGACTTATCGGGAACGCAGTCAGTGCGTTCGAAAAATTCACTGGTAAGAAGGAAGTTACCGATCCCCGGCTTCTCGAAGACTTCATGGTCGTAGACCTGAGTCTTCTGAGGAGTGCTGTCGAGTCAGCAGACCGGTAGCCTTCCATCTTATACGGAGTTCTGAGCCGCGCTGCCCCTATGCGCGGCCGGGCCCCGGCAAATAATAAATATCTGCATTTCTATTATAGCAAAAGGAGGCGATCAGAAATGAGATTGGAAATCGGAAAGATCAATATCACTGATATCCGGTTTGCGGAAGAATCCAAGATCGAGAAGGGTATCCTCTTTATCAATCCTGAAGATCTGAAGCCTGTAGTGCTCGAAGATGAAAAGATCAAGAATGTCGTATTCGACATCGCAAAGCCAGGTGAGTCTGTAAGAATCACACCGGTCAAGGACGTAATCGAGCCTAGGGTCAAGGTTGAAGGCAAGGGAGGAGTTTTCCCGGGTATGGTAGCCAAGGTAGACACTGTAGGCTCCGGCAAAACACTCGCCCTCAAGGGCATGGCGGTAGTAACAGCAGGTAAAATCGTCGGATTCCAGGAAGGAATCATTGACATGACTGGAGTAGGTGCTCAGTATACACCATTCTCCAAGACACTTAACCTCTGCATGGTATGCGAACCTGTAGAGGATCTCAAACAGCACGACTATGAAAGGGCTGTAAGAATGGCCGGTTTCAGGGTTGCAGCTAAGGTTGCAGAACTGGCGAAGGGTGTTGAACCTGATGAGACTTGCGTATATGAGACACAGGGCATCAAGGAAGGAATCGAGAAGTATCCTGATCTGCCTAGAGTCGGGTATGTATCAATGCTTCAGACACAGGGCCTTCTGCATGACACATATGTATACGGTGTCGATGCCAAGAAGATCATCCCTACGATCATGAGTCCGACTGAAGCTATGGATGGAGCTATCGTATCCGGAAACTGCGTATCTGCATGCGATAAGAATCCGACCTATATCCACCAGAACAACCCTGTTATAGAGGATCTGTTCGCACAGCACGGCAAGACTCTGAATTTTGTCTGCCAGATCATTACAAACGAGAACGTATATCTGGCTGATAAGGAGAGATCATCAAATATGACAGCCAAGCTCTGCCGTATGCTCGACCTCGACGGAGTCATCGTAACTCAGGAAGGTTTCGGTAACCCGGATACAGACCTGATCATGAACTGCAAGAAGATCGAGGCTGAGGGTGTCAAGACTGTAATCGTTACAGACGAATATGCAGGAAGAGACGGAAAGTCCCAGTCCCTCGCAGACGCAGACGCAGCAGCTGATGCTGTAGTAACAGGCGGAAATGCCAACGAAGTAGTTATCCTGCCTAAGCTTGACAAGGTCATCGGAATGATGGATTACGTCAACAAGATCGCAGGTGCAAGCGAAGACACACTCAGAGAAGACGGAACACTCGAGGTAGAGCTCCAGGTAATCACCGGCGCTACCAATGAGATGGGATTCGGAACACTGAGCGCAAGATAAGAGCGGGGAAAGGAGGAGAAAACAATGGCTAAGATCAAAGTAGTTCACTACATCAACCAGTTCTTCGCCGGAATCGGCGGAGAAGAAAAAGCCGACATCCCTGCTGAACTCCACAAGGCTGAGGTCATAGGACCGGGAATGGCGTTCAACACCGGATTCGGTGATGAAGCAGAGATCATCGCAACCATCGTATGCGGAGACTCATACTTCAATGAAAACATCGACACAGCCAAAGCTGAGATTCTCGGATGGGTCAAGGACCTTGCTCCGGATCTGTTCATCGCAGGACCGGCTTTCAATGCCGGCCGTTACGGCGTAGCCTGCGGAACTATCGCAGCAGCAGTACATGAAGAACTCGGCATCAAGTCGATGACAGGAATGTATGTTGAGAACCCTGGTGCAGATATGTACAAGGACAAGACATACATCATTCAGACCAAGGACAGCGCAGCAGGTATGAGAGATGCAGTCAAGAAGATGACAGCATTTGCTCTCAAGTATGCAAAGGGCGAGAAGATCGGTGCTTCCTGCGAAGACAATTACATGAACCAGGGCGTAAGAGTCAACTTCTTCGAGAAGGAGAGAGGCTCAAAGAGAGCTGTAGATATGCTCATCGCCAAGCTGAACGATAAGCCGTTCACAACTGAGTACCCGATGCCTGACTTCGACAGAGTTGAGCCTAACCCTGCAGTCAAGGATATGGCACACGCTACGATCGCGCTCGTAACATCCGGCGGTATCGTTCCTAAGGGCAACCCTGATCACATCGAGAGCTCAAGTGCTTCGAAGTTCGGTGAATACAGCCTTGCAGGCGTGACCGATCTCGATGCTGACACATTCGAAACAGCACACGGCGGATACGACCCTGTATACGCAAATGAGGATGCAGACAGAGTACTGCCTGTAGACATCATGCGCGATCTCGAGAAGGAAGGCGTTATCGGCAAGCTTCACGAGAAATACTATGCAACTGTAGGTAATGGTACAGCTGTAGCAAGCGCTAAGAAGTACGGCGCAGAAATAGGCAAGAGACTGGTGGCTGACGGAGTAGACGCAGTTATCCTCACCTCCACGTGAGGAACCTGTACTCGTTGCGGCGCAACGATGGTAAAAGAGCTCGAAAGAGCCGGACTCCCAGTAGTTCACGTATGTACAGTAACACCTATTTCACTGACAGTAGGCGCTAACAGAATCGTGCCTGCTATAGCTATCCCGCATCCTCTGGGCAACCCTGCTCTTGACAAGGATGAGGAGAAGAAGCTTCGCCGCAAACTCGTCGAGAAGGCTCTCAGAGCACTTCAGACCGAGGTTGACGGACAGAAGGTATTTGAAGACTAGTACGATCATGACCTTGCCATGCGGCGGGCTGTGAGGCTGCCGCATGGCTCACCGATCCTCAGAAGGAATGTACCTATGCCGGAAATAACAGTCTGGACCAAACAGAATGCAGCGGTCATTGACCAGCTTGAGACTGCCGGAAGATTTATAGCTGATGAACGGTATATACGCCGGGAACTTGAAGACACGACTGACATCATGCTGTTTATCTACCGCTGGCTCTCTGATCATATGCCTTCTGCGTCTGTAAGGCCTCCGAACGTTGTATTTCCGGTCTGGGTCTCCTTCGACAGGGAAGCAACCATGAGTCCTGAGAAAGGTTATGCCGTTCTCGAACTCAGAGTGGAGGAGGAGCTGGTGACTCCGGTCAACATTGAAAAGTGGACCCGCATCACCAACTACTCATACATTCCGCTGGATGAAAAGGATGCAGCTGATCATAACAGCCTTCTTAGGAACATGGGCATAAGCAATGCTCAGGCTGTGATGTCGGATTTCTATCCGGAAATAAAGAAAAAGATAATCGCAAGCTGGGACAGGCTGTTTGACGATTCTGTCAGAGCCGGAAACAGAAATGCATACGGACTTATGTGGGAGGTGAAAAAGGAATGGGTGAAAAATGCTGTAATGTGACACTCTACTCCCCACAGTCCAAGGCTGTGTGGCAGGAACTGCAGAACATAGGCTCGGCGTATTCGAGACGCGAATATGTGCAGAAAAAGTACGAAGAAAGCGCTCCCATATTCCTTACAGCCTATGATGCATATATCCGGGAAGCAGAGAAGATAGTGCCGAGACCCGAGCCATGGGCATATCCGTACTGGGCATTCGGGTCACTCGATCAGGTCGATACATCGGGCGGCGGAAGAATCATGACCTTGTCCGTTCCGGTATCTGAGGCGGTCTTCTTCGATCAGTACGACTGGTATAAAGTTCTTCGTCTTTCGTACATCGGCAGTGATGAAAAGGATGAGGCAGAATTCAGGCGTGAACTCGAGAGGCGGGGAATCAAGGACCCGTCCGAGGCTGTGCTCAAACCATTTTACCCGGATATAAAAAGGAAGATAACGGACAGCTGGAAGAAGATCTTCCGGCATGACGCGGAAATAAGAAAGGCTCTAATGAACGGCACAGAACCTGAGATAGAAGGGGTAAGGGCTGTTCAGGCAGGACTCTGGTATATCAAAAAAGAATGGCTCATATGAGCCATTACTTACAAGTCAGCCGATAAGCCATTCTTCACGCAGCTCCCAGCAGAGTCCCACGATATGTGAAGGGTCCTGAGGCTTTACGGTGTAGATGCTCTCCCAGCTCTTAAGCACTTTCTGCTTAAGAAGAGGGTAGAAGTTGCCGGCGCTGCCGTTTATGAGTGATGCAGGATTGGAGATCCCGTATCTTGCGAGTTCGGCTTCGTGGGCGAGTTCATCTGACTCGTCAGCGGGATAGTAGATGTGATTTATCATGTGCTCCCACACTTCGTCATTGGCGAGGATATAGGAGCCTTCCGGAATGTCGAGCCTGAGAAATAAATCGTCAGATGATTCGGGTATGGCATCTGTACCTTCGGGACTCAGCCAGACAGGGTAGAGAAGCCCTTCCGGAATGGAGATGCGGCTCCTGGCCATAGACGTAAGCATCCGGTACAGAGACGCATAGTGATCAGTAATAGTTGTGTATTTTTGACGGATGAAATCTTCGCGGACTGTGTACACACCCTTAGTTCGAAGAATTTCGAGGACCTGGGGATCCTGCCTGGTTACAAAAATCATATTCCTGCTACCTTTCTGCAAGCCTCAAGCATGCGTTCTGTCTGAGACTCAGGCGTGACACCGCGGTCATTGCCAAGCAGCTGTATCAGAAGGGCATAGAAGAATGCAATGGTCATGTCATTGACAAGAATGATGTCGCCCTGGGGTCTTTGTCCTTCGAGAAGAGGAAGCAGCAGAAGAAGATTTCTGTCCTGAAGACTAGTCGTTCTGAACATGGCTTCGAGGAAGACATCAGAGGATGTATCTCTTTCAGGCGGGAACAGTTCCAGATACTCCCTGATGACATCCGGGAGATCCGCGCTGTGACGGCTGAAGAAAAGCGTATTGAATTCTTCAGGGTTATTGAATGCGTGATTGCAGAAAATCTCCCAGGAAAGCATGTAGATATCTGCATCGTAAGATTCATCGTTATCAGGATCGAGCTCTGAGCTGGATACGACCATGTCGTTTGTGTATTCCTGCAGAGCATGCACACATGCAAAGAGAACCAGCTCGTCTATGTCACGGAAATACCTGTAGATGAGGGCGCTGTTCATTCCGACCCGGCTGCCGAGCGAGCGTGCTGAAACAGACTGAATGCCGGTTTCTTGGATCATTTCCATGGCACTCCGGATCAAAGATATTTTGTTGTTTCTTATTGTCTCTGCAGACATGGAGGGTCTGCCCATATTTACGCACTCCTTTATTGCTGAATTGCCGAAAACAGGCGGTAAATAAGACCGGTTTCGCACTTTGTTAAGAGAATTTTAACAACTGCGGCGAGCATGTTACAAGCAATTAATGAGAATTAATTAAACTTGTTAAAAAAATACTTTACAGTACAATAGGTTTTTTCTATAATGCAGTTAAAGAAAACGCGTTTAATAAACAAGTTTTCAATAATGTAGCTACAGAAAACACTTATCACTACCGCTAACGTACATCGCTATCGCTATTAAAGTATTTCAGCAAGAAAGGAGTACGTAAATGAAACTCAAGATCGGCAACATCCAGGTAAAGGATGTAGTTCTTGGCGCTCAGGACAGCTTTGCTGATGGAGTTCTTACCATCAACAAGCAGGCAGCAATAGACTACCTGATGGACCTGGACGATCATATTACAAGCCTCGATATAGTTATCGCACACCCTGGCGATGACACAAGAATCGTACCTGTAATCGAAACAATCGAGCCAAGAATGCGCGTTGACGGCCGTACACTCTTCCCTGGCGTAACAGATGAAGTAGTACCTGCCGGCGACGGAGAACTCAAAGCCCTCAAGGGATGCTGTGTAACCGTAGTAGGCGGAACATGGGGATCCTTCGGTGACGGAGTCATCGATATGGGCGGTGAAGGTGCAAAGCACACTTACTGGTCCAAGCTCATCAACATCTGCCTCGTAGGCGAGACTGACGAAGAGTTTGAACGCTATGAACAGCAGAAAATGAACCACGCTCTCAGATGGGCTGGTCACAGATTCGCTGAGTATCTCGGAAAGATTGCTAAATCAGTAGCTGCAGAGGACTTCGAAGAGTATGAATTCGAGCCTGTAGCTGACAGAGCTAAGAAGAACAACGGACTTCCTAACGTAGCCATCGTACTGCAGCCGCAGTCACAGATGGAGGCGCTCGGATACAACGACCTCTGGTACGGATGGGACCTGAACAAGTTCCTGCCTACATTCGTAAGCCCTACAGAGGTTCTCGACGGAGCTATGATCTCAGGATCATTCATGCCGGCTTCCTCAAAGTGGTCAACATATGAAATGCAGAACTTCCCTACAATCAAGGAACTCTTCGCTGAGGACGGCAAGAGCCTGAACTTTGTAGGAGTTATCCTCTCGATGCTCAACGTAGCACTCGATCAGAAGGAAAGAGCTGCAGTCATGGTAAGAAGCATGGCTCTCAACCTCGGTGTTGACTACGCTATCGTAACTGAAGAGGGTTACGGAAACCCAGATGCTGACTATGTACGCTGCCAGGTCATCCTCGAGGATGCAGGCATCCCTGTAGTAGGTATCTCCAATGAGTGTACAGGCCGTGACGGATTCTCCCAGCCGCTCGTAACACTCGATTCAAAGATGAACGCGCTCGTTTCCTCAGGAAACGTATCGCAGCTCTCAGACCTTCCTGCATGCAAGACAGTTATCGGATGTCTCGAAGCAATGAACAGAGACGGAATGTCCGGCAGCTGGGGCTATGATGAAAAGCTCGGCAAGTCTGCAAGAGACGACGGCTCGATCATCATGGAAGACAACAACTGGTTCTGCGGAGACCACATCAGCGGTTTCTCAGTTAAGACCATGAAAGAATTCTAGAGGAAGGGAGGCAGAGACATGAAGAAAGTAATTTGCTACGTCAACCAGTTCTTCGGCGGAATCGGCGGAGAGGACAAGGCTGACCAGGAACCATACATCGTTGAAGGCGTTGTAGGTCCTACAATGGCGATCAATGCAGCCCTCAAGGATGCAGAGGTTACTCATACAGTAGTATGCGGTGACAACTTCATGGGATCCAATACTGAGGAAGCACTTTCGAGAATCATGGGATTCCTCGAAGACAAAGAAATGGATCTCTTCATCGCAGGCCCTGCTTTCCAGGCAGGCCGTTACGGAGTAGCATGCGGAAACGTCTGCAAGGCCGTTAAGGAAAAATTCGGAGTTCCTGTACTCACTTCAATGAACGGTGAGAACCCGGGAGCTGACATGTTCAAGAAGGACGTTATCATCTTCAAAGGCGGCACAGGCGCTGTAAAGATGAGACAGGACGTCAAGGTTCTGACCAACTTCGCCAATAAGCTTCTCGCAGGCGAGCCTAACCTCGGATGCGAAGCAGAGGGTTATTTCGAAAGAGGATGCAGACATGAAGTCTTCCTTGAGGACATCAGAGAGAACACCGCTGCTTACAGAGGCGTTCAGATGCTCAAGAAGAAGATGGCAGGCGAGCCTTATCAGACTGAGCTTGTGATCCCTGAGAAGGATCTCGTTCCTATCGCACCTGCAATCGAGCTGAAGGATGCAGTAGTTGCACTCGTAACTACATCCGGATGCGTACCTGTAGAGAACCCTGACAGAATCCAGTCAGCTTCTGCTACAAGATGGGGAAGATACAGCATCAAGGATATGGACAGACTTGAGGCTGGCGTATTCAAGACCATCCACGCAGGATATGACCCGGCAGCAGGTAATGCAGATCCTAACGTACTCGTTCCGCTCGATGCTGTAAGAGCATATGAGAAGGAAGGCAAGTTCGCAAGACTGCATGACTACTTCTACACAACAGTAGGTACCGGTACAACAGAAGCTGAAGCTACAAGAATGGCAGAGGAAATGATCCCTTATCTTCAGGAAGATGGGGTTAACGCTATTATCCTCGGCTCTACGTGAGGAACCTGTACTCGTTGCGGCGCAACGATGGTTAAGGCTCTTGAGAGAGCAGGCTTCAACGTTGTACATATGTGCAACCTGATCCCGGTATCGATGACAGTCGGAGCTAACAGAATCGTTCCTACTATCTCGATCCCATATCCTCTCGGTGACCCTAATACACCGAAGGAAGAACAGTGGAAACTGCGTTATCACAGAGTAGGTGTTGCTCTTGACGCGATCGCTACTGACATTACAGAACAGACTGTTTTCAAGGTAAGAATCTGATAGAGGTGACTTGCCATGAAAGAGACTAAAAGCAACGTGGTGTTCATCATCTCGGTTGTGCTGACTCTCGCGATATGTCTGTGGGGAATCATTCTCCCGGACTCATTCGGAGTCGCAGCTAACGGAAGCATGAACTTCCTGACCACAAATTTTGGCTGGTTCTACGCAGTTGCAATGACAGCTTTCGTGGTGTTCTGTATCTGGATAGGGTTCTTCAGCAAGTATAAAAATGTGCGTTTGGGACCTGATGATTCAACGCCTGATTACAGCGACCTTACATGGTTCGCGATGCTGTTTTCTGCCGGCATGGGCGTAGGTCTGGTGTTCTGGGGTGTAGCAGAACCTCTGAACTACTACCTCGCTCCTATAGGGGGGCTGGAATCAGCTTCAGACGAAGCAATGAGAATGGCTTTCACCAAGTCATTCCTGCACTGGGGAATTCACCCTTGGGCGAACTACTCAGTTCTGGCTCTTGCACTTGCATACATGCAGTTCCGCAAGGGCAAACCGGCTCTGGTGAGCTCGGTATTCATTCCTCTGATCGGAGAGGAGAAGACGAATGGATGGATCGGTAAGATCATAGACATCCTCGCTATCTTCGCTACAGCCGGAGGAGTGGCAACTTCACTGGGACTCGGTGTCCTTCAGATCAATTCAGGAATGAATTTTCTCGGAGGAATACCTGAGACCCATATGGTACAGCTCATCCTGATCGTAGTGCTGGGACTTGTATATACGGCGACTGCGGTCATGGGAGTAGATAAAGGTATCAGCAAAGTCTGTGACCTCAACATAAGAATCGCGATAGGCGTAATGATCCTTCTGTTCATCATCGGTCCGACCGTCCCGATCCTGAACAACCTGACAGAAGGCCTCGGAGCATATATCAGCGGCCTCGTTTCCAACACCTTTGAAGTAGGTGCTTTCGGGGATGCCGACTGGTACAAGTCCTGGACAACCTTCTACTGGGCATGGTGGATCGCATGGGCACCATTCACTGGTTCCTTTATCGCGAGGATATCAAGAGGCAGGACAATCGGACAGTTTGTCAAGGGCGTAATGTTCATACCGGCCGGATTCTCAATAATCTGGTTTGCGATCTACGGAACGCTCGGCATGAAGTGCGACCTCGCTGTCATCAAAGAGGCCGTGACCTCAACTTCGACAGCACTGTTCCTGGTACTGAAAGAGTACCCGCTCGGAATGATCATATCCGTGATCATGTTCGTCCTGATCTGTACATTCTTCATAACCTCAGCTAATTCCGCAACTTATGTGCTGGGCATGTACAGTGAGAAAGGAACACTTGATCCTACGAATAAGACCAAAATCATCTGGGGAGTACTCATGGCTGCACTTGCAGCAGCAATGATGCTCGGAAACGGCAATGGACTGAGCATGCTTCAGACACTTTCGATCGTAGCTGCATTCCCGTTTGCCTTCATCATGGTCATCTCGATGGCCGCGCTTGTAAAGGCACTCAGGAAAGAGCGCGAGGAATAGTATCTGAGCACATTTACCGGTTAGATAGTTAAGCAATTTATCTGTTGTTTGACTTCTAATAAGATGTTCCGGCTGCTTTGCCCCTATTGATGGCAGCCGGAACATAGTTAAATATTTCTTTCAAAGCGCTAAGAAAGGAGAAACTGATGGCTATTCTGAACGGAAAGAAAGTTATCGTCATCGGAGACCGTGATGGTATTCCGGGTCCGGCGATAGCTGAATGTGCCGAGTCAGCAGGAGCCGAGGTCGTATTCAGTTCGACCGAGTGCTTCGTCTGAACGGCTGCCGGAGCCATGGATCTGGAGAATCAGAAGAGAGTTAAGGAATTCTACGACCAGTACGGAGCTGACCAGCTCGTAGTACTCGTAGGTGCTGCTGAGGGTGAGGCTGCTGGCCTCGCTGCTGAGACAGTAGCTCTCGGAGATCCTACATTTGCAGGGTGTCTGGCAGGGGTTTCGTTGAAACTCCCATGTTACCACATATGCGAGCCTGAAATTAAGGAAGAAATCGATGAGGCTGTATATGATGAACAGATCAGCATGATGGAAATGGTGCTGGATGTTGACGACATTTGCGAAGAGATGAACGCTATTCGTGAACAGGTCGCCGAAGCATAAGAACTGATCAGGATCGGGACGCTGCCGCCTAAGGGTAAACCTCCCGTTGGCAGCGTCCTGTCCGCAGAATTAAATCAAACCTACTTACTCATGGAGGTGAGCCACATGAAAACTTATGATATCGTGATCATCGGCGGCGGCCCTGCAGGACTTGCAGCAGGACTGTATGCAGGCAGAGCTAAGATGGACACACTGATCATTGAACAGCAGAAATACGGCGGACAGATCGTAATCACAGATGAACTGGAGAACTATCCGGGATCAATAGAAGGAGAAACAGGTCCTTCACTCATCGCCCGCATGGTTGCACAGGCAGATAAATTCGGATGCACAAGAGTAGAAGATACTGTCACTGACGTTGAACTCGAAGGTGACGTTAAGATAATCAAGGGAACTAAAGATGAGTATCATGCTAGGGCTGTAATCATTGCAGGCGGTGCTACTCATACAACAATCGGATGCCCGGGTGAGAAGGAATTCACCGGCAAGGGCGTTTCGTACTGCGCTACATGCGACGCAGCTTTCTTCGAAGACTTTGAAGTTTACGTAGTAGGCGGCGGAGACGCAGCAGTAGAGGAAGCTATGTACCTCACAAAGTTTGCCCGCAAGGTAACACTTATCCACAGAAGAGACCAGCTCAGAGCTGCAAGATCCATCCAGGAGAAGGCTTTTGCAAACGAAAAGCTGGAATTCATGTGGAATACTACAGTTGAAGAGATCAAGGGTGACGGAATCGTTACAAGCATGGTCGTTAAGGACACTCAGACCGGAGAGACCAGAGAGATCTTCGCTGACGAGGAAGACGGAACATTCGGAATCTTTGTATTCATAGGATTCAAGCCGCTGTCAGCAATATTCGAAGGAAAGCTCGACATGGAGAGAGGCTACATCCTTACAGATGATGACATGCACACCAATATCCCTGGCGTTTTCGCAGCAGGAGATATCAGAAAGAAGAGCCTGAGACAGGTAGTTACTGCTGCAGCAGATGGTGCTATCGCAGCAACACAGGCAGGTAAGTACATAGAAGAGCTTAACGGAACAGCTTATAAGTTCTAGAGAAGTTAATAATATCTATTCATTCAATCAAGGAGGACAGATTAATGTTAGAGGTTGATAAGAAAACTTTTGAAGAAGAGGTTCTTCAGGCAGAAGGTACAGTAGTTGTTGATTTCTATGGTGACGGATGCGTTCCATGCCAGGCTCTTATGCCACATGTACACGCTCTTGCTGATCAGTACGGAGATAAGCTGAAGTTTGTTGCTCTCAACACTTCCAAGGCAAGAAGAGTTGCTATCGGACAGAAGGTAATGGGTCTCCCTGTAATCGCTATCTATCAGAACGGCGAGAAGGTTGAGGAACTCGTTAAGGACGATGCTACTGCTGATGCTGTAAAGGCAATGGTAGAGAAGTACGTATAACATAGTATATTGAGATGCTCTGCTGGATCAGGAATACATCTGGATCCGGCAGAGCATATTAAAACAGAAAACAGGAGACAGATACTATGAGTGATTACGCAGTATTAAGAGGCGCGAGCTACACACTCGCACACACACCTGATATGGTTATCCATGACGGAGCTACTCAGGTAACTGAAAGAGTAGTCAACCCGGATGGTGATTATCTCAAGGAGCTCCCAAAGCACATCAGAAGCTTCTGGGATGCAGTAAGATATGCACCTAATCAGGCATACATCGGAAATATGAACAACGAAGAGCTCAAGGCAGTTGAGTTCCCGTGGTGCGAGAATCTTACAGATATCACAGACAGAACAGGAAAATACGGCGAGATCATGCCTGAGGAAGAGTATTACGGCCTCATGCAGATCTGCGATACATTCGATCTCGTTGAGCTCGAGGCAGGCTTTGCAGCTGATGTAAAGGCAAAGCTCGCTGCTCACGGAATGTTTACAGAGCAGCAGATCGCTGTTCTCGACAAGAACGCAAACTTTACTGAAGAGAGCCTTGCTGCTGTAGTTGAAGACGGCGGATGCGGACTCTACTTCGAGGATAAGCTCGTAGGTGTTGTGAAGAAGGCTCATGACGTAGACGTCAACCTTTCCGCACATGTAATGCTTGAGAACATCGCTTCCAAGGCTACAAGCGTGCTTTCACTTCTGCACCTCGTAAGAGTTACAGGCATTGATCCGGCAGAGGTCGATTACGTGATCGACTGCGCTGAGGAAGCCTGCGGAGATATGAACCAGAGAGGCGGCGGCAACTTTGCCAAGGCTGCAGCTGAGATCGCAGGATTCACCAATGCAACAGGTTCGGATACCAGAGGATTCTGCGCAGGCCCTGCACATGCACTCCTGAACGCAGCTTCACTGGTCAAGGCTGGAACCTTCAAGAACGTTGTTGTGACCGCCGGTGGCTGTACCGCTAAGCTCGGAATGAACGGCAAGAGCCATGTTGAAAAGGGTCTCCCGATCCTTGAAGACTGTCTTGCAGGCTTTTCGGTCCTGATCAGTGAGGACAACGGCACTGATCCGGTCATTCGTACAGACATTGTAGGAAGACATACAGTAGGTACAGGCTCATCGCCACAGGCGGTCATCAGCTCACTCGTAACTGATCCGCTCGATGCAGCAGGTCTTAAGATAACTGATGTTGACAAGTATGCACCTGAGATGCAGAACCCTGACATCACTAAGCCGGCAGGCGCAGGAGATGTTCCTGAAGCTAACTACAAGATGATCGCAGCTCTTGGTGTTAAGAAGGGTGCAATTGAGAAGAAGGATCTCGCTAACTTCATCGTAGAGCACGGAATGAAGGGCTGGGCTCCTACACAGGGACACATTCCTTCAGGCGTTCCTTTCCTTGGACCTTGCAGAGACCTCATGCTTGACGGTTCCATCAAGAGAGCTATGGTAATCGGTAAGGGAAGCCTCTTCCTCGGAAGAATGACCAACCTGTTTGATGGTGTATCATTCGTAATCGAAGCTAACAACGGACAGAGTGCAGGCGGCTCCGGCGTTTCCGAAGAGGAAGTCAAGGGACTGATCGCTAACGCTCTTAAGGATTTTGCAGCCGGACTTCTGGCAGAGTAAAGGAGGGCATTATGGCTCAGAATATTCAGAAACTGATCGCCGAGACCTTCCTTGAAATGGCTAACGGACTTGAAAGCGGCAGCTATGGCAAAAAGCCTAAGATCGCTCTCACCGGAATGGGAAGCGAACACGGCGAGGAAAACTCGATGCAGGCTGCTCTGATGGCAGCTGCTGAGGGTGTGGATGTTTACTATATCGGTACTCTTGAGGCTCCGGGCGTTACTACTGTCAAGGTAGCTGACGACGAGGAAGGCCACAAGAAGATGGAAGAACTGCTTGAAAGCGGTGAAGTAGATGCAGCTGTTACAATGCATTACCCGTTCCCGATAGGAGTATCCACAGTAGGCAGAGTCATCACTCCGGGCAAGGGCAAGGAGATGTTCATCGCCAACACTACAGGAACATCCAGTGCTGACAGGATCGAAGGAATGATCAAAAATGCTGTTTACGGCATCATCGCTGCAAAGGCATGCGGGATCGCTGATCCTTCAGTAGGTATCCTGAACGTTGACGGAGCAAGACAGACAGAGAAGGCTCTCAAGGAGCTCGCAGACGGCGGATATCCTATCAGATTCGCTGAATCCGCAAGAGCTGACGGCGGCTGTGTCATGAGAGGAAACGACCTGCTTCAGGGTTCACCTGACATCATGGTCACAGATTCTCTGACAGGAAACGTGCTCGTCAAGACAATGTCGGCATTCCAGACAGGCGGCAGCTATGAGGCAGTCGGATACGGCTACGGCCCTGGTATCGGCGAAGGATATGACAGACTTGTCATGATCATCTCCAGAGCATCAGGTGCACCTGTTATCGCAGGAGCTATCCGCTATGCGGCACAGCTCGTAAGAGGCAAGGTGTTCGATGTTGCAGCTAAGGAATTCGCTGCTGCAAAGAAGGCAGGTCTTGAGGATATTCTCAAGGCAAGAAAGGCTGCAGCTAAGCCGGCAGCAGCTGCTGCAGAGGAAGTTAAAGCTCCTCCTGCTGAGATCGTAACTGCACAGATCCCTGGCATCGAGGTCATGGACCTTGAAGATGGTGTTCAGGCACTCTGGAAGAACGGTATCTATGCTGAGAGCGGCATGGGCTGCACAGGACCTATCATCCGTGTATCCGATGCCAATCTGGAGAAGGCTAAGGAGATCCTCACTGCAGAGGGATATATTGGTTAATAATTAAGTGATTGACATATGTGTACCTGGCCGAACAGGGGATAAGGCTTATTCTCTTGTCCGGCCGGTTCATTAGATGAGCAAAAATCCATGTTGTGATGCATGGGAGGGAATAAAGTATGCATAAAATCGTAAGAAGAAAGGCTCTGAGACCGACGGTAACTCAGCTGGAGATCGAGGCTCCGCTGGTCGCACGCAAGGCAAAGCCGGGACAGTTCATCATCCTGCGTGTAGATGAAGAGGGCGAGAGGATCCCTCTGACCGTAGCAGGAACGAACCCTGAAGAGGGAACAGTCAAGATCATCTTCCAGGTCGTAGGAGCTACGACGGAGATGCTGAACCACGTACCTGAAGGCGGGTACATCCAGGACTTTGTCGGACCGCTCGGCAACGCGACT
>OMZI01000014.1 GCA_900315485.1 uncultured Eubacteriales bacterium | reverse complement strand
TATTGATGGTCTTCAGATACGTCTTGGAATATCCCTTGTTGATGAGTTCCGTCTGCCATTTGCGAATATCAGCCGGAGTTATCTCATTCATTTTCTTTTCTCCGAAATACGGAAGCACCTTGTCATCCATAATGTAGTGCTTATTGATCATGGTGTGCTCCCTGAGCCGCGCTTCCATATCCTTGAAGTACAGATCCGCGAAGTCCTTAAACCTCATGTCGAAATTGCTCTGCTGCTTCAGCAGGAAATTCCGAAGCCATTCCTCGGCTTCCCTTCTCGTGTTAAATCCCCTCTTCATGCTCTTTCTGAGCTTTCCCGTCCAGTCACGATAGCGATATTGAATCAGCCATTTTCCTGTCTTCTTGTCTTTTTCAGGTTTCATCAGGTGGTCACCTCCTCGATTCCATAGCATCGTTTTTCCAGATACTTGCGGGGCACTCTTCCGGATACTGTCAGGAACGATTCCATAGCATCGTTTTTCCAGATACTTGCGGGGCACTCTTCCGGATACTGTCAGGAATCCTTTGGTCTGCAGTTCTTCATTCAGCACGTGAATAATCTTGTAGGCGTGCCCTTTGGAAATTCCCATTATCTCTGCGAGCTGTTCCGCTGTCACAAAATTCATTTCCGATCTCATGTGTTTCCTCCTCCTGTTGTTTTGTAGCTTACTAGCTACATTCATTATATTGTAGCGTTCTCGCTACGTCAATGTCTTAACGGAAATTTTGTAGCCAAGTCGCTATATTTGTGATATGTTTTATGTAGTGACAGATATCTCCCGATCCTATATGGACCAGGCATATGTACGGAATACGAAGAGAAGAGGGGAATTACATACGATGACAATCGGCGAAAAAATAAAATATTTCCGCAAACAGCGGGGTATTACACAGGGAGAACTTGCAGAATTGACAGGAATCCATCCTGTTTCCATCCGAAAATACGAGACAAATAAAATGCAGCCGCTCCCTCCTCAGGTCGAGAAGATTGCAGCTGCATTGAACGTAAACTTCAGTGCGATCTATGGAATGGATCAGAGCGCTTTCCGTCTGGAAACACGCGGAGATCTGATGGGATTATTGATGACTGCTTATAAAGCCGGACTGATTCAGGTTGATGGTCCGAAAGACAGATATGGTGCCTTCAAAGAAGAGCAATGCTGCATCCGCCTGCTCCCGGTACTCTCGCAGTATTTTGCTGTGGCTGGTCAGGAAGATGAGAATAGGAATATGCTGCCAGCACTAAAAGTGACAGATTCATCTGTCCTGTCTGATTTTATTCGTTGGGAAGGTTTATACCGTGAAGGATATCTGAAGGATCAGGAACTGCTGACAAAAGGAAATTCTTCTGAAGATGAGAAATATGTCGCTGATGATTTTCGGGAGATGCTGGAGCAGATCGAGCTGGACCTGCAGGCGTCTCAGAAGAAACTGGATAAGACCTGTGATCACGGCGATGATGCCGACTCTGAAACGGAATAATTTTGAAAAGTGTACTCAAAATGTACTCACGAGACATAGAAAAAGTCCGAAAACCCAGTGTTTATGCCGGGTTCCGGACTTTCAATATTTATTCCCACTCAATTGTTGATACTGGCTTATCGGAGATGTCCCACAGGACTCTGTTGACTCCTGGTACGGTCTCGATGATGCGGTCTCTCATGGTCTTCAGCATCTCCCATGGAATCTCTACGGATTCTGCTGTGACGGCATCTACTGTGTTGATGGCTCTGATGATTACCGGCCATCCCATGTATCTCTTGCTGTCCTTGATGCCGGTGGACTTCATGTCAGGTACGACTGCGAAGTACTGCCACGGGGTCTTGTCCATCTTGCCGATTTCTTCTCTTACAATAGCATCTGCCTCGCGGAGTGCTTCCAGCCTGTCTCTTGTGATTGCGCCGGTGCATCTGACTCCGAGTCCAGGTCCAGGGAATGGCTGTCTGTATACCATGCTGTCAGGAAGGCCGAGAGCGGATCCGACAACTCTTACCTCATCCTTGTAGAGGAACTTGACAGGCTCAACGAGCTCGAACTGCAGGTCCTCAGGGAGTCCGCCTACATTGTGGTGCGCCTTGACGCCGTCTGACTCAAGGATGTCAGGATAGATGGTGCCCTGTCCGAGGAACTCGATTCCTTCGAGCTTGGATGCTTCTTCTGCGAAAACCTCGATGAACTCTTTGCCTATGATCTTGCGCTTGGTCTCAGGATCATCAACTCCTGCAAGCTTGTCAAGGAATCTGTCTACAGCATCTACGTAGATCAGGTTAGCTCCGAGCTCTTCTTTGAATACTTTGACTACCATCTCCGGCTCGCCCTTGCGCAGGAGGCCATGGTTGACATGTACGCATACGAGGTTGTCGCCGATTGCCTTGATCAGGAGTGCAGCTACTACGCTTGAGTCTACGCCGCCGGACAGTGCGAGAAGAACTTTTCTGTCGCCTACCTGAGCCTTGATCTCTGCGAGCTGCTCCTCGATGAATTTGTCAGCGAGTGCACGTGTTGTGATACGTTCCATTGTTTCTGGTCTCAGATTCCCCATTTTGTATACCTCCGAATTATATATGCATTATATGTTCTGCTGTCTGACTGTGCATCAGAGAATTATCTGTCTGACGCACCTCTAAGTGATACATCCTTGAGGATTACGTCGTGTGCTCCGCCTTCTACGATACTTACCGCAGAAACGAGTGTGAGTTTTGCATTCTTGTGGAATTCCGGGATCGACAGTACTCCGCAGTTGCACATTGTTGACTTTACCTTCATCAGTGACAGCTGTACGTTGTCGTGCAGAAGGCCTGCGTACGGAACGTATGAGTCAACGCCTTCTTCGAATTTGAGCTTGGCATCGCCGCCGAGATCGTATCTCTGCCAGTTGCGGGCTCTTGCCGAACCCTCGCCCCAGTACTCCTTGACGTAGCTGCCGTTGAGCATGAGTTTTCTTGACGGGGATTCTTCGAAGCGGGCAAAGTACCTGCCCAGCATGATGAAGTCTGCGCCCATTGCCAGTGCGAGTGTCATGTGATAGTCGTATACGATGCCGCCGTCTGAGCAGATAGGGATATACACGCCTGTCTTCTTGAAGTATTCGTCTCTTGCCTGTGCAACCTCGAGTACGGCTGAAGCCTGGCCTCTTCCGATACCCTTCTGCTCTCTTGTGATGCAGATTGAGCCGCCGCCGATACCTACTTTGATAAAGTCAGCACCGCAGTCAGCAAGGAAGTTGAATCCGTCAGCGTCTACTACGTTGCCTGCTCCTACCTTGACGGAGTCGCCGTATGTGTCTCTGATCCACTTGAGTGTGATTGCCTGCCACTCGGAGTAGCCCTCGGAGGAGTCGATTGTCAGTACGTCAACACCTGCATCGAGAAGCGCCGGGACTCTTTCCTTGAAATCTCTTGTGTTGATTCCGGCTCCTACTACGTATCTCTTGTCTGAGTCGAGGAGTTCGTCCGGATGCTCTTTATGTGAATCATAGTCCTTGCGGAATACGAAGGATGTCAGTCTCTGGTTGTCATCTACAATCGGGAGCTGGTTGAGCTTGTTGTCCCAGATGATGTCGTTGGCCTCGGAAAGTGTGATGCCGTCCCTGCCGTAGATCAGCTTGTCAAATGGTGTCATGAAGTCGCTGACACAGGCATCCAGGCTCATTCTTGACAGTCTGTAGTCACGGCTGGTTACGATACCGCAGAGCTTGCCCTCTGATGTTCCGTCCTCAGTGATGGCGATGGTTGAATGACCCTTCTCGGCCTTGAGGTTGAGTACGTCCTGCAGTGTAGCATCAGGTTTCAGGTTGGAGTCACTCGGCACGAAGCCAGCCTTATAGCTCTTGGCCTTCTTGACCATGGCTGCCTGGCTCTCAATTGACTGTGATCCGAAGATGAAAGAAATGCCGCCCTCCTTGGCAAGAGCAACAGCCATGCCGTCATCGGAAACAGCCTGCATTACAGCGGAGGTCAGAGGAATGTTCATTGTGAGAGCAGGTTCCTCGCCCTTTCTGTATTTGACTACAGGAGTCTTCAGTGAGACGTTGTCAGGTCTTGCCTCAGCGCTGGAATATCCAGGTATCAGTAAGTATTCATTAAAAGTTCTTGATGGTTCCTTGAGAACAGTTGCCATTATGCACCTCTTTTCTGTTTTGTAGTGGGTATAGGGGATTGAAGCTATTAAGATATTACTTGAATTGTTATCTTAGTCAGACTGATGCCTCCTGAAGTCTTATCTCAGGTTTCGAAAGAAGACCGTCACTGATACATTCGAAGCTTGACGATCAAGCATATTGTATATGCATCAGACTGCTAAACGCGGATAAAAAAGCATATCACCAAAGTTATAATATTCTAACTATTTGCCGTTTTCCGCAAGTTTTCACCACTATAACACTAAAAAGAGGCAAAATAAAGCGTTTTTAGAAAGTTAGATATCTCTAATATTTTTGCATTGATGTTCTTAGTTTATAACACCGAATTATTCAGAATACTTCAGTGTAATTATTCAAAGCAAACACTCCTATATTGTCTCCTGCTGCAAATTCAGAGCATATTTGCAGGCTGTTATGAAAAGTCGTGAGCCATTCTGGTAGAGATGAATAGTTATTCAGACAAATGAATATAATTAGAGGCCTCATAAGAATTGAAAAGGAGTTTCAAAACATTTCCTGCAATTTGAAATGAATTGTTTCATATATGCAGGAAATGAAATCCTGACGCAGTGCTGAAATATGCACCATTTTATCAATCATTGCTGCTTTTCCCAGACGAGGCTCTGGAAGGGCACAAAAGGGAAATAATAGTACAACGCGCGACAATTATTTGCCCATTTTAACATGCATAAATATTACTTTCTTTTGCTCGATTCAGTTTCCTGCATATATTATAAAATTAAGTTAAAATTGCAGGAAAATCGAAAAAAGTCCTATCTCATGAAGATGTTATATACCGGCTGTTATATAGCGTGAACGTACAGAACATACAGAACGCACAGATCGTACAGAAGGTACAAAAGCCCGCAAGGTGAAACGAGGGCTACAGTGCAACGAGGTGAAACGAGGCGAATCGCTCTCAACGCACGTGAAATGAGAGCACTCTACATGGTATAGGGTGACAGAATATTTGCCCCTTGTGACATCGGGAGCAGAGGCACCCTATCATATCATCTGCATAACAATAAAAGAGGCGCTCATCTGAACGCCTCAATCATTCTGCGAATATATTGTACGGCAACGCCGTGTGATCCGGTGGAATCGATTCTATCGGAGGAGCTTGCCTCCGGAGATCAATGGTTCCGTTCATACGGCAACGCCGCATGATCCAAAGAAACGTTCTATCGGATGGAGCAGGTTACATCATTCCCATTCCGCCGCCCTGTGGCATTGGTGGTTCCGGTTCCTTGATCTGTGTGATGCCTGCCTCTGTTGTCAGGAGCATTCCTGCTACTGAAGAAGCGTTCTGGAGTGCAGATCTTGTAACCTTGACAGGGTCAACGATTCCGGCCTTGATCATGTCTTCGTACTGCTCGTTTGCAGCATTGAAGCCTACATTGCCCTCAGCCTTCTTGACTTCAGCTACGATTACGGCACCGTCGAAACCAGCGTTGGTTGCGATCTGTCTTACAGGCTCCTCGAGAGCTCTCTCGACGATCTTAGCGCCAGTCTTCATGTCGCCTTCCTGCTTGTCAGCGTAAGCCTTGACAGCCTCGATTGCTCTGATCAGGGAAACGCCGCCGCCTGCTACGATACCCTCTTCAACAGCAGCTCTTGTTGCGTTGAGAGCGTCCTCGAGTCTCAGCTTCTTTTCCTTGAGTTCGGTCTCAGTTGCAGCGCCTGCGTTGATAACAGCTACGCCGCCAGACAGCTTAGCAAGTCTTTCCTGCAGCTTCTCTCTGTCGAATTCTGAAGTTGTCTCTTCGATGGAAGCCTTGATCTGAGCGATTCTTGCGTCGAGCTCATCCTTGCGTCCTGCGCCGTTGACGATAACAGTGTTGTCCTTGTTGACCTTGACTGTCTCAGCCTGTCCGAGCATGTCGATAGTAGCTTCCTTGAGCTCATATCCGAGTTCTTCGGAGATTACAACGCCGCCTGTCAGGATTGCGATGTCTTCCATCATGGCTTTACGTCTGTCACCAAATCCAGGAGCCTTAACAGCAACAACGTCGAGTGTTCCTCTCAGCTTGTTGAGTACGAGAGTTGCAAGAGCCTCGCCGTCAACATCCTCAGCTACGATCAGGAGGCTTCTGCCGGCCTTCATGATTCCCTCAAGCAGTGGAATAATGTCCTGAATGCTGCTGATCTTCTTATCTGTGAGCAGGATGTAAGGCTTGTTCATGACTGCTTCCATCTTCTCGTTGTTAGCCATGTATGGTGAAAGGTATCCTCTGTCGAACTGCATACCCTCAACAACGTCGAGAGTAGTTCCGAGTGTCTTGGACTCTTCAACAGTGATGACTCCGTCCTTGCCGACCTTTTCCATAGCCTCAGCGATCAGCTCGCCGATCTCAGTGTCGTTAGCGGAAACGGAAGCGACCTGTGCGATGGATTCCTTGTCGTCTACGATCTTTGCTGTGCTCTTGAGGTAATCAACTGCAGCGTCTACAGCGCCTGCGATACCCTTCTTCAGGATCATCGGGTTGGCACCTGCTGTAACGTTCTTGAAGCCCTCTCTGATGATGCTCTGTGCAAGCAGAGTAGCTGTTGTTGTTCCGTCGCCGGCAACATCATTGGTCTTGGTAGCTACTTCCTTAACGAGCTGAGCTCCCATGTTTTCTACCTGATCCTCGAGCTCGATCTCTCTTGCGATGCTGACACCGTCGTTGGTGATCAGCGGTGATCCGTATGACTTCTCGATCAGGACGTTTCTGCCCTTAGGTCCGAGTGTGATCTTAACTGTGTCTGCCAGCTTGTCTACTCCGGCAAGCAGCTTTCTTCTTGATTCCTCGCCGTAATAAAGTTCCTTAGCCATTTCTATTCATATCCTCCTTAGTGAGTACATTTTTGACAAGATTATATGTGCATTCCGCCCGGTCCGGTCTTATTTCTCGATCGTTGCAAGAATGTCCTTCTGGTTGATGATGGTGTATTCAACACCGTGATACTTCAGCTCGCTGCCGCCGTATCTGCTGAATACTACGATATCGCCAACCTTGAGCTCCATTGGCTCATCCTTGGTTCCAGGGCCTACAGCGAGAACTTCAGCCTGCTGTGGCTTTTCCTTAGCGCTTCCCGAGAGGAGCAGACCTGCTTCAGTCTTCTCTTCAGCTTCCATCTTCTTTATAACAACTCTTGCTCCGAGTGGCTTGATTCCGATACTCATTGTTTTGCCTCCTAGTTCTTGTTATTTGTTAGCACTCTTGACGTTCGAGTGCCAATCACCTCTACTATTCTACTCATGCCTATCACCCATGTCAACAGTTAATTATGAAGAAATCACCATATTCTCAGGCAGCATAAAAGCCTGCTCCGTCTTACCGGAACAGGCCGTCATTTTCAGTAATATCAAAGGATAGTGTCTGTGCTTCAGACCGGGATGTCCGTGAGATTACCTGCCGCTGTCTCTGTAGTAATAGAAGAGATACTGCTGAGCGTATCCCGCCAGCTCCCCGAACTTATCTCGGGCAAAACGTTCCATCCCTCTCATGTCATTTTCATCGAATCCGTACATGTCGTTCATGATGTGCTTCACCCAGGTGTCGACGGGAAAAGCACCGACATCCCTCAGTCCGAACAGCATTATGCAGTTCGCGACCTTGGGGCCGACACCGCGGTATGAAAGTATGTCCTCCCTCGTTTGAGGCAGGCATCCGCAGTCTCTGTCCGAGACATACCTCTCTGCAGCAGCCTTTATGTATCCGGCCCTGTATCCGAGCCGCAGAGCAGCAAGATCCTCTTCAGATGCAGCGGCCAGTACTTCCGGTTCAGGGAACGCATGCCATTCACGGCCGAATGCCTCCCCAATGTATTCGCCATACCTGCTGCACAGCGCCTCGATGCATTTTCTTATCCTCGGGATGTTGTTGTTCTGGGATACGACGAAAGAGATCAGAGTCTCAAAGATGTCCTGCCTGAGTATCCTTATCCCGTATCCGTAATTTACAGCGTTTTCTATTTCAGGTTCATTCCGTACCAGTTCATCCTTGATGGCGCCGTAATCAGTGCCGAGATCGAAGTAGTCGCTCCAGAAGGCTTCATCCCCTCCCGTCGCCTCGATCATCAGCCGGTACTTTCCCGCATTCTGTACATTATCCTCTGCCGCATCATGCGTGGATACAGATGGCGCTGCAGGTCTGAGGCTTACCCTTGCAGCATATCTCCCTGCCGCACCTGTGTAATCACCCGATCCGTCGCCGGCAGGCACCCACCTGAAGCACTGCCCGCATTCGAATATGTGCTCAAGGTCAATATCTCTTACATCATTTATAACGATTCTGTTCATCAGCTTTTCTTATTTCAGCGGATCAGTGGAGCTTCTTGGAATGGAGCTCTTCAGCACTCTCCGCAAGATCTCTTATCCTTACGTTAACGCTTTCGATCGTGAATGCGGTCATCTCAGCGATAGCATCGTACACATCCTTCTGGAACTTCACGCACTCATCGACCGTCCTCGGGTCCTTGAGAGCCCTCACATCTATAGTCACCGACATGTTCTGAGCCTTGCCGTTGCTCATCCTGTCTGCGACCACAAGAGTGTCTTCATACTTTGCAGATGCGATCCTTATGATGTCGCGGATCACATGCTCATTGATAGTGAATGTCCCGAAATAGCTGAACTGCGGCCTTACGACAGTCCTGTCCTCAGGGCCGTTCTCCTCATCCTTCTCCTGTTTCCCTACGGCATTGCCGAGAGCCCTGTCTCTGAAGAACTTCAGCGGATTCATGAAGTATCCGGCAAAATCTCTCCTCAGCTGTCCCACAGGAGCGGGTATTACGTGCTGGCCCTCATCATTCCGGTGGTGTGCCGCTTCCGCACGCTCTTCCTCAGTCGTTACATCCTCTATATATATTCTCTCTTCAGGCTCATGCAGTCCTAGCTGTTCTGCGATGATGTTGGTCATCCTGTCAGAGGTCCCGATGATCATAAGCGTTTCAGGGTGATATCTCACAAGTGCGCTCTTGACCTCATTTCTGTGGTCCTCATAGTTGAACAGAGCCGTTCTCATGGCGGCCGCCTTTGAGGCGCACTTCTTGGCTGATGTCCCTGCCACTATCTGTCCTTTATATATGAGCAGGCCGTCATCTATGATCGCATCAAAGCCGCGTCTCTGTGCCAGAGCCGTCGCCTGATAGCTTTTTCCCGTTCCGCTTTTGCCTGTAAAAGATACTATTTTCATAGTTATATTACCCTCTGTTCATATGAACACTGTTCACTCAAAATTGTCCTCAGATGCTTATATTTCAATGTTTGCAGAGTTTTTACAAATTGTTTACAAACGCATTTACATGTGCTATACTGCGCATGTAGATATTATTTTCTAAGAAGGAGGATTTACTTATGGCATATAAGATTTCTGATGACTGCATCGGTTGCGGCGTTTGCGCTTCCGGATGCCCTGTTGAAGCTATTTCCGAGGGTACACCTTATGTTATCGACGAGAGTGCTTGCATTGACTGCGGCGCTTGCGCAGCTAACTGCCCTGTAGGTGCACCTGCTGAAGCTTAATCAGCAGAACAGCATATTGAATGCTTACTTAAAATCCCGTAGCTCAGGCTACGGGATTTTTTCTTTGCCATGACCCGCAGTCGTGCAGATCATTCTGAAGACGCTACTTGTCTTCGTTTTCCTTCTCGCTCATGCTCTTGATCATGAATGAGAGAGCATGAAGGCTGTCTGAAAGATGAACTGACTCGAGTGCCACATTCTCAGGTACTACCAGGTCAACAGGGGCAAAATTCCAGATGCCCTTGACTCCGCCGGCGATCAGGTCGTCAGCTACCGTCTGTGCATTCTCTCTGTTGACGCAGATGATGCCTATATCGATGTGCTCTCTCTTGCAGTAATCTGTAAGCTCGTTATAGTCCATTACCTCAACATCATTGATCCAGTTCCCGATGATCTTGGGATTGACATCGAAAAGTCCCATGATGTTGAAGCCGATCTTGTAATAGTATGTGTAGTTGGTGATAGCCTGTCCCAGGTTACCTACTCCGACAACTACAGTCTTGTACTCTCTGTCAAGACCGAGGATCTTGTTGATCTCCTTGTACAGCTTATCTACTTCATATCCGTATCCTTGCTGTCCGAACTCACCGAATGTGTTGAGATCCTGTCTGATCTGAGATGCTGTGTAGCCAATCATCTCACTCAGTTCATTCGAGGAGACCTTGCGTACTCCGCGTGTCTGCAGATGTCCCAGATAACGTCTGTATCTCGGCAGTCTCCTTATTATCGCATTGGATACCTTTGGCTTATTGCTCATTCTGATTCCCCCATTCCTGCTGAAACGCGCCACGCGTTACTGAACTACTTGTTTGCTTCGATATACTCAACGATATCCGAAACCTTGGTAAAGTTCTCAGCTACTTCATCAGGAATCTCGATTCCGTACTCATCCTCAACTCCGAGAATGATCTCAACTGCGTCCAGCGAATCAGCTTCAAGATCCTTCATGAAATCAGTATCCATTGTTACTGTTTCAGGATCTACATCAAGCTGCTCTACGATAAGTGATTTAACTTTTTCGAAAACCATTTATTCCACCTCTTTTTTTCTGCAGCGACAGCACAGCATCAGCGCCGGCTATCGTTATGATTTATCGTGTTTTCCTATGTATCGATTAATATTATATTAATTGCGGCCTTTTATGGCAATAATTTAGTAGGATTTTTCACAATCAATTATTAAATAAATCTAACGCAATTGTTAAGTATGTTTTACTGAAGTTCCATCCATTCATCATAGAGCGAGGATATCTCTTCTTCACACTCAGCCATCAGCCGGGACTGCTCCTGCATCCATTCAAAGTCTGCCGCCCGTTCAGGGTCAGACATCTGCTCTTCTATGTCTGCGATCCTTCCCTCGAGCTCATGGATCTTCTCTTCGATCTCATCGCCTCTTCTTGCTTTGCGCCTGTCTTCAGCTTCCTTCTGCTTCCTGGCCTGCCTGTCAGCTTCTGATGACCTTACCAGCTCGAGCGTCTTTTCAGTCTCTGACGGGCCTGACGGTTTCCTGCCTGTCTGCTGTGCATCACCGTCTCCATCTGCCTGCTCAGGAGAAGTCTTCTCCAGATAGTACTCAAAGTTGCCCTTGTATTCCACTATCCCGTTCTCCGTCAGCTCAAGGATCCTGTCCGGTATCCTTGTCAGAAGGTATCTGTCGTGGGATACGATTATGAGGGTGCCGCCGAATTCGAGCAAAGCGTCTTCGACCACCTCTTTCGAATCGATATCGAGATGGTTGGTCGGCTCGTCGAGGACAAGCGTATTTGCGCCCGAGAGCATCAGCTTGAGAAGTGACAGCTTGGCCTTCTCTCCTCCGGATATGTCTCCTACCATCTTAAAGACATCATCGCCCCTGAACAGGAACCTTCCGAGCAGTGATCTCATCTCGGTATCCGTATACAGGTGATAGGCGTTCTTCATCTCTCCGAGGACAGTCTCGTTGTCGTCGAGGAGTCTCTGCCCCTGGTCGTAATATCCGAAGTCAACATTATAGCCTACCTTGAGATATCCCCTGTCAGGCTTCTCGATCCCCATGAGTATCCGCAGCAGCGTCGTCTTTCCGATTCCGTTGTCACCGATGATACAGATCTTCTCGCCTTTTCTTACGTCAAGGGATACGTTCGAGAACAGCTGCCTGTCTCCGTAGCTCTTGGCAAGATCCTCACATACGAGCACCTCTCCGCCGCTCTTGTAATTGCTCTCGAATCCCAGCTTCATCCGGCTCTGTTCTCCTGCCGGCCTGTCCTTGATATCTATCTGTGCGAGTCTCTTCTCTCTGGACCTCGCCCTCTTGGCAAGATGCTCAGTCCCGTGCTGACGGAACCGTCTTATCATCTCCTCCTGCCTTGCTATCTCAGCCTGCTGCTTTTCATATTCTCTTCTGAGGGCCTCCATCCGCTCTTCTCTCTTGACGAGGAATTCCGAATAGTTGCCGGTATATGCCGTAAGTGTGCCGCCGCTCATGTCGAATATCTTCTTCACGATGCGGTCGAGGAAGTATCTGTCGTGGGATACCACGAGCAGAGTCCCCTGATAGCTTCTGAGATATGACTCCAGCCATGCGAGCATCCTGAGGTCAAGATGGTTGGTCGGCTCATCGAGGATGAGTATGTCAGGCTTCCTCAGGAGCATGCACGCAAGGGCAAGCCTCGTCCGCTCGCCACCCGACAGCACGTCGATCTTCTTCTGCTGATCCTCCTCGGTGAACCCCATCGCCCTGAGGACTGCCGCCAGTTCGCTTTTGTATGTATATCCGCCCTGCTTCTCGTACTCCTCTATAAGTGCGGTATATGCGGCAAGACTCCTGTCAAAATCTGCCCTGGTGTGGTCGGATATCTTTTCCTGCAGCTCCTCTATCTCCTTCTCCATCCTGAAGAAGTGTTCAAAAGTCTTCTCAGCTTCCTTTATGACAGTACCGCCGGCGAAGAAATGGTTCTTCTGGCGGAGATACCCTATCGTCATATCGCTTCTGATGTATATGTTGCCTGATGACGGCTCAAGGTCGCCTGCGATGATGCTGAGAAGAGTCGTTTTGCCCGAACCGTTAGGCCCTACGATGCCTATCCTGTCGCCTTTTTCCACGCCAAAACTGACATCCTCTATGATGATGTCAGTTCCGTAGGATTTGCTTATTTCTTTTCCGGACAAAACTATCATTTCAGTCTAAAACTCCAGTGCAGGCACTGCATCAAGTTCGTACCCTGAACGCTCTCCTGCCTTGTATGCATAATATGCTGCAGATGCTATCATGGCTCCGTTGTCGGTGCAGAGTACCGGGCTCGGTCTCAGCACGTCTATGCCTTCAGCAGCAGCTTTTTCGCTTATAAGCTCTCTGAGCCTTGTGTTGGAGGCTACACCGCCTGCCATGACTATTCTCTTCTGGCCGTACTCTGCTGCAGCTCTGACAGCCTTCTCTGCTATTACCTCTACGACTGCTTCCTGGAAGCTTGCCGCAACATCATTCACATTGATCTCGCGGCCTGCCTGCCTCTCGCTGTTGAGGTAGTTGAGAGCCTGGGTCTTGAGGCCTGAGAAGCTGAAGTCATAGCTTCCCGGCTCGAGCCATACTCTCTTGAAATCTATAGCATCTCTTCTGCCTTCACGGGCTGCCTTGTCCACCTTCGGACCGCCCGGATAGCCGAGGCCTATGACTCTTGCCACCTTGTCGAAGGCTTCTCCTGCAGCGTCATCTCTCGTTCCGCCTATCTTCTCGCATCTGTTGTAGTCCGGGACATTGACTATATTGGTATGTCCTCCGGATACTACAAGTGACATGAAAGGCGGCTCAAGGTCATGGTGCTCAAGATAGTTGGCCGCTATGTGGCCGTGCATGTGATTGACTCCTACAAGCGGGATATCGCATGCGTACGCGATGCTCTTCGCTGCCGCGACACCTATGAGCAAAGCTCCCACGAGTCCCGGTCCGTAGGTGACGCCTACAAGATCGATATCCCCGATGCACACTCCGGCATCAGTGAGCGCCTTGTCTATGACACCGTTGATGTTCTCGAGGTGTCTTCTGGACGCTATCTCAGGTACGACTCCGCCGAACTGTGTGTGGATGCTTATCTGCGTGCTGATGACATTGCTGAGAATGTCTCTTCCGTCCGCAACAACGCTGACTGCAGTCTCATCGCAGCTTGTTTCTATTCCGAGTGTAAGGTGTCTGCCGTTTTTCATTGAACTATTTAACTTCTATATCCACTTCGAGGTCGTTTCCGTCCCCGCTGTTATCATCTTCTTCACTGAGGTCCCTGTCCATCAGGACCGCATCTTCTCCGTTATCTCTGTAATACCCTTTTCTTTCACCGACCTGTCTGAATCCGCTCTTGAGATAGAGGGATATCGCCGGTACATTGCTGTGTCTTACCTCGAGATTTATGACCTTGCATGTACGCGATGCTGTCCCGATCATGTGAGACAGGAGTCTGAAGCCGATCTCATTTCCCCTGTATGCCGGGTCCACCACGATATTGTACAGCTGGGCCTCGCCCGCTATGAGCCACATATCCGCATAGCCTACGGGTTCGCCGTTTATTTCAGCAACAGCGACATATGCCTTCTCATTGAACGCAACGTCGCGTGTGATCTCTTCTGCACTCCACGGTGACACGAAAGAGTCCCTCTCTATCCTTGCAAGAGCCGGTACATCGGACAGCCTTGCCTGTCTGATTCTGAGAACCGCCATGACTACCTCGCTTTCTTTATCTTATCGCTCAGAGTTCCGTCTCTGAGTCTCTGTTCAGCTTCCGAAAGTCTCATGTACTCAGGAAGCAGCCTGTCATATGTAAGGGTATCTCCTCTTTCAGCTTTGGCCAGCGCGATCTCAGCCACACTGCCGGCATCCTGGTATCTGATACCTTCATCTGCAAGGATAAGCTGTCCTCTGATCCCCTTGGCATCAAAGGCACCCTCTATGATCTCCCCGTAAGCATCTATACCGTCACCTGTGAAGAATGACTTTCCGCCGTTTTCACTGACTTTACCGGTCAGCTCATCCAGCAGGTCTTCTATCATGTACTGCTTCTCAGGCATCTCACTGACGATGCTCTGTTTCTCTCCGTCACTTGTGAAAACAGCCTGCCATGCTCCCGCATAGGTCTGATGTCTTCTTGCATTTATTACAGGCACCACATACAGCGCCCCTGCAGCGACCGCATCTGAGAGAACTCTGCGTGCCATCGCTTCAAGTGAAGAGACAGCTATGCAAGGTATGCCGAGCATCTGTCCGAGAGTCCTTGCTGTTGTGACTCCGATCCTGATGCCTGTGAAGGATCCCGGTCCTGCGGATGCAGCAACATGAGTCAGCTCCTTCTTCGTGATCCCTGCCGCCTTAACAGCTTCATCACTTATGGTGATTATGTCCTTGAGATGGTTCATCTCAGTCTCAGATGAAGCACAGTAAACGGAGCCGTCTTCTTTTATGACAGCCGCCGATCCGTATTTACCTGTTGTTTCAAGTGCGAGTATATTGATCATAATATCGTTACTTTCCGCTTCCCTTCTTCAGCATACTCGATCATCACCACGAGTGCATCCGGAGGCAGCACATCTGCTACGATGTCAGCCCATTCTATTACAGAAAGCCCGCTGTCTTCAAGATAATCTTCCGCTCCCGTGTCCAGAAACTCCATTCCGTCCGAAAGTCTGTATACATCAAAATGGTACAGAGGCAGCCTGCCGCTTCTGTACTCTCTGACGATGGTAAATGTCGGGCTGATGACTTCTTCCTTAACGCCAAGTCCCTCAGCGATGTACTTGGTCAGTGCTGTCTTGCCTGTCCCGAGGTCACCGATGAGGGCAACTATGTCGCCGGGTTCTGCCGCCTCAGCGAGAGCGAGGCCGAGAGCGCGCGTCTCAGCCTCACTGTTTATGAAAAATGTTCCTTTTTCAATATGTTTCATTATTTGCCTATTCTGCAGCGTTCTGTCCTGCTCCTTCAGCAGCGGCTACCGTCGATCCTCTGTGCAGGAATCCGCTGACTCTCTTGTAGAGAACGAATGTCAGCACCGCATTGAGTCCTGCCTTGAGCAGGTTGAACGGAATGATAGCTGTCGGCAGCATTGCCACTACCGCTTCTCTCGGAGCTCCCATGTACAGCGGTGTGACGATGAGATTCATTACACACATCACAGCTGTTGCCACGATCACTCCAGTCACGAGGGATACTACCGCTCTCTTTCTGGTCTTGTTCCTGGCATACATGAGCCCGATAACAACTGCCACTATACCTGTAGCTACGAAGTGCATCAGGAATCCGTACAGTCCGTCACCCCCGAGCATGAATGCCTGAATAAGACAGACAACCAGCGTTACAATGAGTCCCGCAGCCGGGCCATAAGCGAATGCCGTGATATAGATAGGCACATCTGCCGGATCATACACCAGGAATGGTGCAGGCGGGAAAGGTATCCTTACGATCAGCAGCAGCACCAGAGATACTGCTGTCATCATTGCGAGTCTGGCGATCATCGCCGTGCTGAATTTTGAATTGTTCATAACATATTCCTCCTAATTGAATCTGTTAATAATTAGTGGAATCTGTCAGGCATTAATAATGGCCCTGATCCGGGGGTCAAGGCCATTCCATCACAACATACTTCTCTATGTCCCTGTAATGTAATGTTTCTTTCATCCGGACTATACCGTCGGTACTGGAATCTCACCAGTTCGGCCTTGCGGCTCGTGGACTTGCGCCTGTCGGCGTTCACCACCGGTGTGGACTTTCACCACGCCCTGAAACAGATTTCTTGAAATAACTATTCGCAGCAGAGAGCGTATATCGCTCTTGCGTAGATACGCGCCATCTTCATGAAAGACTCTACGCTGAGCTTCTCGCCCGCCTGATGCATGGTATCCTCTTCGCCCGGGAACAGTGCTCCGTAGCAGAGGATATTGTTGACCATCTTGGCATAAGTGCCGCCGGACTGGACACTTGCAGGTGTCTCATTATCGCCGGTCTCATCCCTGTAGGCCTTAAGAAGCTTGGTGACCATTGGACTGTCCAGTTCCATGTAGATAGGATTCTGCACCATTCTTGTGATGATACCGATAGAGGTATCCTTGATGCAGCTGTCCATTCCGACTACCAGATCCACATCACTGTAAGTGACAGGGAATCTGATGTTTATCGAAAGGGTCGCCAGTTCTTCGTTAATATTAGCGATTCCCACATTCAAAATCAATGGTCCTGACTGATTATCTTCGAATTTGATGCCGAATCTCTCTCCGTGGAGGTCAAAACCGATGTGTTCGTTGTAGAATGCGATGTAATCGTTCAGCTCTTCATTTGCAAAGCTGACTCTTCCGAGGAACTCCATCATGATGCTGATGGAATTGAGGCCCAGATGAGGACGCGCGCCGTGCGCTGCAACACCCTTGACTTCGATTACAAGTGAGCTGCCCTGCTTCTTCGCTTTGATGTCATATCCGGTCTCGGCTGCATATGCCCTTACCTTGTCAGCAATGAGGTCAAAATACTTCTTATCTCCGGCGATGACTGCCTTTGCGCTTCCCGGAACCATATTGTGGGCTGTGCCCGCTTCCAGTCTGGTCAGTCTCAGGTCGTCCTTGCCCGGGGTCTGTGTGAACTTTCTTGCGAGATCGAATACCATGATGCCCATCTCGCCGTTAACGATCGGGAAGTCTCCGTCAGGAGTGAATCCCATGTCCGGATGACCGTATCTCTCTGTATAGTAGTTGATGCTGGAGTCGCCGGTCTCTTCATCGAGTCCGAGGATGACTCTTACGTTGTTCTTGAACTCAACGCCTTCCTCACGGAGAGCCTTGAGAGCATACATGCAGGCAACTACAGGGCCCTTGTCATCAGAAGTCCCTCTTCCGTACAGGAATCCGTCCTTCTCGACCATTTCAAACGGGTCTGTCTCCCAGCCGGATCCGGTAGGAACTACATCCAGATGTCCTACGATCCCGAAGGTCTTCGCGTCTGCAGCCTTGTCATCTGCGACTTTGTAATCAATATATCCTGCGTAATTGTCAACATTGTGAGACTCGAATCCCATTGCAGCGCCTACTCCCAGCATGTGCATGAGAGAGTCATGGACTCCTCTTCCGTATGGAAGGAGATCTCCCTCTGCTGTCTTTACAGGGTCCGACTTAACACTCGGCATAGATATAGACTCCTTAAGTGTCCTCAGCATGTCATCCCTGTAGGAATCAAGTCTTTCAAGATAACCCATTTTATTTTTCCTCCGCTTCCTGATTGGCCTCTACGTCTTCAAGCTGTTTAGCTTCGGCCTCACTTTTTGTTATATATTCAGACACTACCATGTCATCGCTGATCGTGGACAGGTTTACCGTCCGTACGACGTTGCCTCTGTCATCGAAGTTGAACACTCCTGTCGCGCCCTTGAGATTCTTAAGGTCAAGCATTGCCTGTCTTATAGCCGGGCCCTCCATTGACTTGGCATTGTGGATGGCATTGATGAGCAGCAGATATGAGTCATATCCCAGAGCTGCGTACTCAGTCGGTATGTCTTCGGCTCCGTATCTGGATTCATACTCTATCTGGAACCGCTGCGCTTCTTCTGTCTGCTTGTCGGATGCCTGTGAGGTTCCGGAAATAACAGACATGTAAGGGAAAACGACTTTGATGTCAGGATGCTTCTTCATCATGGCGACAAAATCACTGTTTCCCCAGCTTCTCGGTCCGAGGTATGTCACGGAAGTGAGGTTCTTCTCCTCAGCCTTGGTAAAGAACATATCCATCGCTTCTGTTCCGAGGGATACAAAGCAGACATTGCTGCCTTCATCTCTGACCTTGTCAAGAGCCTGATCCATGCTCTCCTCATCGCCTGTGATCTCTTCCACAAGTCTGATAGCTTTGGTCTTGTCCTTCTTCGTATAGCTTCTGATCTTGTCCCTGAATCCGTCGATAAGCGCAGCCGTGCTGCTGTCGTTTTTAAGACTTATGAGAGAGATCTCTGTTGAACCGAGCTGCCTGTAAGCGTACTCGGCAAGACCCTCTCCCATCTGGGACTCTGTTATACAGGCTCTGAAATAGTACTCATTGGTCTGTGTGATCAGCGGGTTGGTTGCTGACGGTGTGATCGTCAGAATGCCCTCAGCCTCGATATATTCGGATGCAGCAAGAGATGTTGCTTCTCCCGCACTTCCTATGATCGCAACAGGTTTCATCGCTATAAGGCCCTGTACGGCAGTTCTCGCGGTACTTACCTTGGACTGAGTATCAACCTTGGATAATACGACCTTGTAGCCGTCAACATTGCTGTATATGCTGTTGGCCAGCTCTATTCCCTTGAGCTCTGCCTGCCCTTTGTCCGAGGTCCTGCCCGTCTGCGGTTCAAATACACCTATCGTTATAACAGGCATCTGGTCCTCGTCTTTTTCCTCAAAATAAGCGTGCCTGAAGCTGTCGAATGTCGTGCATCCGCTCAGCAGGCATACCGACATGATCATAGCCGTCAGGCATATAAACAAAGCTGCTTTTCTACCAGTCTTCACGTTCAAGTATCTCTTTCATCCTTTCAATGGTGTCAGCGTCATTCACTTCTCTGCGAACGCGCGCAGAGCCCCGAAGTCCCTTGGTATAATGGACAACGAATTTGCGGAACTCCCTGACGCCGGTCGTCTCACCCTTGAGCTGCACAAGCATCTCAAGGTGTCTTATCATCATTGCTGTCTTCTCTTTTCCGGAAGGAGCAGGCTCAGGTTCAAGACCCTCAAGGGCCCTCCTCAGATCCCTGAATATCCACGGATTGCCCATTGCTCCTCTTCCGACCATAACAAGGTCGCAGCCTGTCTCATCGAGCATCCTGATACCGTCTTCACCCGTGAAGATGTCTCCGTTCCCGATGACAGTGATCCCGACTGCTTTCTTTACTTCTCTTATTATCTCCCAGTCAGCGGTACCGCTGTAGTACTGGGGTCTTGTCCTTCCGTGCACAGCCACTGCCGATGCACCGCCGGCTTCAGCCGCCCTGGCGACTTCCGGCGCATTTATTCTGTCATCTGTAAAGCCTTTGCGTATCTTGACCGTGACCGGCTTGGATGAGCCTTTTACAGCTGCAGCAACGACATCGTGCACCAGGTCCGGGTTCTGCATAAGTGCTGACCCGTCGCCGTTTTTCACGACCTTGGGAACAGGACAGCCCATGTTGATATCAAGGATCACATTGGGAAGGCTGTCGAGTTTTGCCACAGCATATTCTATCACATCCGGCTCGCTTCCGAATATCTGGATCGCGGCAGGCCCCGCACCCTCAGGTATATATGTGAGCTGAGGCGTCTTGCGGTCCCCGTAGTACAGGCCCTTGGCACTGACCATCTCCGTATATGTCAGCGAAGCCCCCTGCTCTTCGCAGAGGGTCCTCATTACAGCATCCGTGATCCCGGCCATCGGCGCAAGAAGGAACGGCGACTCCAGTCTGACATTTCCTATCCTGTACTCCATCAGTCCTGAAGCACCCTTTTCTTGTGCAGTCCCTTGTTCTTCTCATACAGGATCTGCAGACCGCTCAGGGTAAGTCTTCTGTCGATTATATCTATGCAGTCAACACCGCTCTCCACCATGGTAGCCATACCTCCGGTAGCAACCACCCTGATATCCTCAGGAGCAGTACCGGTCTCTGCAGACATCTCCTGCTTCATGCCTCTTATCATGTGCTCGGTAAAGCCCATGTGTCCGTATATAAGACCTGACTGCATCGCTTCAGATGTATTCTTGCAGATGTACTTGCCCGGAAGTTCGAGGTCTACATTAGGGAGCTTGGCTGTGTGCTCAAACAGAGCAGCTGCCTGTGTCTTTATTCCCGGAGCGATAGCTCCTCCGATAAAGCTGCCGTCTGCTGTAACGCAGCAGAATGTAGTGGCTGTACCGTAATCGATAACGATAAGGTCCCCGCCGTACTTGGTATGTGCAGCGACTGAGTTGACGATACGGTCAGATCCCACCTGTCTCGGATCATCATACTTGATCTTGAGGCCTGTCTTGATGCCTGTTTCAATAACTATGGCACTGCGGTCATAGTACTTGAGGCACATGTGCTCAAGTGTAAAGAGCAGTGACGGAACTACCGAAGAAATGATGATGTCATCGATATCCGAAGGGTCGATCCCGTCATGTCTCAGCATCATGTCAATTATCGTGCCGTACTCATCGGCGGTACGCTTGTTGTCAGTAGCCATTCTCCAGCTTTCCACAAGCTCCTCACCGTTGAACACACCGAGAACCAGGTTGGTGTTACCTACATCGATCGCAAGCAGCATTCTATATTTCCTCCAGTCTCTTGATAGCCAGAGCCATTGTGAGTCCAGGGATGATCCTGTTGGCTGTCATCTCAGCTCCGAGTATCTCATTAGCCTTTTTGAGTCTGTACTGAACAGTATTGTTGTGGATGTTCATGAACTCTGCGGTCTTGTTCGAATTCATTCCTGCATCAAGAACGAATGTCGAAAGAGTATCGAGAAGCATTCTTCCCTTGTTGAGAGACACTTCTCTCTCAAACGGCTCAAGCAGGTCAAGATACATCTTCTTGAGCATAGTGGATCCTGTCTGCATGTATACGCATTCGCATACCATAGAGATCTCATACTTGGAGAATACTCTCTTGTACGGGAATACCTTCTCTATCATTTTGCTCGTCCTGTTGATGAGCTTGAATCCGTCTACTACCGACTCCAGCTGCTCTATTCCGGTGATGTGGAAGATCCTCGCATCCTTGCGTCCGCTCTTGAGCTTGTCATACATCTGGAGACATGCATTCTTCACGGAAATGCCCTTGTCCTGGCCTTCTTCAGAATAGATGATGCCGTAAGTCTCGTTTCCTTCGTTGACAGTCAGAGAGCTGAATCCGTAGCGGTTTCTGAAATCCGCAAGGATCTCAAACAGCTCGGTCTCCTCGATATCTCTGATGAGGAAAGCGCTCGGGAACTGCATTCCGCGGAGTCCAGATTCATCAAGAAGTGTATGGCAGAACGAGAGATCGCCGCGTACAGCCGACTTGATGAACTCAGCCCTTGAGTCTCTCTCAGGTGTGTACTTCCACATTCCTATAGCGAGCTGGATCGTTTCAGCAAGCTTGGTCATCTCTGCTGCGGAATAGTTGTCCTCGTTATCAACAATCATGAGTATGTATCTCGTGTTCTTGATATCGATGCTTCCCCAGTATGTAACTACACCCTGGATCTCAACTCTTGTGAAAGTGCTCTGATGGAACACTTCCTGCTTGCGCGCATGCTGAACAGCGTCTTCGATGCTTACCACATGTCTTGTCTCAACAGTGAGGATAGGATTGAACTCCTCGGTCAGCAGTACGACCTGATATCCGTTGTTTATTGCCGCTTCTCTCAGAGCAAACGGGAAACTGCTGTGCTTCTCAAAGTTGAGCAGATGATAGATCGTGTTATTAAGAATGTTGTCACTGTAATTGTGTCCATACAGGATCTTATCGAGCACCTGCTCAATAAGCATTGAATAAGTGACTCTTCCGTCATCTCTGATCGTTATGAGCGGAAGACCTGCTGTCTCCGCAGCGTCACACACCTTGCGGTCGACACTTGTTACCCCTTTGTCACTCAGGTATATGACAAGTGCGCTTACTTCCTTTTCCCCAAGTCCCTGTACCGCTTTGACCTGAGCATCTATGTCACCTCTGCTGCTCCAGAAGTGAGTGATGACCATCTGCTCTCTGATACCGTTTCTCTCAACTCCCATTGAAAGATCCGTCTCATCAAGAACAGATACCGTTCTGACTCTTCTGTCCAGTCCTTCTTGGCACGACAGAACATTGCAGCCAGCGAATGCATCAAGTTTCAGGCAATCATTTACAGTTATTCTCATTAGTTCTTATCCTTTTCTTCAGTTTTTCCAGCATCGTCTGTCTGAGCAGGCTCTTCTTCTGCCTTGCTCTTCTTAGAGGTACGCTTTCTAGTTGTTTTAGGAGCAGCTTCTGCCGCCTTCTCCTTACCGGCATCCTCTGCAGATTCTGCAGGCTTTTTCTTAGCCGGTGATTTTCTCTTCTTAGGTGCAGGCTTAGCTTCTGCCTCAGCTGCCTTTTCAGGAGCCGGTTCTGCCGGTGCGGTCTCTTCAACAGTGACCTCAACAGCAGGAGCAGGTGCTTCAGTCTCCGCTTCTGCAGGTTTGATCTCCTCGACCTGCACTTCAGGAGTCTGCTTTTTCTCCTCAGTCAGCTTCCTAGGCTGGACCTTTTCTTTCCTGCGCCTGTCAGTGGCTCTCTTGTATTCTTCATAGCCGAATTTATCCTCCGGCTCTTCAGACCAGTCCATGATGTCTTTAGGTCTTCCGAGATCTTCAGCAGTCTCGATCAGAGCTTCCTGCTCAAGTCGTCTCTGCTCCTCGATCTCTCTGCGTCTCTCTGCTTCAAGGCGTTCGCTTTCTGCGGCTTCGAGTTTGTTCTTGCGCTCGATCTCGCGGTTCTCGCTCTCGACCTCTGCCTGAAGTTCTTCAGGTGTTACTTCACCCTTGAACAGCCTCTCGAACTGTTCTCCGTCGATCGTCTCCACGCGGAGAAGTGCCTGTGCAACTCTTTCGAAAGCTTCGTCGTTTTCCTGAAGTATCCTTCTGGTCTCAGCATAGCACTCCTCAAGAAGTCTTCTGATCTCATGGTCAACTTCTGAAGCAACTTCCTCGGAGTAATTCTGTCTGGTGGAGAAATCCCTTCCGAGGAATACCTCATCGTTTGAGCTGAATGATACAGGACCCAGCTTCTCGCTGAAGCCGTACTTGGTTATCATCTGGCGTGCTATATTGGTAGCTCTCTCGAGGTCATTGCTAGCGCCTGTCGAGATGTCATCGAGCTTGAGCTCTTCTGCTACTCTTCCTCCGAGGAGGTGTTTGATGGTATCGATCATGTGGCCTCTGGTCTCAAAGAACCTGTCCTCTTCAGGCAGCCACATGGTGAATCCTCCTGCCATACCTCTCGGTATGATGGTTATCTGATGTACTGGATCGGAATCCGGGATAGCTCTCATCACGATGGCATGGCCTGCCTCGTGATACGCCGTCAGCTTCCTCTCAGCATCGGAGATGACTCTGGACTTCTTCTGAGGACCTGCCATGACCTTGGTCGTAGCCTCCTCGATCTCATCCATTCTGATCTTAGTGCCGTTACGCCTTGCGGTCAGCAGTGCAGCCTCGTTGATCAGATTCTCGATATCTGCAGGTGAGAATCCCGGTGTCCTCTTGGCAAGGATCTCAGGTGATACGTCATCGGAAAGAGGCTTGTTCTTTGTATACAGTCTGAACAGCTCCTCTCTGCCCCTGATATCCGGCATACCGATAACGATCTGTCTGTCGAATCTGCCCGGTCTTAAGAGAGCCGGGTCAAGTACGTCAGGTCTGTTGGTAGCCGCAAGGATGATGATGCCGAGATTGCCGTCAAATCCGTCCATCTCAACGAGCAGCTGGTTGAGGGTCTGCTCTCTTTCATCATTTCCGCCGCCGAGTCCTGCACCTCTTCTGCGTCCTACAGCATCGATCTCATCGATGAATACGATGCACGGAGCGTTCTTTTTCGCTTCTGCGAACAGGTCTCTTACTCTGGATGCACCGACTCCGACGAACATCTCAACGAAGTCCGATCCGGAAATAGTAAAGAACGGAACGCCTGCTTCGCCTGCAGTCGCTCTTGAAATATATGTTTTGCCCGTACCCGGCTGTCCTACCAGCAGGACGCCCTTAGGTATCCTTGCGCCGAGCTTGTCATACTTGACCGGATTCTTGAGGAAGTCAACTATCTCAGAAAGCTCGACTTTCTCCTCCTCAAGTCCCGCTACATCCTTGAATGTGATGGCTTTGCCATCGCCCTTGTACAGCCTTGCCTTGTTCTTTCCGAACTGGAAAGCCTGCCGGTTGCCGCCCTGACTCATCATGAAGTAGAACAGGAATCCCATGGCTACTACCATCAGTATCGTCGGCAGCAGGTTGAACAGGTTGTATTCGCTTTCCGGCGGATCACTTTCGAGTTCTATCTTCTTTTCATTGATCATCGGATAGAGGATGGTCTCCTCAAGCCAGTTGATCTCAAGGGCGGACGGAGCATACGTTATCTCCATGTCCCCGTTTTTCATGGTACCCGTCAGCTGGCGGTCTGTAATGTTTATCTTCTCAAAGTCACCTTCCTGCAGGTGGCTTGCAAACTGAGAGAACTTCACTTCCTTATAGTCATTGCCTGACCCGATATTGCGGAAAACCATTGAGATGGTCAGTACCGCCAGGAAGACAATGACGTATATTCCTATACTTCGTCCTGCGTTTTTCAAGTTATATATCCTTCCTTATGAGAAATTTGGGAATTATACGGACAGTTTTTTGTGTCCTGAGCACAAATTTTATCATAGATTATCCACTATTTCAATGAATAGCACTCTTTCTGTGTCATCAGTTATATGATATTTTGGTGAAAACCGGCCCTTTTCCTGTTCGTTCTTTCCTGCAAAGTATTTGCTCGGCAGTATCCACAGGACTTCGCTTCCGATGGCCACCATGAGGATGCTGTCTCTCGCCCTCTTCATGACCTTGGAATCGACAAGGAGATCCTGGATCTTCTTTTTGCCCCTCTTCATAGGAAGATAATCGCCTTCCTGCCTGGTCCTGAGCCTGATCTCACCTGCCTGCCCCGGATGCTCTTTGTTGAACTTGTCAAAGTCAAAGGCGGCGTACATGTATTCATCATCAGGATGGAAATCCCTGATCTTGATGATCTGAGGCATCATCCTGAGTGTGTTATCAGGAGCGATCTGTCTGTCTTCATCGGCATCAGTGAATATGATGGTGTCATACTCCCTGTATGCCCTTGCGCCCAGCGGCAAATCTATCGATCCGGACGGATTGTCTGAATACATCAGCTGAGTGAGACGTGTGATGAGCTCGAACGAAGCGTATTTTTCCAGCCTCATCGTCTGGAGGATGAATCCGGCTATCCTTGTGTTGATCGAAAGCGGATTGGCTCTCATGTCCGTGATATCCAGAAGTATCTTTTCCGGATCGTGCTCGAAGGCTATGTGGCCGTCCATCGCGGCAATGGCTATCTCATTCAGGAGAGCGTCGTCCATGTCTGCAAGCTCGGCATATCTTCTGAGAGCCTGCTTCACTGACGGATTGTACTTTTCCTCGAGGTACGGGATCAGCTCGTTTCTGATGCTGTTCCTCGTATAGTCATTCGTCTTATTTGACGCGTCGATATTCGGACGGAGCTTGTTCTCCTTTATATATTCTTCGATCTCAGCCCTTTCGATATCTATAAGCGGCCTTATGATCGTATATCCCGACTCTGAGTTCCTGACTGCCGGCATGCCTGCGAGTCCGTGCACTCCGGTCCCCCTCAGGAGGCGGAACAGCACTGTCTCCGCCTGATCATCAGCATTATGTGCCACGGCAATCATTATATTGCTGCGCGGAACGCCTTCGGATTCGATCTGTGCTGCCACTTCGTCGAATATCTCATACCTGATCTGACGTCCGGCCTCCTCTGTGGATATCCCCAGTTCATCAGCAACGCCGCTGCAGTCAGCCTCAAAGCTCTCACATTCGAGCCCGAGCCTGTCGCATATCCTGATGACATTATCCTCTTCTTCATCGGCTTCAGGTCTCAGCTTGTGGTTGACATGGACCGGTACCAGAGTCAGATCGAATGAGTCCGCGATCCTTGTGAGCGAGTGAAGAAGGCACAGTGAATCCGGCCCGCCCGAGAGACCTATGATGATATGTGAGCCTTCCTGTACCAGTCCGCCGTCTATTATCCTGTCGACGATGCGGCTTTTCTTCACAGGCTTTTTCACGGTCTTTTTCGCAGTCTTTCCGGCTGCCTTTGCCGTTGTCTTCTTTTTGGTTTCTTTGTCAGTCTTTTTCATTGTCCTGTCCTGGAATCGTCAGGGAACGGAGAAGAATCTCATTCCGTTCTCTGTAAGTATGCGCGACGCTTCTTCATAGCTGATGCCCTTGATCATGGCCATGCGCCTCACAACATGCTCGACATAGTGCGGCTTGTTAGGTCTGCCTCTCAGAGGTTCCGGAGCCATGTACGGCGCATCGGTCTCAGACAGCAGGAACTCGACCGGTATCCTGCGGGCGACTTCTGCAGCCTTCTTTCCGTTCTTGAATGTTATTGGTCCTCCGAGCGAGATCGTCGCACCCATTTTAACGTACTCCTCAGCCATTTCAGGTGAGCCCGAGTAACAGTGCATCTGAACGCGCGCATCCGGCACGAGTCTTGTCGGCACATTACTGCCGGCTGCAAGCTCCCCGGAGAAACAGTTGACATCCGTTATGCTGTATTCTCCCGGTATCTTCATGTCATGGGCAAAAGCCGTTTCCGATAGTGTGCCGGGTGCCGGCCTTCCCGGAAACCAGCTCCTGCGCTCATCGCTGAAGGCGCCTTCTTCCGTAAGTATGTCCATGGTCAGCTGGTTAGCGTCCCTTGAATGGATCATTATAGGCATCCTGAGCTCGTTGGCCAGCCTTATCTGCTTTCTGAACAGCTCCTGCTGCTCTTCCCTGTCGTCTGTTCCGTAATAGAAGTCGAGACCTATCTCGCCTATGGCAAGGGCTTTGGGGTGTGCGGCGAGCCTGCGGATCTCATCGATGTCGGCATCGGTGTATACCGATGCGTGATCCGGATGGATCCCGACTGCTGCCCAGCACCAGTCATATGTATCCGCGTCCTCGAGTGCCTGCTTCGCAGACTGCACGCAGTCGGCGACATCGATAATGTAACCGAGCTCCGACGCCTCTATCTCTGCAGCGAGCTCCCTGCGCTCTTCCGCGGTAAACTTTTCAAAATTCAGATGTGTATGAGCATCAAAAAGCATTTCTGACGTCCTCTTACGAAGTTGATGTATATTCTCTGACCGGAAAAGAAAATGAGGTACTGCATCTGAAATATACAGATATATTCAGGAATATGCGTACCTCACTTTTTATTCTCAGCCTGTATAAAGTTGCAGCTTATTTCTTCAGGCTCTCACTGATCGCGTAAAGAGCTTCGAGTTCCTTGTCAATATCGAGTCTCGGGAAGAGCTGATCGCCCTTGTGGGTCTCTGCGCCTTCCATCTGATAGAACTCAAATGCATCTTCCCATACAGCCGGGACATCAGAAAGTCCGAGCTGGTCTCTCATGCGGTCTGAAGTCGTGTGCATGAACGGGATGATCAGGATCGATACGATCCTGAGGCACTCTGCGAGATTTCTCATTACTGTATCGAGCTCATCCTTCCTTGCCTCATCCTTGGCGAGGACCCATGGAGTCTTCTCGTCGATGTACTTGTTGGCTCTTCTGACAACATTCCAGATATCGTCAAGAGCTAGGTTGAACTGGAACTCGTCCATTCTGTCCTCAACCTTCTTTGCTGTTCCTGTAGCAAGCTCGATAAGCTCGTCATCGATGGCATCTCTGCAAGGAGCTGCAGGTACAACGCCGCCGCAGTACTTCTGGATCATCGAAACAGTTCTCGAGAGGAGGTTTCCGAGGTCATTTGCGAGGTCAAAATTCATCCTCTTGAGCATTAACTCGTTAGTGAAGTTTCCGTCCTGTCCGAATGTGTATTCTCTGAGCAGGAAATACTTCAGAGCATCAATGCCGTAACGGTCGATGAGGATAACAGGATCGATAACGTCCTCGCCCTTTGAAGCCTTGGACTTCGATACCTTCTCACCGCCGAGCAGCAGCCATCCGTGTCCTCTTACCTGCTTTGGCAGAGGCAGATCTGCACTCATCAGCATTGCCGGCCAGATGATGGAGTGGAATCTTACGATCTCCTTTCCTACCAGGTGAACATCTGCAGGCCAGTACTTATTGTACTTCTCGCAGTCGTCCGGTCCGCCGAGAGCTGTAACGTAGTTGGAAAGCGCGTCTACCCATACGTACATAACGTGCTTCGGATCATTAGGTACAGGAATACCCCAGTCGAATGTGCATCTGGATACACAGAGGTCTTCGAGTCCCTGCTCGATGAAGCTTCTCATCTCGTTCCTTCTTGTCTCAGGTTCGAGGAATTCAGGATGCTCATCGTAGAGCTTGAGGATCTTGTCTGCATAGTTGGAAAGCTTGAAGAAGTATGCCTCTTCGCTTGCCTTCTCAACAGGTCTGCCGCAGTCAGGGCACTTGCCGTCAACCAGCTGGCTCTCTGTCCAGAAGGATTCACATGGTGTGCAGTACAGTCCTTCATATGCGCCCTTATAAATATCGCCCTTCTCATACATTCTCTGCCAGATCTTCTGGACTCTTGTCATGTGTCTCTCTTCTGTGGTTCTGATGAAATCATCATAAGAGATCTCCATGGTTGCCCACAGATCCTTGATGCCTGCAACGATCTCGTCAACGTACTCCTGAGGAGTAACGCCCTTCTCGATCGCCTTGGTCTGGATCTTCTGTCCGTGCTCGTCAGTACCTGTCAGGAACATTACGTCATATCCCTGAAGTCTCTTGAATCTTGCCATAGCATCTGCCATTACGGTGCAGTATGTGTGACCGATATGCAGATTGGAGCTCGGATAATAGATCGGTGTTGAGATGTAGTATTTACCCTTTTCGTTCATTTTCTGACCTTTCCGCTCAAATGAGAGCTTTGTTTTTTAGTCTTTTCTGATGTGTTAGTTACTCTTTTGCGGGCGCCTGGCAGTCAGTCCTGTGCCGCCCTGCGCATTAACTTGTTTATTATAACAAAAAGATGCCTGCATTTCATCAGGAAATGCAGACATCTTTTATCCGTTTTTATCAGGTGTTATGCTCTGCGGTTCTCTTTATTGACCCAGAAGTGCCACTTTGGAGCAGCCGGCATAGGCTCACCCTTGATGCATGCAGCGATCATTACTTCTGCTCCCTTCCGATCTTGAGTCCCATCTTGAACGCCTCTACGTTAGGCTCGATCAGTTTTGGCTTTGCAGCGAACTTGTGCTCGATGCCCTTTACGATTACTTCTTCAGGAACTGCATCTGTAGCGCCTACATAAACGCCCAGCATGATTACGTTGAGGGCTCTCTCGTTCTTGATGTCGATAGCCATCTGAGTTACAGGAGCCTTGATGACCTTGATGTCATCTCTGTCGATAGGGTCTGTAACGATAGTGCTGTTTACGAACAGTGTCCCGCCCGGCTTGAGGTTGCCGATGAACTTGTGCAGGGACGGTCCGTTCATTACTACGAGGTCCTCGAGGGAATAGCTTACAGGTGCTCCGATAGGATCATCACTGATTACAACGTAGCAGTTGGCTGTGCCGCCTCTCATGGCAGCGCCGTATGAAGGGAAGAATGTGACATTCAGGTCTGTAGCCTGGGATGTTGCCTCTGCCAGGAGCTTACCCATTGTCATAACTCCCTGTCCGCCGAATCCGGCGATCATAAGATTTCTTTCCATGGTTACCTCCTAATTACTTCTCTTCTGCGCCCTTGTCTCTGAATACTCCGAGAGGATACTCTTCGAACATCTTCTCTCTGAGGAAGTCAAGAGACTTGAGAGTATCGAGACCCCAGTTGGTCGGGCAGGATGTAACGATCTCAACGATTGAATATCCTCTGCCTTCCATCTGATACTTGAATGCCTTCTTGATGGCATTGCGAGCCTTGATTACATGCTGTGGTGTGTCGCAGCTTACTCTCTCGATGTAGTAAGGAGCTGTCAGCTGGTTGATGATCTCGCTCATGTGCATCGGATAACCGTGTTCCTGAGGGTCACGTCCCTTAGGAGCAGTTGTGGCCTTCATGCCTATGAGAGTTGTAGGAGCCATCTGTCCGCCGGTCATTCCGTAGATACCGTTGTTGACGAAGATTACTGTGAAGTTCTCGCCTCTGTTGGCAGCGGAAAGTGTCTCAGCAAGTCCGATAGCAGCAAGGTCGCCGTCGCCCTGGTATGTATAAACCAGTGAATCAGGAGATGATCTCTTGATACCTGTAGCTACTGCGCCTGCTCTTCCGTGAGCAGCGATAGTTTCGTCACATGTTACATAGAACTGTCCGAGTCCGCAGCATCCTACGCCCTCTACTCTTACGAGCTTGTCAAGAGCGCCGAGTTCCTCAGCAGCCTCGCCGATGATTTTATGTACTGTGCTGTGCATGCATCCCGGGCAGAATCCGGAGACTGCGCCTTCGATGATGCCTTTGGTTCTTGAATAGACTTTCTTCTCTTCAGCCATTACAGCACCTCCTTAATGAATTCCTGTGCGCCCTTCATTACCTGGTCGTTAGTCAGCAGCTGACCGCCGGATCTGAGGACTTCCTTGATAGGGCATCTGCCCTGTACAGCGAAATCAATATCCCATCTCATCTGAGCAGGGATCGACATCTCAACATCGATGATTCCCTTGATTCTGTCGAAGTCGAGATTCCTGAATGTGTCATAAGGGAATGGAGAAATTGTGATAGGTCTGATCATTCCTGCCTTGACACCCTGAGCTCTGAGCTCTCTTACTACTGCTCTTGAGATACGTGCGGAAATACCATATGCTGCGAATACGATCTCAGCATCGTCCATCATGAATTCTTCAACTCTGATGTCCTTGTCCCATGTCTCATACAGTGCAGCAGCTTCGATGTTGGCCTGCTCCTGTCCGTCTCCGACTGAACCAGGTCTGCAGTATGCCTGCTGTCCCAGAGGGTGGCCTACGATAGCTCTAGGCATGAATTTTGCTCTGCACTCTGCGAGCTCCTCGTCGCTCTTCATAGGAGGGAGTACTACAGGCTCCATCATTGTTCCCATAACACCGTCTGTAAGGACGAGTACAGGGTTCTGGTCTCTCTCTGCGAGGTCATAAGCCTCGTATACCATGTCTACGCATTCCTGAACTGAATCCGGTGCAAGTACGATCATTCTGAATCCGCCGTTGCCGGATGCCTTGGTTGCCTGCATGTAGTCCTGCTGTGCAGGCTGGATAGCTCCGATTCCAGGGCCGCCTCTCTGTACATTGACGTATACCATCGGGATACGTGCAGATGCGCAGTAGGAAACGCCTTCACTGTAAAGGGAGATACCGCAGGAAGAAGATGAGCTCATTGCTCTGATGCCTGTGGAAGCTGCACCGTACAGCATGTTGACGGAAGCTACTTCGCTCTCGCCCTGTACGAATGTACCGCCTACCTCAGGAAGTCTTCTTGCCATGTACTCAGGGATCTCGTTCTGCGGAGTGATAGGATAGCCTGCGAAGAAGCGGCATCCTGCTCTTACAGCAGCCTCAGCGATAGCCTCGGTGCCTTTCATAAATACACGTTCTGCCATATCAGTCTCCTTTCCTATCTCCATACCTCAATTGCGGATTCCGGACAGATCTGAGCGCACATCGCACAACCGATGCAGTCCTCAGGTCTTGCGGAAACAGCATAGAGGTAACCCTTGGAGTTAACGTCGCTGCCGATCTCAAGGCACTTCTTAGGGCATGAGATCACGCAGTAGGAGCATGATTTGCAAGCTTCTGTTGTGATTTCGATTCTTGCCATTAAATTCCCTCCTTAAGCTATAAGTGACAATATCTATTTAATCAACCCATGAATAGGTCAGGAAGAGATCGAGCGGTACAAGAGACTTATCTGTTCTTTCCCTGACCTCATCGTAGATGTCTCTCCGAACACATGCGCTGTTCACGACAGTAAAGCCGTCAAGCAGTTCGTCAATACGATCCAGCCCCTCCATGAATTCATTAACAGTGGTTGCGTAACCCAGATTAGGGTTGCCGAGAATATATATGTGGTCCAGTCTCATGGATCCGAGTATGTGCTTCATTGTGCCGTCTATGGCATCGACACTCTTGGTCCACGGCCTGTAAGGATTGATGATGTATACAGGCACAGCATCGTCCTTACTGAGAAGGTCGCTGTATGCCCCGGCGAATTTGGCTGCCTGATGGCCGCCGCCTATATCGAGCAGAGTGTAGTTGTCGCTGACGAGTGACACCCTTACTCCGCCGACCATTACAGGTGCGTCAAGATACTGATCCTGATAAAAAATGTTGACACCGCGCTTTGCAAAATCCTCCTGCATGTCACGGGACCTGTACAGAGGCTTGGTCTGATCGAGGTCGAACAGATTGACCTTCTTACCGGTCTGCTGAGCAAGCTTGTTGGCAATGTTAAGGACTATCTCACTCTTGCCGCTTCCGGCTTCTCCGATGAAGACAAAATTCTTCTTTTCCTTCATCAGATCTTCGAATGTTTTGTCAGCTTCATAAAAAAGTCCCACCGGTATCACCTCTTTACAAAAAATAGCTGTTCCGTTAACGGAGCAGCCTGATTCCATAGTATCAATTGGTTATATTGACAGGTGCAGCCTCCGTATTGCTTTGTTCAAAACAAGATACATCGTCTGACCACTATTTTTATACTATATTTGTAGTGCATAATTCAAGTATATTGAACGTCCGGTAATGTGTTTTTATTGTGAAAAATGCTCAGCATCTGTATTATTTTCATGATAACGGCGTTTACTGTTAATAAATGGCTAAAAAAGGAGCATCAGCGTGAGAATACTCAGCATCACCGCACAGAAGCCGCATTCCACAGGCAGCGGCACATATATGACCGAGCTCGTCCGCTCATGGGCCCGTGCCGGCCACAGACAGGCTGTCGTATGCGGCATATACCCCGATGATACCGTTGACTTTCCGGAAGGCGTCACATGCTATCCTGTGTTCTTTACAGATACAGCATCGGCACAGCCCGCATCAGAGGGAAGTCTTTTTGCGCCGTGCAAGATAAAGGCCGGCTCGGCAGTCAGGAGTCTACCTTATCCTGTAGTCGGGATGTCCGACATCATGCCGTACACATCCACCAGATACAGAGATCTGACGCCTCATATGATAAGTCAGTTTGAAGAGGCATTCATAGGTGCGGTCAGCCGCGCAGTCGCAGAGCTCGACCCTGACCTTATCGTATGTCATCACCTCTTCCTTCTGACCGCCCTTGTCAGGAAGCATTTCCCTGACAGGAAGCTATACGGGATCTCTCACGGTACCGATCTAAGACAGATGGTCAACTGTGATAACCTCCGTGATTTCGTCAGGCCGGAGATCTCACGCATAGACAAAGCACTCGCGCTCCACGAGGAACAGAAGAACACCATAATGGAGATGTTCGGTCTGCCGGAGAACAGAGTCACCGTCATAGGCAGCGGGTATAACGATGCATTATTCAATAAGGACGGCAGAGCCGGCAGGGATGATCTGCAGCAGTATGCCGGTGAGGATGAGGTCCCTGTAATGATATGCTACGCAGGCAAAATGAGCAGGCCCAAGGGCGTACCTCAGCTCCTCGATGCACTGGAAGCACTCGCAGCAGACCCTGCGGTACCGTTTTTCGAGGTCACTCTCGCAGGCGGATGCCAGGATGAGGAGGTCCGCAGAAGACTGGATGCTCTGCCTGACAATATAACCTGGCTCGGCCAGATATCCCAGGACCATCTTGCGCAGATATTCAGATACAGTGATATCTTCGTGCTCCCTTCGTTCTTCGAAGGACTGCCTCTGGTACTTATCGAAGCCATGGCATCAGGAGCAGTCCCGGTCAGTACCGACCTTCCGGGTGTGCGTCCGTGGATAGAAGCCAATGTACCGCATAATAACGTCCGGTTCGTTCCGATGCCTGAAATGGCAACCATAGATACTCCGACTGACAATGGCATGAAGCAGTTCACTGAAGATCTTACTGAAACCCTGCGCAGACTGATTATTGAAATAAAAAGCGGATCCCTTTCAGGACCCGCTCCGGATACATCGTATATTACATGGAGAGGCGTAGCAGACAGGATACTGTCGCTGTAGCCGTTATTCTTCGTCTTCCTCCGGCCTGCTGTCAAAGTCCAGGATGTTTCTTGCCCTTATCTCAATAGCCTCAGCGACCCTGAATGCGACCTGAAGTGAAGGTCCTGTATACACTGCTCCGTGGTGAGGGATGACAGCTGCATGAGTGTCAAGCATCGTTTCGGCAACGGCTTCTGCAAGCTCAGGAGAACCTGCGCGCTCATACCTTGTTACCCTGGTATCTCCCACGAGCCTCCTGACCTCTTCATGGCCAGCCGCAAATCCTGCCTCGCAGGCAGCGAATACCGATATCCCGTTGGAATGAGTATGTATCACTGCGCCGCAGTCTTCGTACTTACCGTACAGAGCCGCATGCATCAGAAACTCATTGCTCGGTATTCTCTGGCCATCGCTGTATTCATGAGTATTGATATTGACCCTGACTATGTCTTCAGGCTTGATGTCGAAATAATCCATCGATGACGGAGTGATAAGCATCTCATCATCATTCAGACGGACTGAAAGATTTCCCCACGATCCGTATGACAGGTCCCTTTTCACCAGCTCCCTGCCCATGTCAATGAGCTGTCCTCTCAGTTCAAATTCCTTCTCATCAAAACCGATGAACGGGATCTTGCCCTGCTCATTTCTGTTGACGTAGTCTGACCTGAACTCCCTGCGGTAGCTCTCTGCGAGCCCGGCATCTATAGGGACCGTGCCTCCGAGGAGCTTTCCGTGGACCTCTGCCTCACATGCCTTCTCCACTATCTGTATGCCTGCGACCGCTTTCCTGATATTGGATCCTGTCGCGATACCGCCCATGTCCTTCACCAGGCAGACGCTGGTATCCTCAAGTGCACCGATTATGTTCTCCGGTGATGCATCAGGCAGGACTTTAAGCTCCGCACCTGTAAGCTGTGCAAGGTCTTCGAGTGCAGTACGCACATTGCTGCCGCCCTCCGATACACTGACCATATCCGCAGTGATCCCGAAAATTACAGCATTGATGTCCTTCCTGACATTGAACACCTCTCCGAGTCCTCCGGCGCTTATCTCACAGACAACAAGATTATCCTCATTTATATCCGAAAGGAGTCCTGTTCCTCCGGACAGGATATATGTGTCGTCATCAAGCCTCATTGCCGCCTGACCGTAGAGCTTTTTGAATTTTCCGTGTATGCCTCTCAAGGCATCGAGCATCAGCTCAGCACCCTGTTCGTATTTCATATCATCCACCTGCCCCGTCTGTATATTTTCGTAACGGCCTGCACATACTCCCCCATCGTGCACAGCCATATTACTATCCGGACCTTAAAGCTGCCTTAAACCGCACCTTCATGCGGACCGGTTATTATCGCAAATAATTAAGCGAAGCTTATTCAACAAGCCTCGCTTAATCTGTAATCATTATATCTGCAGCGCCGTTACGAAGCATCTTAATAATATTTAAGAAACATCCGTATTTCCGCAAAATGCAGTCATATCAACGCATGCACTGTTTTGAATTTTTTACGGTTCAAAATCGAATCCGCTGAACACAGGTACTCCCGTGTACTCCTTAGGTTCTTCCTCTCCGCGAAGGACTCTCAGGGCACCTTCGGCAAGAGCTTCCATCTCGAAGTCCCCGCCGTATGATTTCACAGGTGCGATCCATCCGGCATACTTCCTGATGCTGTCAACGAACTCCTCATCCTTGCTGACTCCGCCTGTCAGGATTATCGCATCGACCTTGCCCTCAAGCACGCATGCATATGATCCTATGTACTTCGCCAGGTTGTATGAGAAGGCATCATATACAAGTGAAGCCCACCTGTCGCCGCTGTCTCTCATCTCCTTGAGCTTAATGTTGTCATCAGTACCGGACAGGGATTTGAGGCCGCCGGTCTTTGAAACAAGAGCCTTCATATCATCATAGGTGTACTCACCTGATGTGCACATTTTTGCAAAAGGCAGCATCGGAACATATCCCGATCTGTTAGGTGCCATAGGACCGTCGCCGTTTACGACGTCGTTGGCATCGACCATTCTCCCCTGCTTGTGAGCAGCTATCGAAAGGCCTCCTCCCACATGGCACACGATGAAATTGCACTCGTCATATCTCTTACCGAGCTCGGCCGCCATTCTCCTGGCAACTTCCTTCTGGTTGAGAACATGCACATGTGACTCTCTGTATATGCCCTTGATCCCGGATATCCTTGCGATATCGTCAAACTCATCCACATCCGGCGGGTCAATGACGTATGCCGGCTTGCCGAGAGCCGTCGAGAATTCGCCGATGATCTGCGAGCCGAGCACAGCAGGATGGTCTGCTATCCTTCCGGACATCGCATCCACAAGCATCTTCTGGTTCACAGGGAAAATGCCGCCCGGTGTCGACTCGAGTCCTCCCGAATACGCCGCGAAGGCATCCATGTCTCTCAGCTGGAATCCGTGGCTGTGGAGAACTGCCATCACAACACCCACTCTGAACGGGCGCTGCGAATTGACAGTCGGGAATTCCTTCAGTATCTCAGGCTCGTGGCTGATGTTCTCCTTGAAGAGACATTTATTGTCTTCGAAGACAGCGCACTTGGTTGAAGTGGAGCCTGGACTGATTGTAAAGATTTTGTAGCTCATACTACGCCTCTGCCTTAGCTTCCTTTATTGATTCGATCAGCAGCGGAACTACCTTGAAGAGGTCGCCTACGATACCGTAGTCAGCGATCTCGAACATAGGAGCATTCTCATCCTTGTTTACAGCGATGATGTACTCAGACTCCTGCATTCCTGCCTTGTGCTGGATAGCTCCGGAGATACCGAGAGCGATGTATACCTTAGGATGTACAGTCTTTCCTGTCTGTCCTACCTGGTGATCTGCTGTCATCCATCCTGCATCTACTACAGCACGGGATGAACCTACAACTCCGCCGAGTACGTCAGCGAGCTCTTCTGCAAGAGCGATTCCGCCGTCAACATCCTTTGCGATACCGCGGCCTACCGATACGATGTACTCAGCACCGATAAGGTCTACGAGCTTCTTGGCAGCCTTGACTACTTCCACTACCTCTGTCTTGACATCCTCTGCAGAGAGTTCGAAGTCAGGATGAACGATCTCGATCTTCTTGACGCCCTCTTCATCAAAAGGTCTTCTCTTCATAACGCCCGGACGTACGGTCGCCATTGCAGGACGGAATCTCGGGCATACGATAGTAGCCATGAGGTGTCCTCCGAATGCAGGACGTGTCATCTTGAGGTTGGTGTTGACATCAAACATCTTGGTCTCGAAGTTGGTGTTGTCAACATCTACGTTTGATCCTGTTCTCAGGAACTCAACATAACCATTGAGATCTACATCAAGGTGTGTACAGTCTGCGCAGAGTCCTGTGTGGAGTCTTGCTGCGCATCTAGGTGCGAGGTCTCTTCCGATGTGGGAAGCTCCGTAGATCATGATCTCAGGCTTGAATTCCTCTACTGCATCTACGATAACCTTGGTGTATGCATCAGTTGTGTAATCTTTCAGGAGCGGGCTGTTGTATACGTATACTCTGTCAGCTCCGTATCCGCCGAGTTCTGCTGCGATTCCGTCAACATCATCGCCAAGCAGGATTCCGCACAGCTCAACGCCGAGTTCATCAGCCAGCTTGCGGCCCTCGGAGATAAGTTCGAATGTTGTAGGCATCATTTTGCCCTGACGCTGCTCACAGAAGACCCATACGTTCTTGAAAGCAGCTATATCTGCACTGTTATAAGCCATGTCTGTCCTCCTTTCCTAGATGATGTGCTTGCTTGTCAGCATGTGTGCAAGCTTGTCAGTGGTTTCCTTGCCGGAGCCCTCGAGCATCATGCCCGGCTCCTTGACAGGAGGTGCGAATGACTTGTAGATGTTTGTCGGGGATCCCTTGAGACCGATGGTTGTTGCGTCGATCAGCTCGTGATCCTTGAGTGCATCATAGTCCATGATCGTAAGCGGCTTGTCCCAGCACTCGATAGTGCCGCGGACGTTCATGTATCTAGGCTCGTTCAGCTCCTTGATGCATGTGATCATGCAAGGAGTGTGGACCTTGACTGTCATGTATCCGTCCTCAAGCATTCTCTTGATCGTGAGAACGTTTCCGTCCTTCTTGACTTCGCCTGCGTATGTTACCTGCGGCAGGTGGAGCTTCTCAGCTATCTGAGGTCCTACCTGAGCGGTATCTCCGTCGATGGCCTGACGTCCGGCGATGATGATATCGTCATCATCTACGCCGTAAGTGTCGATAGCTGCAGCGATGATCTGGGATGTGGCATATGTATCCGATCCTCCGAACTGTCTTGCGGAGATGAGTACTGTCTCATCAACACCCATAGCAAGGAGTTCTCTGAGCATAGGCTCTGCCTGCATAGGTCCCATTGTGAAAGCAACTACCTTGCAGCCGTATTCATCCTTGAGTGAAAGAGCTTCTTCTACAGCATTCAGGTCATCAGGGTTGATGATAGTCTGCATGGAAGCACGGTTCAGTGTACCGTCTTCGTTCACTGCTACCTTGCCGGAGGTATCAGGAACCTGCTTTACTGTTACCATTATTTTCATTTCCTTGTACCTCCTTTACTATCTCAGCAGACCGTTGGCGATAACGAGCTCCTGGATCTGGGATGTACCCTCGAAGATCGAGAGGATACGTGCGTCTCTGTAAAGTCTCTCAACCTTGTACTCCTGGATATATCCGTATCCGCCGTGGATCTGTACAGCCTTGTATGCGCATCTGTTTGCAGCCTCTGCCGCGAAGAACTTAGCCTTGGAGCATGCAGCGCCTGCTTCAGGGTCATTGGCATCCTTGAGCTGTGCAGCGTGATATGTCAGCTGTCTTGCAGCCTCAACATCAGCAGCCATCTCAGCGATCATGAAGCTTACACCCTGGAAATCTGCGATCCTGCGTCCGAACTGCTTTCTTTCCTTAGCGTACTTGACAGCCTCGTCAAGAGCACACTGTGCAACGCCTACTGACATTGCAGCTACTCCGAGACGTCCTCCGTCCAGAGTCTTCATAGCGTACTGGAATCCCTTGTGGAGAGGTCCTATGAGGCAGTCCTTGCCGACAACAACGTCTTCGAATACGACGTCGCTTGTAGGATAGCCCTTGATTCCCATCTTCTTCTCATCAGCACCCAGGGATACTCCCGGAAGATGCATGTCTACGATGAACATGGAAATTCCTCTTGAGCCTTTCTGCTTGAGATCGGTCTTGGCAAAGATGATGATCCAGTCAGCCATCGGAGCTCCGGAGATGAAGCACTTACGGCCGTTGATGACGAAGCTCTCACCATCCTCTGTAGGGATAGCTGTAGTTGTTGTTCCGCCTGCGTCAGAACCTGCACCCGGCTCGGTAAGTCCGAATACGAGGATCTTCTCTCCTCTTGCTACAGGAGGCAGATACTTTGCCTTCTGCTCTTCACTTCCTGCCAGCAGCAGCGGGCCGCCGCCGAGGGAGTTGGATGTGTTGGCATAGATGGAAAGAACGAGATCCTGACGGGAGAGCTCTTCGTTCATGATGACGTATGACATGTAGTCTCCGCCTGCTCCGCCGTACTCAGTAGGGATCTTGACTCCCATGAATCCGTACTTTGCCATCTTGTTGTGGATATCCCAGTTGAAAGCACCGGTGGTATCCAGTTCTTCCTGCAGCTCTTTGGTGAACTCAGCCTCAGCGAACTGACGGAAGAGTTTCTGCTGCATGGCATGTTTCTTGTCAAGAATCATATTTTCCTCCTAGTGTTCTTATGAGTGCGACTTATCAGCCGCGAATTAACATTATTTATTCAGGGATCTCATGGCTGCTCTTGCCATCTGTCAGGATCTCGCGGATCGAATCAACGCCGCACTGTGCCATCGAAGCAGCGGCCTCCTCAGTAAAGAATGCCATATGCGGTGTGTGCACGAAGTTCACGAATGAACGAAGATACTTCAGCTTGAACCAAGGCATACCTTCTGTCCTAACTATATCCTCATTGTGAGGAACGTGGATGATGCCTGTCTCGCCAGGGAAAGCGTCCACGAAGAGCGCGCCGATCTTCTCGGTTTCCATGCCTTCGATCAGAGCGTCAACATCGCAGAGCTCGCCTCTTGCGTTATCAATCAGGACTACGCCTTTCTTCATCTTCTTGATAGCCTCTTTGTTGATCATGCCTGTTGTTGAAGGCAGAAGCGGCGTGTGGATGGTGATGACATCCGACTCTGCATAGAGCGTATCGAGATCAACATACTCTGCATACTCTCTTACTGCGTCATTCTGATACACGTCATATGCGAGGATCCTGCATCCAAAGCTCGAAAGCAGCTTGCACACTGTAAATCCGATCTTGCCTGTTCCCATGACGCCGACAGTCAGTGAGCGAAGCTCTCTTCCCATCTTGCCCTTGAGCGTGAAGTCGTTATCGTCTGTATTGTAAATGGCTTTTTTGAACTTTCTGATTGCGACCAGGATCGCCATTACTGTATATTCAGCAACTCCGTTAGGTGCGTATGATCCGTTGCAGAGTCTGAATCCGAGTCTGCGTGCGTAGTCGACGTTCATGTGGTTGTAACCTACACATCTTGAAGCAAGGACCTTAACGCCGTAGCCTCTGAGTGTGTCGAGTACTTCATTGCTGTAATCAGACTGTCCGAGTGTGGTAACACCCTGACATCCTTCAGCCATTCCCATAGTAGTGGCGTCGAGGTTTGCAGGTGTGCTTACCAGATCGATGCCGTAATCCTTACAAAGTCCTTCAATGATAGGTTTTTCGTCAGGTCTTACTTCATAAGCAGCGATTTTCATTTTTATTTCCTCCGAAAATATAATCAGCCCCCCGTTTAAGGTGAACCAGTCCCTTATTTATAATCAGTTAATCAGTCTCTGAGAGCCGGATCCATGGATACTGCGGCACCGTCCTCGATCATTTTGCTGATCTCTTCGTCGGTGTATCCGTACTGTGCCAGGATCTCTTCTGTATGCTCTGCAAGATATGGTCCTCTGTTGTATTCAGGCAGACCGTTTTCCTTGAACATTACAGGAGGTCTTACGAGAGTACGCTTGTTTCCGTTGGAGTACTGCATCTCATAGAAGATGTCGGATGCCCATGCCTGCTTGTCGACGAGCAGTGTATCCCAGTTCTGTGCTACAGCATACGGAATATCTGCGTCATCGAGGATCTTGCACCATTCGTCACAGTCTCTTGTAAGGAACAGCTCATTCATCCATGCCGAGAACTCTTTTCTGTTAGGAACGAGGTTCTTCTGCGGATAGTATCTCGGATCTTCAGCCAGTTCAGGGTGTCCTACAGCGTTCATGAAGATCGGATAATGTCTGTCATACTGAGGCATAGCGATCTGCAGCCACTGGTCGTCCTTGGTCTGGTAAACCATTGTCAGCGGGTTGCCGTTCTCCCATCTTTCCATAGGGAATCTGCAGCTGTCTGAACCATACTGGCTTGCCTGCAGCATCAGGGAAACGTCCCATACAGCACTGTGGAAGAGGGATACTACTACCTGATCTCCTTCGCCTGTCATCTTGGCCTTGTAGAGTGCAGCGAGTACTCCTGCTGCGAGGTTCATGGCTACCTGATGGTCGCCGAATCCCTGAACGGTCAGCATAGGTGTGCTTGTCTTGTCTCTCAGAGGTCCGAGGATGCCGCCTCTTGCATAGAATGCGGTAAAGTCGAATCCCGGAAGGTCCTTGTCAGGACCCTTCTCGCCGTATCCTGAGATATATCCCATAACCAGAGCAGGATACTTTGCGTGAAGTGTATCCCAGTCGAGACCTGCTCTCTTAAGAGGTCCCTGTCTCCAGTTGCAGATGAATACGTCAGCATTTGCGATCAGCTTCTCAAGAGCAGCTCTGCCCTCTTCAGTCTTGGTGTTGAGAGCGATACATCTCTTGCCTGCGTTCTCAAGATCATAGGAAGTGTTCTCTTTCTGGTCGAGCGGACGTCCTTCATTTACAGCAGTGTATCTAAGAGGGTCTCCCTTAGGAGCCTCGACCTTGATTACATCAGCACCGAGGTCAGCGAGGAATCTTGCGGTACAAGGAGCCGCGATGAAGGTAGCAAGTTCAACGACTTTCACACCTTCAAGAGGTCTGCTTACATTACTCATAATTTTCTCCTTTTACATAGTCAGCATGTCGCGGAATGTCTCGAGGTTGGTTCTAACCTGCTCGAAGTGGACCATCTGTCTGTCTACTTCCACGAGTGCGAGAGGCAGGTCTGCCTTTTCACATGCTTTCTTGATCATTACGTAGTCGAATTCTTCAGGGTCGCAGAACTTTGTCATTACCACGACGACGCCCTTTGCGCCGCGTGCCTTTGCAGTATCAACGATCCACTGTACTCTAGGCTTCTTGACATTGTAGAGAACTGAGCAGTTGTCCATGTTTGCGAACTTGACTGCGAGTGCCTGCAGAGGATCATCCATCTCAGGAGCATCAGTCCTGTACTGGCGTGACTGTGCTGCAACGTCGTCGGCAACGATATGCATTCCGAACTCATCGAAGATCTCATTGAGCTGAGGAGCGTCTGTCAGGATTCCGCTGACTACGATGCCGATCTTCTCTTCGCCTGCTTCGCCGAGTTCAGCGAGGAACTCTTCCACGAGAGCAGTGTGCTCTTCCTTGGTCATGAAGTAAGCGCTCTTGAAGATGTCGCTTCTCTCTGCTGCAGTGATCTCAGGGTGAACAGCAAGTGTCTCGTCGAGCTGTCTCATAACAGCGTTGTGCCTGTTGTATACCTTGATGGATTCTGCGAGCGCAGCCGGGTCATACTTGCCGCCGAGTGCTTCAAGGTCCCTGATGACTCTCTCGTATCCTGCCTTAGTGAAAGCGATGCCGTAGTCAGGCTTTCTGTTCTGCGGATATGTCATAGGGATGAACTTGATGTCATCTACTGCATACTTCCAGTTCTCGCCGAGTGTCTTGAGAGTGTCGCAGAGTGAAGGGATGACGATAGCGCTCGCACCCTTGTATGCTCCCTTGATACCGAGCTCGAGGATCGACTGAACGATCGAGCAGAGAAATGCAGGGAAATACTCCTTGGATCTGTTGAGCTCCATATCTGCGCCCCATGCTCCCATAGGTACGAATCCCATGGAGTGGATCAGCTCTTCCGGTGTGTATACAGGAGCTGTGAGGACGATCTTCTTTCCCTCAGCCATGTATTTATCCATCTGTGCACGAGGCGAAACTGCGGCCTCGTGGAATTTCTTCATTACATCCTGAACCATGATTACGCCTCCTTAGCTTCCTTGTTGCTTTCCATGATCTCGTAGAGACCCTGGACTCTTGTGTCATACTGAGCCTCGGAGAAGTTCCTTGGGTCAGCCTGGTCACCGTCAAAGCTTGTTACAGGGATATTGCACTCTTTGCCTATCTGGCGGCTCATCTCAGCCATGAATCCTGACCAGAGCTTGCAGGATCTGTTGGTATGTACGAGAAGTCCCTCTACGTTGTTGTCCTTGCAGAGCTTGACTCTCTTGTCTCTTGACTTCTCGAGGTTGATAGCGTTAGGAACGCTGCAGTAAGCCCTGATCATCTCATCGAATGAGTTGTAGTCAAAACCGAATGCGTCAGCATAGATAGTCGTTACCATGTTGATGCCGCGGTCCTTGAGTCCTCTCGATGTGACTCTGAGGTAAGGCCAGCATGCGATGCCTTCGAACATTACTCTGTGCTTTTCCTCTACGCGGAAAGTGCTCTCGCCCTTCTCGTGGTTCTCTTTGTACTCCTTGAGAAGTGTTTCCATTGCTTCGCCTGCCTCTTCCTTGCCGCGTGCTGTTACCATTACAGCCATGTGGTTCAGAAGGTCGAATCCGTTGAACGGAGACGGTGTGTATTTTGCCTGTGCTGTTGCTTCGAGCCATGCACGGCTTGAACGGCAGCTGAATCCGGTGACTTCCTTGAATCTGTCGTCATCCCACTTGAGGCCGAACAGGTCCTCGAGCTGATGAACTGCATCCCAGAACTGTCCTGTTACATATGCGACCTCTGCATCGGATACCTCATAGTCAGGGTTGAACGGGATATCAAGCATGATCATAGGAATATTCAGTTCCTGTGAGAGGTTTTCATACCACTTGATCATGCAGTTGCAGATGTTGTTGCAGCAGAGCAGTACATCCGGCATAGCTACATCCTGCTCAGGACATTCCTTGAGCTTGGCATATGCCAGGCTGATCCTTGCGTAAGCGCAGATATCGTTTGAATATCCGTCTGCCTCAGCGACTTCGCACATTCTCTCTCCTGCACCTCTTGCTGCGATTCCTGCAGCCTGGTTTTCAGGATAAGCTGTTGCGAGTCCCAGAGTCTCAGGGATCTCAACCGGGAAATTACTGGAGACCCATGCTACAGGCTTGCCCTGCTTCTTGGCCTCAATAGCTGTTGCAAAAGCATCTGATGCGATCTTGCCAAGCTTGTACTTTGCTGAATTAGGATCCAGCGGCTTGCGAGGCTTCTTGACTTCTTCAGGCTTTTTGACTTCTTCTGCCATTTCATCCTCCTTAATAAATACGGTTAATTATTTGGACACAAAAGAGTCCGAAATATTTAATTTCCGGGCTCTGTGAGATAAAATGACATTGGGTACTTGGTTCTATCTCAGAGCCCTGTATTTGAAGCCGTCTTCTGTTGCCGCAGAAGGCGGTTTCTCACTTTGTTATATGACCGCAGGACCTGTTGCCGCAGATCCCTCGGTATTCTGTTATTTACTTGTTCTTCTGCAGCTGACGGTATCCGTACAGTGCAGCTCCTATAGCTCCGAAATACTGCGCCATAGGGTCAGTGTCTATTTCCGTTTCGAGACTCTTTGCCAGAGCGTTTCTTACGGCATTGTTCTTAGCGACTCCTCCGGACATGCATACCTGAGGTACGACTCCGGCCCTCCTTGCAAGTGCGCTCACCCTGGACGCTACGCTCTCGCATATTCCTGCTACAAGGTCGGGCCTCGACACCCCGTTGGCGAGCTGGCTGATGACCTCGGATTCAGCGAATACTGTACATGTACTCGAGATGGATGCCGGGTTCTCAGACTTAGCCGCGCATTCATCCAGTTCATCGATATCCATTCTCAGGATGTTCGCCATGACATCCAGGAACCTTCCCGTACCGGCAGCGCATTTATCGTTCATGACAAAATTGGACATTCTGCCGCTCTCGCTCAGCGAGATGATCTTGGCATCCTGTCCTCCAATATCTATAAGCGTCCTCATCGCCGGAAAAACGAATCTGCCGCCGAGAGCATGGCATGTCAGTTCGCTGACCTCACCGTCTGCTCCCTCATACTTGTTTCGTCCGTATCCTGTGACGATAGTGCGGTCCACCTGATCAGCCGTATATGAAGTCTTCTCCCACAGCTCCTCCAGAGCCTCTTCCGGTCCTTCTGTTCCGAGCCCGCCTATCCTGAGGCTGTATGCCAGGATATCACTGCCGTCTTTCATAAGAACACACTTTGAAGTTGTCGATCCGATATCTATTCCGAGAGTAATCATATTCTGTTCTCCGGCCGCCTTCCGTCAGCTATTTGTTAAGAATTTATCTATTTAAGATTTTCGCATTTTGTTAATTCACTGTCAATCTCGCCCGGCAATCCTGTAAAGAAACTTCTTGGTGAATATAATTTATTTATTCCAAATCGTGCTGACTGTGCTTTACTTTGCATTTCGTTGCGTATACAATCACTGCGGATGCAAAAGTGTGGCTGATAATTCTTCTATAATTATCAGCCGTAGTAATTGACCACAAAAAGCGGAATGTGCATATCACCTGAAGGACAATATGCACATTCCGCTTACACAGAGAGGTTTCTATGGATATCAGCAAACTTGACCTTTTCTTCGCGGCAGCCAACAGTGAGAGCTTCACTCAGGCTGCAGAAAAGTGCAATGTCGCACAGACAACAATGAGTAAATACATAGCGCAGCTCGAAGATGAACTCGGAGTAAAACTCTTCTACAGGACGACACGCGAGTGCAGCCTTACAGAGGCCGGCCACACATTCTACAACGGGGCCAAGGAGCTTAAGAAAGACTATGATGACCTGACCAGGCAGCTGATGCAGGTCGCTGAAGATGAGCTGAAGATAGGTGTGTACGGAGAGTTCTTCGATCTTTCGATTCTCAGTATGTTCAGCAAGAGCCATCCTGAGATCGAGCTCAAGGTCTCATTCGGCGGCCGTACGGATCTCTACGACCAGCTCAAGCGCCGCAAGATACATGCGGTCCTCATACCAAACATCCTTGTCTCAGAAGCTCTCCGCGATCACTCGATGAGATATGTCAACGTCCTCTCGGGAGATACATATATATACTGCTCTGAGGAGGCCATGAAGCAGTACGGGAGCATCGCGGAAGTCATCCGGAATCTGCCGATGATAACCAAGTCAAGAGAGCCGAGATATCACGATTACTGCAGAAACATTCTCCAGCAGACATTCGGCGTCTCTTTCGACGGCGTGACAGTAGTCGAATCCATCGCCAAGCAGCACCTGCTGACTGAACTGTCGCAGGGTTTTGCCATCATGCTCGAGCAGGAAGCTGAAGATGCAGAGGGACTGTACGGCTATTCGCTGCAGGGTGTATTCAATGAGACGCTGCAGCTGTACTACACAATAAAACACGTTCCTCAGAGTCTGAGGACATTCATCACATATATCAATCAGGTCACATTCCACGCATGAACAATAAGCAGACATCTCAGACGCAGCGCGCCCTGCTGATTGCGGGCACAGCAAATGTAATATGGGGCTTCAGCTTCATGGCAACAAGAGTCGGCATTGAACACACCTCGTCGTCCATTCTGCTGTCCGCCCGATTCACATTCAGCATGCTCATAATGCTTGCTCTTATCGCTGCAGGCATCGGCAAAGTCAGTCTTAAAGGAAAACCTCTGGGCCGTTTCATCCTGATGGGACTGTGTGAGCCGGTAATATACTTTATCGCCGAGACCGAGGGGATCAGGCGCACGACTTCATCCTTCTCCGGGCTCATGATCTCGCTTATCCCGATATCGACAGCGCTGCTGTCCGTCGTTTTCCTTCATGAGCGCCTGTCTGCAAAGCGTTTTGCCTGGATCCTGTGCTCAGTGACCGGCGTAGCCATCATATCTGTGAATCAGACCGGCGAAGGAGTCATCAGCCTTTCAGGCATACTGTATCTTCTCGTTGCGATCATATCCGCTTCATTCTTCACAGTGCTGAGCCGCTCGATCTCGGATGTCTTCTCTTCTTTCGAGAGGACCTTCATCATGATGGTGATGGGCTTCATCGCATTCACGGGAAGCGCAATAATAAGTGAAGGACGGGATTTCCTCCCGTCCATGATATCCGCAATGCAGGATAAATACGTCATCCTGCCGGTCCTGTTCCTTTCAGTCATATGCTCGGTCGCAGCTTTCTTCTGTTTCAACTATGCCGCGACCGTGCTGGAAGTAAGCCGCATCGCAGTGCTGACCAATATAACGCCGGTCGTATCCGTACTTGCCGGAACTGTCTTCCTGAAAGAGCCGTTCACTCCGGTATGCATCATCGGCATCATCCTGATACTCACCGGTGTATACATGGTAAACAAAGTCGAATGAAAACCGTACGAAAAATGCCGCCTACACAGGCAGCATTTTGTTTCTTGTCCTTATCCACATTATCGCTATTACCAGCGCCGATACGCCCCAGCTTATCGGGAATACAAGCATCAGCGAGAAGAATGTGTGGTATATCTGAAACCCGGTGAAGACCCACGTGATTCTGGTGCCGCAGACACCGATAAATGAGATGACCGCAGGTATCATGGACTTTCCGAGTCCTCGCAGCGCGCCTGACAAGTTATCCATGATTACATTAAGAGTCTCGCCGTACATGAGGATCCTGACTCTCAGCGCCCCTATCTCAACTATCGCAGGCTCATCCGTAAAGAGCCCCATCAGGCTGTTGACGGTAAGTATCGTTATGATGCTCACTACCATCGTAAAGACCCAGCTCACCAGCAGAGTCTTTCTGACTACATCCCTGCACCTCTTATACTCGCCCGCTCCGTAATTCTGCCCTACGAATGTGACAAGCGTCTGCGTAAAGGCATTTACAACAAAGAATACAAAAATCTCTATGTTGAATGCCGCTGAGGACGCCGCCATTACATCAGGCCCGAGGCTGTTGACAGCAGACTGCACGCACAGATTGGAGATCGAGAAGACGGTGCTCTGAAGAGCTGCCGGAAGTCCGATCCTGATTATCTGCATGAGTATCGGTTTGTCAAGCCACAGCTTTGTGACCCTGACTCTGATGAAGCCCTCCTCTCTTCTGAGCTTATGCAGGAGAAGCATGGAGCTTATCATATTGGCCATAACAGTCGCGATCGCGACACCATCGACATCCATTTTTAATACGATAACAAATATGAGATTGGCAGCTACATTGAATACGCCTCCGATGAAGAGACATATAAGCGGCGTTCTTGTATTGCCGTTGCTCCTGAAAATAGCCGCCTCAAAGTTGTACAGCATTATGAAAGGAGCGCCTCCGAAATATATCCGGAGGTACTGGACTGAGTACGGTGCCACCTCTTCAGGGACCCCCATCAGCCTGACTATAGGTCCGGCGATCAGATTGCCTGCAACGGCAATGAAAAGACCGCAGATGAGAGCCAGGACCATCGAGGTATAGACTGCTTTTCTCGCCTGCCCCGGTCTTCTGGCACCGATATTCTTGGCAATGACTACGTTGGCGCCAACAGACAAGCCGGTGAAGAAGTTTACAAGAAGAGACACTACCGAGGCGTTTCCACCTACGGCAGCCATCGCTTCCTTGCTCGCGAACCTTCCTACGACAGCCACATCCGTAGCGTTGAACAGCTGCTGCAGCATGCTGGTCAGCATCAGAGGTATGGCAAAAAGAAGGACCTTATCGAGGATCGATCCCCGGGTCAGGTCCTTTCTGTTATTTCCGCTTGTTCTGTTGTTGTTTTCCGGTTTACTGTTTTCTGCCATGTCTTACGAATTCCCCGTATGTGAAGAAGCAGAGTCCGGTCCATATTATAACGAACGCGATTATCTGAACTCTGTCGATCGGTTCTTTGAAGAGAAATATCCCGAGCAGCAATGTGATTGTCGGACTTATATACTGTGCCAGTCCTATGATGAAAAGCGACACCTTAGGCGCGGCTACGCTGAACAGTGCCACAGGGACCAGCGTAACGAGTCCGCTCAGGAACATCAGTGCATACTTGTCCGGAACGCCCATGCTGATGCCGCCGATTCCCTTTGTTTCGATATATATGATAGCAAAGAGCGCTATCACGGCATATATCATCGTTTCATAGACGAGAGATATGATCGCAGGCTGTTTCGCTGTCTTCTTGATAGCTGTATACACAGCCCATGTACCGGCAAGTCCGAGAGCAACGCCCGGAAGCTGCCTGAAATGCATCAGTATGATCATGATCGCAACAAGGGCAAAAGCCATGGCGGTCATGTTATACTTCGTAAGCTTCTCTTTGAAGACTATGATGCCTACAGCGCATATGACGAGCGGCTCGATATAATAGCCTATCGCAGCCTGGATAACGTGTTCCGAGGTCATGGCCCATATGTATATGCTCCAGTTGATCGTCAGTATCAGACCCGACGTGAAGTATCTGGTCCTTACCTTTCTGTCCCTGAGAGGCCCCCATATTCCCTCCCGGCTGTATCTGAACCTTGCTGCAATATATGAAAATATGAACATGGTCACGATCCTGTACAGGATTATGATCCATGACGGTATCGGTTCAAGCGCCTGCCAGTATATCGGACAGAATCCCCATATAAGCTGGCACGCCAGAACTGATATCACTCCAGTCCTGTAATCATCCTTCATCAGAGTCCGAGTACCTCCTCAGCGACTCTGACTCCTATCCTGATGCAGTCATCGCAGGATGTGAACATCTGACCGTTATTGCCGGTCTTTATATCTATACAGTACAGGCCCTTTGCCTGCTCAATGAACTTCCTCTGCATCGCACCGGCAGCTTTCATGGTCTCCTTCTTGGTGTTGCCCGGATCTGCTGTATTGCCGTCGCTGTGAACAAGTCCTGCAAGCATTGCAGCCCCTGAAAGGGCTCCGCATACTCCCTTGCCTGTTCCCATTCCGCCTCCGAATCCCTCTCCCATCTTGTAGAGGAGTGATTCATCTATGCCGAGCTCGTCGGCAAATACGCATGCCACCGACTGGCAGCAGTTAAATCCTTCTCTGTGCATTGCAGCCGCTTTTTCAGCTCTGTCCATTTTCTTCTTTCTCCTTTGTTTCTTCTTTTCCTTTATATTCAAGGCACAGCATCGTCAGGTCATCGAACTGAGGTGCATCGGCCACGAATCTGTCCACTGATCTTGCCATCCACTTGATGATGAACTCCGGACTTCCGTTTCTGCATAAATTCAGTCCTTCCACCGCACGCTCTGCTGTATAGAATTCATCTGCTGCATTCTGGGCTTCAGCAAGGCCGTCTGTATAGACGAATATCTTTGATCCCTTCTCCATCCTGATCTCGTATTCAGTATGTCTGAGACCCGGCATTCCGCCTATGACGAACCCGTGTCTGTCCTTCAGTATCCTGAATCCTGTGTCGTCTGTCATGATCATCGGATACTCATGTCCCGCATTGGAAGCAGTAAGGATACCCGTCTCCGTATCCAGTATTCCGAGCCATACTGTAACGAACATCTCCTCACGGTTGTTCGCGCAGATCTGGTCGTTGACCGTCTCAAGTATCTTCGCAGGTCCTGCTCCGGTCATAGCCTGGTTCTTGATCATGATCTTGGATACCATCATGAACAGAGCCGCCGGAATCCCCTTGCCGGATACGTCTGCAATTACGATACCGAGATGTGTATCATCGATCAGGAAGAAGTCGTAGAAATCCCCTCCGACCTCCTTGGCAGGATTCATCGAAGCATAGATGTCGAACTCCTTGCGCTCAGGATATGCAGGGAATTCATTAGGCAGCATGTCTTCCTGGATACGGGTCGCAAGTGACAGCTCCGCATCCATACGCTCTCTTTCAGCCGTGATCGCAGTGATATGTTCTACATAATCCTGTATTTTCTCTTCCATCTGATCGATGGAGCCTGCAAGCATTCCGATCTCGTCGACGTTCTTGATGGTATCTGTCAGGCTGCTTCCGCTTCTCACGTTTTCACGGGCAAAACGCTGCGCCTCATCAGTTATCTTGCCAAGCGGATCAAGCAGCGTCCTGTGAAGATACATACTCTGCCCTATTATTACAAGCAGGGCAAGAACTATGAGAGTGAATACAACCTTATTGACGTACTCAAGTCTCACCTCGTTGAGCTCATCAAGCTGTCTCTGTACACACAGTATGCCCTTGACCTGATTGTCTGACCCTCTCAGCGGAATGAGTGCAGTTATATGCGGGTCTGTTTCTATTTCACCCTTGTCTCTTACAACGAACTCGCTGAAGGTCCTCTGCTCATACAGAGATCTGTATTTCTCCCTGTACTCATCATTGGTCGTCTCCCTGATATACCCGAATTCATAAGGCACGAAGTCCATCTCGTAGTTGGACACGGAGAATATGAACTTGATGTGTCCGTAATCAGTCTGGTCGGGCTGGATGACATAAATGAATGCTGATCCCGAGGAATTACACAGCGCCTGAAGCTCATTGAATGCTTCTATATAGTCTCCTGAACGCCCTTCACTCTCGATATAGCGGTACAGGTCTTCACCATCGATGATGTCTGCCGCTGTACTGGCAGTCAGAAGAGCCCCCTGCTCATACTGCTCCAGGAGGGAGTCGTGGAATCCGTCATAACCTATGTACCCGACGAATCCGGCAAAAACAGCAAGCAAAACCACGATCCCGAAAATACTCCGGAACGCGATGCTTTTCTTGTATTTCTTCAGTGTGCTGTCAGCTTTTTTCAGTGATTCATCCATGGATCTCAGTAACGTCAGCCGGATTGTTATCAGCTGTGCCGCGTCAGGCACCTAATATCCCTTTTACAATAGTTAAAGATATCATATCTCGCGTGACATCGCCATATTTCATGGAATACAAAATACTTATTTGTCTATGGATTTCTAAAAAATTCCATTCATCTTTGCAACACCTGAGCCATTTTGCCATACTATATATATGAGAGCTCTCAGAAAGACAGCCTGTCTGCCCGCTGCAGACAGCCGCACCGCTTACAGATGAGGTAGTAAAGTGGACAGCAGATATACAGATCTCACAAATGAAATAAAAGCAGCAGAAGCTGCCGCTGCCGGCAGCAAGGAGGCATTCTGCGAGCTGTACGGAAAGTACAGGGACCGGCTGTACCGCTACGCGCTGTACCGCCTTGGCGACCCTTCCGATGCTGAAGATGCTGTCTCGGAATGCGTGCTTGCAGCATGGCAGGGACTGCCCGGGCTCAGAAAGCCGGAAGCCTTCGGCTCATGGATATTCCGGATACTGCACGCATGCTGCGCAAAACGCATAAAGGATTCCGTAAGACTCAGGGAAAACATGCTGCGCATATATACGGAAGGCGGATCAGGTCCGTCAGACGTTGGCAGCAGTCCCGCTTCCCTCTCAGTCGAGCTGACAGAGGCGCTGGCACAGCTGGATGAAGAAGAGCGAAGCATAGTGCTGCTCTCAGTTCTGGGCGGCCTGACAAGCAGAGAGATATCGGAAATCACGTCCCTGACCCCGGGCGCAGTAAGATCCAAGCTGTCCAGAAGCCTCGCAAAAATGCGCGAGTACCTTTCGTAGGATAGGAGAGACGGAAATGAACAGAAACACAGATCACTTTGAAGATCTTGAATATATCAGATCACTGTTTGATGCAGATGATATACATGCGCCGGACAGCCTCTCTGAAGAGAATATCATGGCAATGCTGCCTGACCGCACTGATGAAAAGCCAGTGCAGGAAACCCCTGATTACTCTTCAGATATCACTGAATATTCCTCACAGGATAAGCCCGCGCGAAAGCCGGTATTCACCAGAACTGTTGTAAAACATCTGGCAGTGACCGCAGCCTGCCTGATCTTTGCAGTATTCGGAGGGGTTCAGCTCTATCAGACTGTTACTGCTCCTCCTGATACAGGCATTCAGAACGGAGAGCTGTATACTTTCAAGGACAAATCTGAAATAGAGCATCTTGTAAGCAGCCTTGACCGCTCACAGGATATTCTATACGACGGAGATGTTCTTGAAGAAGCTGAAATGGTCACTGAGGATTCCGCACCTGCCACGGGCAGCATGGATGCAGGTAGCGGCAATATGGTCCGCTCAGAGGCAAAATCCTCATCATCAGCAGGTGATCATTCTGATACATATCTTCAGGTCGAAGATGTCGACGAAGCGGATATCGTCAAGACAGACGGGAAATATATCTACTACGTCAACAATGACCGTGAAGTCATCATACTCAGTGCTGACAACGGCAAGACACAGATTATGTCGAAGATAGGCGCCGGAGAAGTCGAGAACTACGTCCACGACATTTTCCTTAAGGGTGACACTCTGATCACTGTCGGTTATGTGTATGACGGAGACGACGGATATACCGGTGTCACGACATATGATATCTCCGACCGGAAGAAACCTGAGATGATCACATCCTTCCGCCAGACAGGCACGATCGTATCGAGCCGCATGGTCGGAAACTATGTATACCTTGTCACCAGAGACAGTGTATATAAGGGCGGCCGCGTACTGCCTAAATGTACAGTTGACGGAAACTATACGGAAATGACTCCGGACAGTATCTGCTGCGTACCTGAGCCTGAACTGCCTTCCTACATAGTCCTCAGCGCGATGGACATCACGTCAGGCAAGGATTCAAAATGTAAGAGTTCAGCGATCTTCGGAGCATCTGAAGAAGTCTACTGCAATGACCACAATCTGTACACAACAGCCACAGAGTGGGATGACAAGACATCAAGCTCCGCTACAAGGATCGTAAGAGCCTCACTGGACGGTCTGAAAGTGAAGTTCAACGCCACCGTAAAGGTCCGCGGAAGGATCGATGACCAGTTCTCCATGGACGAGAAAGACGGATACTTCCGCATCGCCACAACTTCTCAGCGTGACGGAATGGATGTCAACAACCTCTTCGTTCTGGATAAGGATCTTAAGGAAACAGGCACCCTCTCAGGTTTTGCCCGCAACGAGAGCATCAGGGCTGTAAGATATTTCGGAGATAAGGCATATGTGATCACATATGAACAGATCGACCCGCTCTTCATCATAGACCTGAGCGATCCGGAGAATCCATCAATAGACGGCGAAGTGAAGATAGACGGGTTCTCCACCCTGCTTGTACCGGCCGGTGAAGGCAGACTTCTCGGCATCGGTCATGCGACAGGCGATAACGGATACGGCGGCGAATATGCTGCCGGACTCAAGCTGGTCCTGTTCGATATAAGCTATCCTTCACAGCCGAAGGTCCTTGACAGCAGGGAGTTCAAGGATATGAGCAGCCCTGCGCAGGACACACACAAGGCACTGACTGTCAACAGCAGAGACGGATGGTATGCAGTACCTTACAGTGTCTATAACTATGAGGATGAGCCGATCCTCATAGAGGAAGAAGGACCGGCCGATGCATCAGCATCAGAAACTGCACCTTCTGAGGAAATCTCAGATGAGCTATACACAGAGCCTCAGTTCGAGGCCGGTGTCCTCGTATTCGGTGCTGATGACAAACTGAACATCTATGACCAGCACAGCCTTTCAGAGAATTATCTCACAAGGAGCGTCTACATAGGTGACTACATCTACGCGCTCGATGAGGAAGGCAATGTGAGCAGCTTCAGATTTACAAAATAATGCCATATACAAAGTGGAGCGGATCAGCAGGTTTACTGATCCGCTCCCTTTTTCTATATATTAATACCCTATTGATCTTCTCCGAAGTCTGCGATGAATGCGGCTGCGAGCTTCTCAGGCCAGTCTGATGTCGGCTCGAGTTTTCCCGTGAAGAATCTCAGAGTCTTAGGTTCGTGAATGAATCTGAGCCCGCCGATCATGTCTCTGTGGTCATATACCCACTTCACTCTGTCAATGACGTATTCTGTCTGTGACAGTGTGAATACTCTTCTCGGAAGGGCCAGTCTTACGAGCTCCATGGATGCGAATCTCTCGCTTCCGTCAGCGTTTCTCTCCTCGGAGAGCGTACCTCTCTCCATGCCTCTGATTCCGCCACAGATGTAGAAAGCACATACAAGTGCACCTGCAGGGTATTCCTGCTGAGGGATGTGTCCTACGAACTGCGAAGCATCAACATGTGCACCGAGTCCGCCGCCCGGGGTGATCATAGGAACACCGTATTCATCAAGCCTTTTTACACAGTAGTCGATGAACTGAGGTCCCTGCGAGATGACATCCATATCCATGGATTCATCAAATCCTACTGTCATGGCTTCCATCTCTCTTACGGACATTCCGCCGTATGTCAGGAATCCCTCGAACATAGGGATCAGGTCCTCCATCGAGTGGAACAGATCCTCATCTCTTACGAGTATCGCACCGCCGCGGGCAAAACCGAATTTACGCGCGGAGAAGTAGATGATATCGAACTGATCAGCGATCTCGCGTGTGATCTCGCGGATGGTCATGTCCTTGCATGCTTCCTCTCTGATCTTGTTGAAGTACAGATTATCCTGAAGAAGTGATGCGTCGAGCACTGTCAGGATTCCGTGCTTTCTGGCAATAGCGCAGGCATCCTTGAAATTCTGCACAGATACAGGCTGTCCGCCTATCAGGTTGGTGCCCGACTCAAGTCTCATGTACGCTACATTGTCAGCGCCTTCCTTCTGAATGCATGCCTCCAGCTTTTCAAGATCGATGTCCCCCTTGAACGGAAGATCGCTCTTCGAAACAAGGCCTTCGTCCTTGACCAGCTCTTCAACACGGCCTCCCAGCCTTGTAATATGAGCTTTGGCTGTAGTGAAGTGATAATTCATGATCACGCACTTTCCCGGAGTGACGAATCTCTCTGCCAGGACATTCTCGCAGGCTCTTCCCTGGTGAGCAGGCAGACAGTACCTGATACCGAAGATCTCTTCAAGCTTGTCACGCATGCGGTAGAATGATTCGCTCCCTGCATATGCATCGTCAGGTGTCATCATTCCTGCGAGCTGCTTATCGCTCATCGCGTTTACACCTGAGTCAGTAAGCATGTCCATGAAGATGTCTCCGTTGTGAAGCTGGAAGGTGTTGAATCCTGCATCCTTCATCTTCTGAAGCCTCTGCTCTGCCGGAAGCAGATTGAGCTGCTGCACGATCTTTACCTTGTGCATCTCCATTGGAATAGGTTCGTGATCATAAAACTTAATAGCGGGCATTGTTGTTTCCTCCTTGTCCTTAATAACCTTTTTTATTTTTCGCGACATTCATGTACCCCTCAGTCACGTGCCGGCATGAAAAAACCATCCCCGCGTCAAACGCGGGGTTGTTGTTTTTACGGGCATAGCCCTTACACTCCTCGCGTGACGCGTACAACGCGTAAACGGGTCTGCCAA
>OMZI01000027.1 GCA_900315485.1 uncultured Eubacteriales bacterium | reverse complement strand
GGACTTGGTTCAACTAGGAGAAATCGAAATTGGCTCCTGGCGTTATCGCTACGGCAGCCTTTTTCTCAGCCAACTTCGATTGTCTCCTAAGCAATTTGTATAAGGGTGGAAGTCTCATGTACATAAGAGCGATTGTTGAACAATATTCAAAAATGTACAACACTAGGATTATTGTATAAAAAATGATCATATATATTCAGATAAATAATACAAAATACTTGCAAATATAGATTCACTGTGCTTTAATACTTCTCCTGCATAAAAATGCATATGAGCAGGGGGTGAACTAATGAGAATAGAAGAAGTCTATCCTGCCAAAGACTATAATATATATGTAAAATTTGAGGAAGGAACTCTTCTCAAATATGATATGTCTGAATTGGTTGAAAATGATCTAGATCTCTTTGAGTTAAAATGCTATCCCGAAGTGTTCTTATCAGCAAGACCCGCCAATGAGGGACGGATAATAGCATGGGGTGATTATACTTCTATTTCCGGAAAAACCGTTGAGGAATATGGGCGTCCCGTAGAAATGGGATATGTATCAGTAGGCCCTGAAGATCTTGCCGAATTAGAGAAATATATTGATGAGCCGATCGTAAGGAAAGCTCTGGAGAACAGGTATAAGTGTTGGATTTATCTTGAAGGAGAAGATGATTTTAATAGCTTTTGGGAGTGGCTTGATGACAAATCCTATGAGTACACTGATGAGGGCTTTGAACCTGTTGGGCCGTCGCGTATTTATGATAGGATGGCATATGAACTAGAGTGGGCATAGAAGACAAATGAAAAGATATATTGGGTACAACCCTGGGGACAAACGTGGACGGCGCTTTTCCTCCTTGGAATTTCAACGTTTGTACGCTTCTGACTTCTTCGAGTCCCATGTCCTCCGCCACAGACGACTGTTGAAATATACAGTCGTTTTTATTGTTTTTGAACTTGTTCCAAATAGGAACAAGTTCATCGTCGAATGCAACTGCTTTCAATCGCAAAATCGAGCGTAAAATAATACGATTGAATTTACGACCGAATATGGGTGCAAATCATGCCGTATATTCAGCGTATCGGCTCACATTCATAAAAATAGATATTGACTAACGAACGAACGGTAGGTAGAATAGAGATGCCCGTTATCGAAAATACGGTTGTTGTTGGAAGGAGTACTATGGAAAAGGCCAAAACAAGAGACGAAATACTGAAAGTCGCGCTCGATCTTTTTTCGGTAAATGGTTATGAAGCGACGAGCATTTCACAGATCGCGGATGCTGTCGGAATACGAAAAGCGTCTCTTTACAGCCACTTCAGCAGCAAACAGGAGATACTCGATAATGTTGTGGCATCAGTACTGACTGGTTATGACAATCATTCGGTATTTGCCAATACAAACTGGGATGATCCTGAGTTCACCAAGGATAAGAATGGAATGACTGCAGAAGACGCTGCCAACATGATACAGAGTCAGGTCAGGCGTATAATCCATGATCCTGCAATCAGCAAGGGCAGAAAGATGCTCATGATCGAACAGTTCCGAAACAAAGAACTCGCTGATCTGCAGACCAGAGTGAATTACGAAGATATCATAAGGTATTTTGAAGGGATGATCAGATTCCTTGTCCGCATGAATAAGCTGAAGGAGTCAGATACAGAGATCATGGCAGCGCAGCTCTCATCACCAATCACTGTATGGATCAATCTGTGCGACAGGGAACCTTCGCGCGAGGAAGAAGTTATGGAACTGGTTCTTAAACATGTGCTGCAGTTCTTCGAAATCTACGCAAAGTAGAATAAAAAAATTGATTAATTACATACAATAATAACTGCCGGCCGGCCATTGAGGCTGACCGGTAAAAAAATACATCTGCACCTACCGAACGATAGGAAGTGGAAGGAGAGAATCAATAATGTGCACAAGCATTGTAGTAAATAAGAATAAGACGATAGTGGGATGGAACTTGGATCTTCTGGATATGGAGTACAGAGTAAGACCTGCAGACGAAGGAGTATACATAGAGGTCAATGATGCAAAGGAAGGCTGGATGCCGCTGTTTGGCGCAAACTCTCGCGGAGATTTCGTAGGCATGCCTACATGCTGGCCTACAGACAGAAGAAGCGATCCTGCAGGAGATGGCGAAAATGTAATAATGATGGACATCGATCTTTTGCTGCAGAAGAAGACACTGCAGGAAATCCGTGATATAGCGGCCGAAAGACCTGTTTACAGTATTCCCGGACTGACGTTCATGTCTGCTCTTTCGGACGCTGACGGCAACGTGCTTCACATCGTTCCTGGACAGGGATCTAGCTACTACGAAAAACCTGAATACAAGATTTTAACTAATTTCTCACCATACAAACAGAATTCGGAGACGCATCCGTGGATGGGTTGGGACAGATATCACACTGCGGAAGAGATGCTGGAGAAAGCGTCAGATGATTTTGACGTAGAAGATTGCTTTGAATTGCTGAGAACGGTCTCTCAGGAAGTCTGCCCGACTGTTGTTTCCATGGTGTATGACGTGACAGACAGGACTGTTTACTGGTGTGAGAACAGAGACTGGGATAAGAGAGAATTGTGGAGGTGGAAATAGTCATGAAGACGAATATAGAAAAAAACATGATTGGAAACCGCAAATTGATGAGAATGCTGACCGTTGCGGCAACCCTGTTCTTTGCCGGCTCGGTGTTCAAGATCACAGCAGATAAGTTGCCGGAGGGCATAATATACTTCGTTGCGGCAGCCTGTTTCTTATCGCTTGAAAGAGCATGCGTCAGGAGAGCGGGTGAAGCTGGGAACAATAGTGAGGCAACTGACAGCGAGGAAAGTGACAATGAGTAATACTGTTACTACCAGATATGATAATAAAGCGCTGGTTACATTCTTCACTTTAGTGATCATACTGTCACTTGCAGCAGAGGCATATATAGTAAAGGGCGGCCCGCTCTGGATGTATTTTGTGCTGATGTGGATCCCTGCGTTCTCTGCAATCATTGCAAGCGTGGTTTCGCTTAAAGATGATAAGGAGAAGTTTTCTCTTAAAAGATTTCTTTCCGCACTTGGGATAAGAAAATGCCGGATTCGCTACATAATGCTGGCGGTGCTTATTCCGCTTATCTATCTGCTGATCCCTTACATGATTTACTGGAAGACACATCCGGACAACTTTGGATATACAGGCGTGGCGCTAAGTCTGATATTGAAAGATTGTCTTCCTACGATGATCATAGGTATATTCCCGGGCATCCTCTCCGCGATGGGCGAGGAGATAGGCTGGCGGGGGTACATGCTTCCTGCACTCACTGAAAGAAGCGGTATGAAGAAAGCACTTATCATAACGAGCCTGTTCTGGGCATGCTGGCATTTGCCGCTGCTCGCTTTCGGAGACTACATGGCGGGGGCACCTGTGTGGTATAAACTACCTGCATTCGTGCTTTGCATATTACCGGTAGGAATCATTATTGGCGGTCTGACATACTTGAGTAAGAGCGTCTGGCCGGCGGCGTTCCTGCATGCGGCACATAATAATTATGATCAGGCAGTATTTGGCGTGATAACAAGAGGCGATGACATGATGTATTACGTCAGCGAGACCGGATTTCTCACAATAATATGCGCATGGGTGATCGCGATAATAATGATCGTTACAATCAAAGATATTGCAGCAAAAGAGGATGATAAGTAATGTATCAAAAACAAATACGCAGATTATCCGAATATGAGATCCCGGTAGCTTTGGATCTTGCATGGAGAGTATTCTCTGAATATGAATCCCCGGATTACTCTGATGAGGGTACTGAGGAATTCCGCAGGTGTCTGCATGATGAGGAATACCTGTACGGCATAGATTATATCGGGGCGTTTTACGACCAGAAGCTTATTGGTTTGATTGGGATCCGTACAGAACTGGAGCATATCTGTTTCTTCTTTGTCGATGGGCAGTATCACAGAAAGGGGGTCGGAACTAAGATGTTTGATTACCTTCTGGAGAATTATAAAGGCAATATCATAACAGTCAACTCTTCACCGTATGGTCTGGGCTTCTACAAAAAACTGGGATTTGTTCCGACTGAAGAAGAAAAGACCATAAATGGGATAAGATTCACACCGATGATTTATAGGAGGAAAGTCAAAATGAAGGATTTCATAGCATACTGTGGATTGGACTGCGAGACATGTGAAGCCCATATTGCAACTGTAAACAATGATAATGATCTGCGGATCAAGGTCGCAAAGGAATGGTCAGAGCTGAACAGTGTAGAGATCACGCCGGAGATGATCAATTGCGCCGGATGCCGTATCGAAGGGATGAAAACACCGTTCTGCGATTCACTTTGCCCGATAAGGCAGTGTGCGCTTAGTAAGGATATAGAAACATGCGGAGACTGCAGTGAAATGAGCTCATGTGAGAAGCTTGAGATGATAACAGGAAATAACGAGGAAGCCCTCAAACGGCTAAAAGGATAAGCAAAAAATGTCAAAAGTGTGCTATGCTGTAAAATAACAATGTAACAGGAGGAGACTGGTGTTTTCAGATACAACACCAGTCTCCTTAGTACCAGAATAATCAAGGAAGGGAAACGATGAGACTGAAAAATGTACTGATCGTCGTTAAGGATATCGAGAGATCCAGACAGTTCTATCATGATTTGTTTGGTCTGGAGATGATCCTTGACAATGATGGAAATATGATTCTGACAGAAGGGCTGGTTCTGCAGGAAGAGAAATACTGGAAAGAGTTCCTCGGTAAAGAAATCATTCCGGAGAACAATTCCTGCGAGCTCTATTTTGAGGAACGTGATATCGAAGGCTTCATCGAAAAGCTTGAAAGATACTATCCGGATGTGAAGTATGTCAACAGACTCATGACACACAGCTGGGGACAGAAAGTCATACGCTTCTATGATCCGGATGGAAATCTCATCGAAGTGGGGACGCCAGTGTAGAATGGCAAATACCATAACGGGAATCAGAATAGTGCTCAGCATAGCAACATCTGTACGTATGAGGCAGAGGGAAATGATCCTGAACTCATACTTTGCAAAAAGAGATAGAAAAAGGAGAGTGCTGTTTGAGAAAACTACACAACACACTGGAGATTGTCGGCTGACCAGGGAGGTTTGCTGGCAATCAAACAAACCTCCCGCTGTATAGCAATTGAAGTCAACAATTTTCAGGAGGTAATAAACAATGAATACAAATGACATAATAATTCGTTTGGAAAAGAAAGTAGAATACAGAGAAGTAGAGAAGCTTGTCAGGGAGTCGTTCTGGAATGTCTACAAGCCCGGTTGTAGTGAGCATTATGTACTGCATGTTTTGAGAGATGATCCGGCGTTCGTGAAGGAGCTCGATTTTGTCATGGAAAAGGACGGCAGATTGATCGGGCAGAATGTCTTTGTGAGGACTGTTATCAATGCGGATGACGGCAGAGATATCGATGTCTTGACGATGGGACCTATATGCATCGCGCCAGAGCTAAAGCGGAAGGGATACGGCAAGCTGTTGCTTGACTATTCCCTTGAAAAAGCTGCGGAGATGGGATTCGGTGCGGTTCTGTTCGAAGGCAACATAGACTTCTACGGTAAGAGTGGCTTTGACTATGCACGAAAATTTGGTATACGCTACCATGATTTGCCGGAAGGCGCAGATGATTCATTCTTCCTGTGCAAAGAACTGATACCGGGATATCTGGATGAAGTCATAGGAGTGTATCAGACCCCGCAGGCATATTATGTGGATGATGCTGATGTAGAAGAGTTCGACAAGAACTTCCCCGCAAAGGAGAAGTTGAAACTGCCAGACCAGATCTTTGGCTAAGCCTGGTCGGAACAGTTTTTTGACAAGCAAAAAAACAGTATGTTATCTTAAGCCTACCGACAAGTTGTCGGTAGGCTTTTATAAAAGGACTGCAAAGATGAGGATCGTAAAAACTGCCGAAGAGAGGAAAAATGAAATACTTGATGTGGCAGAGCAGCTGTTTGCCGAGAAAGGCTTTGATAATGCCAGCACAAATGACATTACATGGATGTGTAGATTAATGGGTACAACTCCGGGTACAAACGTGGACGGCGCTTTTCCTCCTTGGAATTTCAACGTTTGTACGCTTCTGACTCCTTCGAGTCCCATACTTGATGTGAGGTGTCACGAAGTGACGGAGTCCTGACATCGGTCCTCCGCCAGAAACGACTGTTTACATACAGTCGTTTTTTATTATCACAATAGATAATATCTGCACATTAAATAGCACTTTATGTGCAGATATTTCCCTCAAATAATTGTTTTTCTGCATATAAAATGATACTATATATGCAGAAAAGGAGGCTTATGATGAGAAAATTCGACTATTCATTCCTTGACAATGGAATGCTTCCTGCTGGTTTGATCAATACGACTGGAGGTATTTATTCTCTTCGTACTGCGTCTGATATTCGAAAGGAAGAATATCCAAGAGCTTTTACTGAGCTGGAGGCAATAGCAAAAGTTCAATCAGTAAAAAGCTCAAATGCCATCGAGGGTATTATAACCAGCGATCAGAGGATAGCGGATATAGTGAATCGAAGCAGCGCGCCATTGAATCATGACGAAGCTGAGATCGCAGGCTATAGAGATGCTCTCAACATAATACATTCAAATCACGTGAATCTTACATTCTCTGTAAAAGATATCCTTCTTCTTCATGAGACGATGATGTCACTTTCAAGCGATGATCTGGCGGGACAGTATAAGCAAACAGATAATGTCATTGTTGAGATAGATGGAAGCGGAAACAGGCGGATAAGATTCCGGCCGATACCTGCAAACGAAACAAAAGAAGCAATGGAGCAGCTGGAAGTTGCATATCTAGAGGCATGCTCTAACGCGCACATAAACCAGTTGCTGCTTATTCCATGTGTAATCCTGGATTTTCTTTGCATTCATCCATTCAGGGACGGAAACGGAAGAATGTCACGTTTGTTATCCTTGCTGCTCCTTTATAAGAATGGGTTTGATGCCGGAAAGTATATTTCCTTCGAAGAGCAAATCAACAAGTATAAAGATCTGTACTATGATGCGCTGCAGCGTTCATCTTCAGGATGGGATATCAATCAGAATGATTATTTCCCTTTTATTCAAAACTTTCTCACAACACTGTATATGTGTTATAAGGAACTTGATAAACGCTTTGCAGTGGTTCACGGGAAAAAAGTGACTAAGACTGCGCGTATAGAAGCAACAGTATTGGAAAGTCTTACTCCGTTATCAAAAGCAGACATTTGTGCGATACATCCGGATATCAGCCCAACGACAGTGGAGGCAGTGCTGGGTAAAATGGTAAGAGAAGGACAAATAAAGCGTATTGGAGCATCCAGAGGATCAAAATATATCAGAAACCGGTAAAAATAATCTTTATAGAGAGAGGGATCAAATGGCTGAAATAATAGATCTGTATACAGTTGACCGCGAACACACAGGAAAGACTGCAAAGCGCGGAGAACCGCTCGAGGACGGGACATACAGGATGGTGGTCCATGTATGCATCTTCAACAGCAAAGGCGAGATGCTGATCCAGAAGAGAGCGGATGATATCGTCCGCTGGCCTTCGTACTGGGACGTCAGTGTCGGCGGCGGCGCAAGTGCCGGAGATACCAGCAGAGAGGCTGCCGAACGCGAGACAGCTGAAGAACTGGGCCTGCATATTGATTTCAGTGACAGGCGGCCTGTCATTACGGTCAACTTTTCAGATGGATTCGATGACTTCTACACCGTAGAGGCAGATTACTCACTTGATGATCTTCATCTGCAGACTGAGGAGGTTTCTGATGCAAAATGGGCAAGCCGTGAAGAAATAGAAGCAATGATCGATGACGGCAGCTTCATTCCATACCAGAAAGATCTTTTGGGATATCTCTTCTTCGCAAGAGAGGGAAGAGGAACATGGAATCTGTAGGTTTGCAGGTCTGTTTCTCTGCATAAGCTATATTTGATGTACGGTAGAATACTGCTAAAATTGTAGTATGAATGAACATGGACTCAGATTACTGGCCGCGGAGCTGGAAGAAAAAATCCGCAGTCAGACTACGGATAGCCTGACTGGCAAAATGCATGTACATGTAAAGGGCATGCCGAGAAAACAGGAAATCGAGGAACTGCAGAAATCAGAACAGTTCCGCGAGGCACTGGCAAAGGCGCTGTCCGAGGACGTACTTTACCAGGACTGCATTACTGTCAATATGCAGCCCGGAAGTCTTCTTGTTGCCAGATATAAGGAAGATGAGGAAGCTTTTGATGCGGTTGCGGACAACTGCACCAGGAGGATCATTTCTGCTGCACGTAAATATACAGCGAAGAAAGAAAAGATGTTCCTGAGAAAATATGATATCGATGAGCTGATTTCTGAAGTAAGGGGATCTGTCCGGGCAGAAATCATCAGAAATCTGAAGTACCATCTTCTCAATGACAGGCTCAGGATCGGTTATGAGGCTGTCAGTCCCGATAATTACGAAGACTTTGAAGCATGGACAGCAGATATGGATGAATACGAATTCCTCCATTTTGCCGGAATTGATGAAGCTAATATTGGTTCGATGTATGCATCTGCCATTCTGGATAAACATAGTGAAATAGCCGGTCTTAAAGTTGTTGAACTTGCAGATGTCTGGAATGGAGAATTATATTTCAGCGGAGAAATGCTCTTCGAGGAGATACGGAAGCATTTCAGCGGGCAGAGGCTGTTTGGCCTCGTGAGCCGCAACAAGTATCTTAAGAGAAGCTTTCAGGCGCGCAGAATGCTGCGGGCAGAGGTGCTTGACCACGTTCCGGAAAGAATGCCGGATCTTTTCCCGGAAGCAAGGAATATGGAACGCAGTTTCATCGTCCATATCGGTCCTACAAATTCAGGCAAAACATATTCCTCGGTCGAAAGGCTTAAGACAGCAGAGCACGGAATATATCTCGGACCGCTGCGCTTACTGGCGTTCGAACAGTATCAGAAACTGAATGAGCAGGGGTATCCATGCTCGCTTTACACGGGTGAAGAACATCAGATAGTACCAGGTGCATGTATTCAGGCGTCCACTATCGAGATGGCAGATGAATCCCAGAGATATGATATAGCTGTGATCGACGAAGCACAGATGGTGGCTGACAAAGAGCGCGGCTGGGCGTGGACAACAGCGATTCTCGGTCTCAGGGCTGACGAGATACATGTATGCATCGCCCCGTATGCAGAGAAGATCATCACTGACCTGATAGAGGAATGCGGCGATTCATATGAGATCGTCCGTCATGAGAGGCAGACGCCTCTTGTCATGGATAAGTCGAAATTCAAGCTGTTCAGAGAATATATACGTAAACATGATGCCCTGATAGTGTTCTCAAGGCGGAATGTACATGCTGTCGCCGGTGAGCTCAGAACGATGGGTATCAGGTGCAGTGTGATATACGGAAATCTGCCATATGATGTCCGGCAGGAGGAAGCAAGAAGATTCAGAGCCGGAGAAACTGATGTCGTAGTCGCGACAGATGCCATAGGAATGGGGATGAATCTGCCTATAGAGAGACTCGTATTTCTGGAAATAAGCAAATTCGACGGAACGGATACGAGACTCCTTAAACCGGCGGAGATACAGCAGATCGTAGGAAGGGCAGGAAGACGCGGCCTGTATGAAAAAGGCCTGTGGAACGCACTTGAAGGCAAAGAAATCATTGCTTCTGCCGTTGATCTTGAGATCCCGCAGATCGATGCAGTGTATACAGGCTTCCCGGAATCACTTATCACTATAGAAGGAAAGCTGTCCGGGATAATAAATGAGTGGAGAAATGTAGAGCCGCCTGAGGGTTACATAATCTCAGCGCTTGAACATGAGTATGAGCTGTGCGTCTATCTTGAAGAGAGAACGGATGACAAAAGACTTATATACAGGCTCATAACGATCCCGTTTGATGAAGAGGATAAGGAACTGAGATGGCTCTGGAACCGTCTGGCAGCGACTGTTGTGCACGGTCATCCGGTGAAGCTTGCCGGAATGAATCTTGAACTTCCGTATAAAGATATGTCACTGACAGCAGCGGAGGCACTGTACAAGAAATACGATCTGGCGTATGCATTTATTGAAAAATTCGGCGACAAGGCGGAGTCTGAGACTGTCCTGCAGTATAAAAAGGAACTGTCTGAGATCATAGCGGAAATACTGAAGACATCAAAGCTGCCGTTCAAAACCTGCAGGTATTGCGGCAGAAAACTGAGGTGGAATTACCGGTTCGGAATATGCGCTGAATGCCATAACGCAGCACGCGGAAGGCGCAGGCATCACTGGGACGAATTCTATTGACGGGAACGGGATGCTCCTTTCGCGGATTGTCTATTTCGGATAAAGTGATAATATGGAGTCAAGGGAAAACAGACCATAGTGTCAGGAAAGGAGATATTTATAAGATGAAAAAGTATTTTACTCTGATTTTGGTAACTGTATTTGCGATGGCAATGTTCATGACTTAATGGGTCTTATTTGTCTTCCTGTAATAATTTTTCTGTACTGGCAGAAGAACAGGACACTTGATATTCAAATTATAGAGGGACAAAACAATGGATAATGAAGAAAGAATCGTCAGTCTTGCAAAGCCGGTGAGAAAGGGATTTCTGCGTCTCATCTTCAGCAGGTTTTTCTTATTTGCGATACTGCTTGTGCTGCAGGTCGCGATCGTGGTAATGGCATATCTGCAGTTCCGCGAAAAGCTTCCTTTCCTGATGAATGTCCAGTGGGCGTTCGCATTTATCATGATAATCCTGCTGTTCAACAGCAGAATGGACTCGTCTGCCAAGCTGACCTGGATGCTGGTCATAGCGATGATACCGATCCCGGGTGCTGTTATGTTGTGGTGGACACAGGCGAATATCGGTCACCGCATGGAGACCGAGATGGTCAGAAGGCAGATAGATAATACCCGGAATATGCTGATCCAGCCTGAAAACGTCATACATGAGATCGAGCACGACGGCTCCGGAACAGACGATATAAGCAAATATCTCAACAACACGGGATGCTTTCCGGTATATGACAAGACCAGCGTGACATACTATCCGCTCGGAGAGAATAAACTGGAGGCAATGCTCGCTGAACTCGAGAAGGCTGAGAAATACATATTCATGGAGTATTTCATAGTTGAAGAAGGGTACATGTGGGGGCGCATACTCGACGTCCTTACACGCAAGGCAAAGGAAGGCGTGGAGGTCCGCGTGATGTATGACGGCATGTGCGAGATGTCGACCCTTCCTCCGAATTACTGGAAGCTGCTGGAAGCTGAGGGGATCCATGCCAAGGCATTTTCACCTATCAAGCCGATCGTGTCTTCCCACTATAATTACCGCGATCACCGCAAGATACTCGTGATAGACGGCAGCGTGGCATTCAACGGAGGCGTCAATCTCGCCGATGAGTATATTAACCGCATAGTGAGATTCGGCCACTGGAAGGACACGGCCTTAATGATAAAGGGCCCTGCTGCAAGGAGTTTTGCCCTGATGTTCCTGCAGATGTGGAACATCGGAAACGATGATCCGGACTACGACAAATGGCTGTCGATACCTGCCGTTGAAGAGGACGCGAAGGGTTATGTAATGCCTTACTGCGACAGCCCTCTTGATAACTACAAGGCAGGCGAGGCAGTGTACATGGATATACTGAACCGCGCAACGGATTATGTACATATAATGTCGCCTTATCTTATTCTTGACGGAGAGCTTGAGACTGCTCTGTGCTATGCTGCTCAGCGCGGTGTAGACGTTAAACTGATACTGCCGGGTATCCCTGACAAGAAGGTCGCTTACTCGCTCGCCAAGACTCATTACAAAATACTCACTGAGGCAGGCGTAAAGATATATGAGTACACGCCGGGATTCGTACACGCCAAAATGTTTATAAGTGATGATATCAAGGCTGTTGTGGGCACCATCAATCTTGACTACAGAAGTCTGTACCACCACTTCGAGTGCGCTACATACCTGTACAGAACAGACTGCATCGCTGATATAGAAAAGGACTTTCTGGAAACTCTTGAAAAGTGCAGAGAAGTCACAGATGACAGCATAAAGAAAGAAAAAATGTCATATAAGGTGGTAGGAGGGATAGCCAAGATGATATCCCCGCTTATGTAAATCAATATACAGATACGACTTTGCAGATGATCTGAAGATACCCGATGCTGACATTAATACAGCACTTACAAAAATACTTCAAATTTTTTAATTAAAAATATTGAAGTATTTTTAATTGCGCGTTATACTATCTCCCTGTAAGTCTAAGAGAATGAAAGGGACATAGTGATGAGTAAGAATTTACAGGTAAAACAGCTGAAGCCGGTGTATCCGTCTGAAGAGCACGAGAACGTTCCTGCTCTTCTTGATTATGCAGCAGACGAATACGGGGACAGTACAGCTTTCATACTGAAAGATAAATCAGCCGGCAGAAAAGGGGAGCCGGTCTACAGGAATATTTCATACAGGGATCTCAGGGATGATGTATGCAGGCTCGGAACGGGTCTCATGGCAAGCGGGATAAGAAACGCCAGGATAGCGATCATAGGTGAGAACTCATTTCACTGGCAGCTGTCGTATCTTGCTGCGATGAGCGGCCTCGGTATCTGCGTGCCGCTCGACAAGGGACTGCCTTATACAGAGCTCAAGACATCGATACAGAAGAGCGGAAGCAGCGTCCTGATCTTCGATAAGAAGCACGCCTCTCTTGCTGACCGTCTGCGTGCTGAAGCAGCGGATCCTATGGCAGCACCTACGGCAGTCTCGACATACGTATGCATGGACGAAGGTACTGATTATCTCAGTATCAGGGAGCTACTGGACAAGGGCGAAGAAGAACTCAGGGAAGGCAATAAAGAATTCAAGAGTCTCAGGGTCGACCGTGAGGCTCTGTCCAACCTCATATTCACTTCCGGCACGACGAGCGCTGCCAAGGCTGTCATGCTGTGCCAGCGCAACATCATGTTCAACGTCTTCAGCCTCAAGCAGGTGGAAGACATCAGGCACGGTGATGTCAACATAGCTCTGCTGCCTTATCATCATACATTCGGCGCTACAGGACAGCTTCTTATGTACGCATGCGGAGCTACTACTGTATTCTGTGACGGGCTCAAATACCTGCAGAAGAATTTTGTTGAATACCATGTGTCCGTATTCATAGGAGTGCCTCTTCTGATGGAAGCCATGTACAAAAAGATCATGGCCGGCATCAGGAAGAAGGGTAAGGAAAAGACCTTTGAACGCGGTGTAAAGCTCGCAAGGATGCTCAGAAAGGCAAAGATCGATGTAAGGCGTAAACTCTTCAAGGACGTGATAGATGAACTGGGCGGCAGCCTTCGCATGGTCGTCAGCGGAGCATCAGCCCTTGATGCGGCTGTCATAAACGGATATCAGGATATCGGAATAGAAGTCGTTCAGGGATACGGAATGACAGAGTCCGCTCCTGTAATTGCAGGCGAGAACCTCTTCAACCGCGCGCCGGGCTCAATAGGCCTCGGATTCCCGGGAATGGAGGTTGAGATCGCAGACCCTGATGATGAGGGTATCGGCGAGATCATCGTAAGGTCACCGAGCGTTATGATGGGGTACTATCAGGATAAGGACGAGACAGACAAGGTCCTGAAGGACGGATGGCTCCATACAGGAGACCTGGCTTATCTTGACTCAAAAGGCTGCATCCATATCACCGGAAGGTCCAAGAACGTCATCGTGCTGAAAAACGGCAAAAATGTATATCCTGAGGAAATCGAGACGATCATAGCTGAGCTCCCGTATGTTGAGGAGAATATAGTATTCGGTGAGGTCAGACGTGAGGGTGCCGATGACAGGGACGAGGTCCTTGTTGCCAAGATCGTCTACGATAAAGACCTGATGAAGGAGAAATACGGCGCAGAGACAGAAGAGCAGATCTACGCGATTGTTGATGCAGATATTGACCGCATCAACAGCAATATGCCAAAATACAAGCATGTACACAGACTGATACTGCAGACTGAAGAGATGGCCAAGACGACCACCGGCAAGGTCAAGAGGTATGAGGAGAACAAGTAGCAGGGGCATATCATGAGAAAGCTGGAACAGCACTTCAATACAATGTACGATAAATTCAAGCTGATGCTGTACGACCGTGCGCTGAAGGAGCGGGGACGCAGCATGCCGGGAGACCTGAGCCTTCAGGAGGTGATCTACATGGAGATCATCATCGCGCTCGGAGATCCGACAGTGGCTGAATTTTCAAGATATGCCAAGCTGTCTGCTTCCAACACGGCATACCGTCTTAACAAGCTCGAGGAAAGGGGCTATATCAGGCGCATCCGCAATGACAGGGACAAAAGAGAATTCCGTGTAGAGGCGACGGACAGATACCGCGAGGAATACGGCGTGATATTCGACTACATCCATCTTGTCTGCGAGAGGATCGAGGAGAGATTCGAACCGGGAGATGTCGATAAATTCGAAGAGATGCTCGGCATAATTAGTGAAGAGCTTATGCCTGAAGCGGGAAGGCAGCTCAGAGAGCGCGACTGACAGGAGCTCCTGACCATAGGTATTGACCGCTGTGCAGCCGGAGATTATCAGTACTGTTCTGATAATGCCGGCTGCGTTTGATTTCTGATCGAAAAAAGGAGCAATGAATAAATATAGATGCATGATTAGCGCAGACAACTGCCGTATTATGGGTTATAATAACAGCCTATGAGAAAACTGGTAACAAGAATGATCGGACTGATAATAATACTTGCGGCTGTTGTCTTCGGAATAAGCGCGTATGTAACAGCAGCTGCAGGCAAGGATATAGTGCTGACCCATGACGGGTCGGAGATAGACGCTGATACACTGGAGAGCCTTAAGAGCATGGACCCTCAGTGTATTCTTGTGCTTGGCTGCTCTGTATGGGCGGACGACCAGCCGTCACCGATGCTGCAGGACAGGCTTGACACTGCGATCAATCTGTATAAAAAGGGGGCGGCACCCAAGCTCCTTCTCAGCGGAGACAACAGCGTCCCTGAGTACAGCGAACCTGACAGCATGTACCGGTATGCTCTGAGCCGCGGCGTTCCGGACGAGGACATATTCCTGGATTTTGCAGGATTCTCCACATATGACTCGGTATACAGGGCAAGAGATGTATTCTGCGCAGACCGTATGATCATAGTGACTCAGAAGTATCATCTCTACAGGGCTCTTAAGATAGCAGATGCTCTCGGAGTTGAGGCAAAGGGAGTCTCATCCGATCAGAGACAGTATACTGGAAGATACTACAGGGAGTTCCGCGAGGTGCTCGCGCGTGACAAGGACTTTGTAAAATGCATCTTCAGGCCTGAACCTGTATTCCTGGGAGAGAAGATCCCAGTGGACGGAGACGGAAGGGTCACGCATCTTAACTAGAAGCTTGCAAATAATCCGTGTGCATTTTATCATTATTGCAGGGGTCAGATGACCCTCATTGATTCCGCAGAGGAAAGGATCAGCCGATATGAGAGACATGAAGGATGAGCTGAAAAGTATATACGATGACTTCTACGGACCGACGAAGGAGAAACCGGAAATAGATGTGCCGGTACGCAGACCTTCCGCAGGAACGGGAACTGATTCTGCACGCTCTTCTGAGAGGAATGCAGGACCTCAGGAGATCGAGACAGAAGTCGTTACACAGACAGAATTTGCCGTACAGACAGCGCCGGAGCCTGAAGAACCTAAGGAACCGGAAAAGTCAGGCATGGAGGAACTGAATGAGCTCATCGGACTGACTAAGGTCAAGCATGATGTCGAAGAACTGGTCGGACTCGCCAAGGTAAGAAAGATGCGTGAAGAGAAGGGCATGAAGGCAGTGCCTGTTTCTCTCCATCTTGTATTCTCGGGCAATCCGGGAACAGGAAAGACCACGGTAGCCAGGATACTTGCCAAGCTGTACAAGGAGATAGGCATCCTTTCCACGGGGCAGCTCGTAGAGACTGACAGATCAGGCCTGGTTGCTGGATATGTAGGACAGACAGCGATCAAGACTCAGAAGAAGATACAGGAGGCCATGGGAGGCGTCCTCTTCATAGATGAGGCCTATACGCTCAATCAGGAAGGCGAGAACTTCGGACAGGAAGCCATCGACACCATCCTCAAGGCGATGGAAGACCACCGCGACAAGTTCGTGGTCATCGTTGCCGGATACACTGAGCTGATGAAGGCTTTCGTTGAGAGCAACCCGGGACTCAAGTCCAGATTCAATAAGTTCTTCGAGTTCCCTGACTATACAGTGGACGAGCTTCAGGCCATCTTCATGATGCAGTGCAAGAAGTATCAGTACAAGATGACCGAGGAGGCTGAAGCAGCCGTCAGGGAAGAGATAGTCAGACTTGAAGCTGCGAAGGGTGAGAATTTTGCGAATGCAAGAGAGGTCAGAAACCTCTTCGAGAAGATAATCACCAATCAGGCTGCAAGGGTCGCTGATCTTGAAAATGTCGATGAGGAGACGCTCACGACGCTCACTATCGAGGATCTGCAGGACCTTGATGATCTCGAGGCTCCTGAAAAGAAACCGGAAGATGCCGGAGAGAAGGCAGCAGAGGCGGATAAGGAGCTGCTTAACGCTCTGACAGACATTCTTGAAAGTTCGAAGAAGGAAACCGCTGATAATGCCGGTGACAAGGGCAAGAAGAGCAGCGGTGACAAGAGCGCTAAAGGGGCCGCAGAGAAGAAAAGCGGAAAAGGCGCGAAAAAGTAGGGTATATGGACCGTACTGATATCAATCACGAAAACAGAATAAACAGAGATATGAAGACCAGCATGGAGATCGATTCGTGCTGGTCTCTTCACATGGCAGACGGAACTGAAGACACAGAGACGATACCGGCTGTGGTGCCGGGAGACCTGTACTCTGATCTTCTCAGAGCCGGCATGATAGATGATCCTTATTTCAGGGACAACGAGCTCGAGGCTCTAAGACTGTCTGACAGGGATTACAAATATGAGACTTCATTTGATGCGGATGCTGATATTCTCAGCAGGGACCGCATCCGTCTTGTATTTGAAGGACTGGACACGCTGGCTGAAATAAGACTGAACGGCGTGCTGCTCGGTACCGCGGACAACATGCACAGGACATGGAAGTATGATATCAAAGATATCCTGAAGGCAGAGGACAACTATCTCAGCATCCTGTTCCGTTCACCGACAAGGTACATCAGGAGCAGATATGAGGAAAAGCCTCTTGAGGGCACGGAAGATGCGATGAGAGGTTTTCCGTATCTCCGCAAGGCGCACTGCATGTTCGGCTGGGACTGGGGACCGAGGCTCCCGGGCTGCGGGATATTCAGGCCGGTCAGGATCACAGGTTATGATACAGCGGCCATAGAGAGTGTCTACGTGAGGCAGATGCATGCTGACGGCAGTGTTGCTCTGAGATTCGGGCCTGAAATCGAATATGCTGAAGCAGGAGATGCAGATATCTCATGTGTGGCTGAGGTCTTCAGCCCGGACGGAGAGCTTGTCGCAAGCGGCGATGCTCCGGAAGGACTGGTGATATCTGATCCTCATCTGTGGTATCCTGCAGGTTACGGTCCGCAGCCGCTCTATACGGTCAGGGTGACCCTTATGTCAGATGGCAAAATGCTTGACACCTGGGAGCGAAGGATCGGCCTTCGCACGATGACTGTCACAAGACGTAAAGATGAGTACGGCGAGAGTTTTGCCCATACGGTCAACGGCATAGAAGTGTTCGCAATGGGAGCAGACTATATCCCTGAGGACAGCCTGACAGGCAGAACGTCCCCGGAGAGGACCAGACGTCTTCTTGAGGATGCAAGGCTTGCCAACCACAACTGCATAAGAGTGTGGGGCGGCGGCTATTATCCCGAGGACTGGTTCTACGATATATGCGATGAGCTTGGTCTGATCGTCTGGCAGGACTTCATGTTCGCATGCGCTGCGTACGACCTGTCTGAGGAATTCGAAGCAAACATCAGAGCCGAGATAGAGGACAATGTCAGGAGGCTCCGCCACCATGCAAGCCTTGGGCTCTGGTGCGGCAATAATGAGATGGAGCAGTTCGCCGATGAAGGACAGTGGGTCAATACTCCTGAACTCAGGGAGTTCTATCTCAGGATGTACGAGGAGATCTTCCCGGAGATACTGGAGAAGACGGACCCTCAGACCTTCTACTGGCCTGCAAGCCCATCAAGCGGCGGAGGCTTTGATGAGCCTAATGCAGAGAACAGGGGAGATGTCCACTACTGGGATGTGTGGCACGGCAACAAGCCTTTTACGGAGTACAGGAAGTTCCATTTCAGATACCTCTCTGAATTCGGCTTCCAGTCTTTCCCTGCGATGAAAACGATAGAGTCTTTCACTGAGCCTGAGGACCGCAATATATATTCATATGTGATGGAAAAGCATCAGAGGAATGCTGCGGCCAACGGCAAGATCGCTTCATATATGTCGCAGACTTATCTGTATCCTTCATCATTTGATATGACAGTCTACGCATCGCAGCTGCTGCAGGCGCAGGCTATACGCTACGGTGTGGAACACTTCAGAAGGCACCGCGGCAGATGCATGGGAACTGTCGTATGGCAGCTCAACGACTGCTGGCCGGTCTCAAGCTGGTCGTCGATCGATTATTACGGCAGATGGAAGGCTCTCCATTACTATGAGAAGAGGTTCTTTGCTCCTCTGCTGCTGTCATGTGAGGAAGAAGGGATACTTACTCAGGATACCAATCCGAACGCAGAGCCATACGAAGTGAAAAAGTCTGTAAGGTTCAATGTGAGCAACGAGACTCCGGATGAACACACTGTCGATGTGATATGGCAGACCCGTGACAGCTGCGGCAGCATCCGTGACGAAAGAAAAGAGACCGTAACGGTCCCGGCGCTCAGCGCTGTATGGCTTGAAAGGGAAGACATGCCTGAAGCTGATCTCTATGATGATCACGTCTCATACAGACTGGAAGAGAACGGGGAAGTGGTATCAGCGGGCAGCGTGATCTTCTGCCAGCCTAAGTACTATCATTTCAGAGATCCTGAGCTGTCATTCAGGACCGATGGCGATGAGATCATCATCAGAGCTTCCGCATATGCGCGTGATGTTGAGATCCTCAATGACAATGAAGACCTGGTACTGTCGGATAATTATTTTGACATGGAGCCGGGTGAGAAGAGAATAAAAATCCTCAGGGGCAGACCTGACGGCCTGCGCCTGAGGAGTACATACGATATCCGTTGATGACCTATTCGTAGAGGATGTCCATATCCACATCACCGTCTATACCGTCTATATTGCCTGTCTGGCTTGCCTGCCACATTACGTACGGACCCTTGTAGTCTGTCTTGTCTGTATAGTGGGCGAGCCATACAGGTCTTGTATCTGTATCATCCCATACTTTCTCAAGACTATTCTTGTTGCCGTACAGCATGCAGTCATAACCGGCTGAAGACAGCTGATCTGCAAACGCATCATACAGGCTGTTGAGTCCTGCAAAACTCATTTTGTACGTCTGGAACTGACCGAAGTCCTCCCAGTCGAAGACCACCGGAAGATCAGGAGCTTCGTCTCCGAGGATCTCTATGATCTGGTCTGCCGATGCGCGGACTTCCTTTTCGGAATTATCGTAGCTGTACAGGTATATGCCTGTTTTCAGCCCTGCAGCCCGTGCATTCTCATAATTCTGCTCGAACTTGCTGTCCTTTTCTATCTTCCCGTCAGCGGAATAGCCGATCCTGATTATAACGAATTCACATCCGGCTTTCTTCACAGCATCAAAGTCCACATCGCCCTGCCAGGTCGATACGTCGATACCGAAAGACCGTCCGTCGCCCTTATACGATGAGACGAAATCCGCAAACTGAATCCTTGGGGAATCATCAGTGTATACCGGAACCGTATCAGCGACTTCAACGGTCAGGTCGGCCTCTGTGCTGTTGCCTGAAGCATCAGTTATCTTCACATGAAGAGGGTATTTGCCCAGCCTTGTCATTTTGACTTCACCATCAATTTCGATCGAAGGCTGCGGATCTGCATTATCCCCGTATCCTATGACATCGTTGATGTCGAACTTTTCATAGCGCTGAAGGACCGAGCCGTCACCGTTCCACAGGATGAGCGGCGCAACAGTATCCACAACATTATACGCAAGTGTATATTCTTCAGATGCAGTCATAAGACCGCCCAGGACAGGCTTGGAGACTGTGTATACCATCTCTTTGCTGCCTGTTTTTTCTGCATTGAGAAATTCGGCGGACGGCGCAACTTCACCCTCAGAGTCTTTGACAAAGTCCATTGCCGCATATTCACCGCCGGCTTCCACCTGCGGCGTTTTCTCGGTAAAGCTTATATCAAGTGAATCCTTTGCTGACTTGTACGAATAAGCTGCTGCGGCAGCGATCGCTATGATCAGCACAAGTATAAGGATCAGAAGTATTTTGAATGTTCTGTAGTTTCTCTTCGGCTGCTGTATCTCACGTCCTGCTCTCATAGTCATACCTCTTTTTATGATCAGTGACCAGTCTGTTTTCATTGTAACACTAATCTGTTTGCAGGAATAACTTTTCAGGACTGAAGACCGGATTGTTTTTTCAGGCGGCACCGGTTATCTTGCTAACCGGGAGCAAAAGAATTAAAATGATTCCTGACTGAACTGAAGGAGGACCGGAAATATGAAAGGGGATCTGAGATTAAAGATCAGCCGCCAGAAGGGCAAAAGCCATGAGGTGGTTATGGCTGCGGACGGAAGAGATGTTTCATGCGACAACATGATTCTGTCTGCATATGAAAGGGAGGAAGAAGGCGTAAGACTCTGCGGACTGAAACTCAGGATATGCTATGCAGAGCCGCTTCTTGAGGAGCATGTCAACCTTGCGATGGAAGCGCCTGTCACAGCACATTTCAGACCCGATGAAGTTCCGGAGAAGATAACCTCACTGTATATGTTCGGACCGTGGTGGTCACGTCCGGGATTTGCTGACAGCTTTAAGGATATACCTGACAGGACACAGGTCGCACTGTTCAGATATGCTGACAGATGCGGATGTCTTGTGCCTATGGTCGGTGACAGGCTCAAATCATATCTGACAGGCGGCACAGAGGATGAAATATGCCTCGTGATGACTGCCCTGAGAGGCGGACTCGAATCCATAGATGAGATCATGTATGTATATGCGGAGGCTGAGACCGCGTACGAGGCGGTGCACAGGGCTTTTGCATGGATAATCAGGGAAAAAGGCATCCTGCCGAGAGAAGAGAGACGCATCCCTGAGATGTTCAGATACCTCGGATGGTGCAGCTGGGATGCATTCTATACGGACATATCAGCTGAACTTGTGACTCAGAAGGCAGATGAGCTGATAGATAAAAAAGTACCGGTAAGATGGATGCTCTTCGATGACGGATGGTTCCCGTCAAGAGACAGGATGGTCACGGATTTTGCACCGGACACAGACAAGTTCCCGGGAGGGTTCAGACCTGTGATCAGTGATATCCGCAGCAGAAGCGATATAGAATGGTTCGGGATATGGCATGCGCTCGGAGGCTACTGGGGCGGTGTCGATCCTGAGAGCAGCCTCGCAGAGAGAGAAGAGCAGTATCTGTACAGGACAGCCAATAACGTCCTGATCCCTGATTACAGGCACGGAAGCGGATTCTACCGTGACTGGTGCAGGTCCCTCAAGAGCGAGGGCATAGATTTCATAAAGGTCGACGGGCAGAGCACGGCTCCTTTCTACTACGAGAACGAGGTCCCTGTTGCTGAAGCGGCAAGGGGAATGAACCGTGAGCTTGAGACCGGGTCGTTTGAGATGGACGGGGCTATCATAAACTGCATGGGAATGGCGATGGAGAATGTGGTCGCAAGGCCGGCTTCCGCTATATCCAGAAACAGTGATGATTTCTTCCCGAGCAGGGATGAAAGCTTTGTCGAGCATCTCCTCCAGAACGCATACAACTCCATTTACCACAATGAAATATACTGCTGCGACTGGGATATGTTCTGGACAAAGCATCCGTATGCGTCCAAGCACAGCCTGCTGAGAGCGATAAGCGGCGGCCCTGTGTACTTCAGCGACAAGATCGGTGAGACTGATCCTGAGGTGCTGAAGCCTCTTGCATGCAGCGACGGAAAGCTTCTCATGATGGCAAGGTCTGCAAGGCCGACAGAGGACTGCGTTTTCACGGACCCGCTGAAGGAGGGCGTCCTGAAGCTGAGCAATTATGCGGCATGCGGAGATCTGGCATATGCAGGCGGGATAGCGGCGTACAATCTTAGCGGAAGCACACAGACGGTATCATTCACTCCTGAGGAAGTGCCGGAGATCGCCGGTGCGGAAAAATACTGGGTATATGACTACTTCGGAAAGGAAGCACATCTTCTCGGTTCAGGTGAAAAATATGAAGCTGAGATAGACAGGGACGGATACGCATGGTATGTGATAGTTCCGTTCACAGGTAAAGCAGCATTCCTCGGACTTCTGGATAAATACGCCGGAGCCGCGGCTGCAGAGAATATAATAGAAAAGGGCGATTCTGTTACCTTTGTCATGAAGGCATCGGGAAGAACAGGATGGCTGTCTGAAACTGAGCCGTCTGCTGTATACCTGAACGGTGAAGAGATAACAGACAGGGTGGTTTCTGAGGGCTGCCTGTATTATGCTGACATGCAGGAATCGGGAGAGACAGCCATACTTACCATAAAATAGCAGGTGAACAAGAGGAAACTGAATGGAAGGAATAACATCCAACAGAAAAATACTGACCAGACTTATGTTCAGGCTGCTGCCGATACAGATACTGCTTGCCGCAATAGGCGCTGTCAACGGTATAGTCTCCACTTATTTTGCCAGTAACTTCGTCGGCGTGGACGCAATGACTGCAGTAGGTATCTACTGGCCGGTGAATACCCTTGTGGCAACGACTGCTACAGTCCTGACCGGCGGCGCAAGCATTCTGTGCGGAAAATATCTCGGACAGAACGAGCAGGGCAAAATGCATAATGTGTATACGCTGGATATCATCCTCGCAGGGGCAATCGGAACGCTGCTGTCTCTGATCCTTGTATTTCTTGCGTTTACTGATAATACAGGATTCCTTACTCATGACGATCAGGTAAGGGCCATTCTCAACCGCTATATTACCGGTCAGGCAATAGGCATAATCCCGTTCATGATCGGAAGCCAGTTTACGATATTCCTTTCTATGGAAAACAGGAACAGGAGAGCGATGACTGCAAGCATTGCATTCATCATAGCCAATCTTCTGTTCAACTTCCTGTTCGTAAAGGTCCTCGGGCTGGAGGCTTTCGGTCTGGCGCTCGCTTCTTCAGCGGGAATGTGGGTGTTCTTCGCTGTTCAGGCAGGGCACTTCCTCAGCGGAAAATCCCAGATGAGATTCAGGCTGAAAGAGATCGTATGGGCAGAGTGCATCGCGATAATCGCGATCGGATTCCCGGGTGCTGCTACCAATATCTATCAGGCTTTCCGCGGACTTATAGTCAATAAGCTGCTGGAAGCATATGTCGGCGGAGCGGGAATATCTGCTTTTACGGCCTGCAATAACTTCCTTGGAGTGTTCTGGGCCATTCCTGCAGGATTCGTTGCAGTATCAAGGATGATGATAAGCGTAAGCGTAGGTGAGGAAGACAGGCAGACACTGATGGATGTAATGAGAGTAATGTTCAGCAGGTTCGTACCGTTAATGGCTGCGATCTCTGCTGTGATCATGATGCTTGCGGTCCCGGAAACACGGATTTTCTATAAGGATCCGTCAAACCCTGTATTCATGATGACTGTCTGGGGCTTCAGGCTACTGCCGGTATGTATGGTGCTTGCGATCCCTGCGATGCACTTTACATGCTACGGACAGGCATCGGGAAAGCATGTTCTGGTACACATCGTCTCTCTGATGGACGGCATCATATGCGTGTGTGCCTTCAGCGCTTTGCTGATCCCTGCTATTGGAATGAACGGACTGTACTATGCCAATATACTGAACGGAGTAGTCATTCTCCTGATCTATTTCATATATGCATGTGTCAAGAACGGGAAGATCCCGTCAGACATGTTTGAGCTCATGGTCATACCGCGTGACTTCGGCGTATCGCCTGATGAAAGACTTGATCTGACAGTCAGAAGCATGGAGGAGGTAGTCACCATCTCACAGAAAATACAGAACTTCTGCACTGAGAAGGGAATAGACAACAGACGGTCGTATCTTGCAGGCCTTGCAACGGAAGAGATGGCCGGAAACATCGTAGAACACGGTTTTGCCGGAGACAACAGAGCGCACAGTATAGACGTGCGTGTAGTACACAAGGGTGATGATATTATCCTAAGGCTCAGAGATGACTGCAGGCCGTTCGACCCTGTAACCATGAACAGGATAGCTGAAGGCGATGATGCCGGAGCCAATATAGGATTAAAGATGATATTCGGGATCCTCAAGGACGTCGAATACCAGAATATCCTGGGCATGAACGTACTGACAATGAAGATATAACACCGGAAAGACAGGCTGAAATGGAAGACAAAATGGAAGAAAGACGTACTGTCAGGGTCGCGGCAGCGATCATAATCAAGGACGGCAAAGTACTCGCTACACAGAGGGGATACGGAGACTACAAGGACTGGTGGGAGTTCCCGGGAGGCAAGCTTGAGCCGGGTGAGACACCTGCACAGGCAGCGGAAAGAGAGATACGGGAGGAACTTGACGCTGAGATAAAGGCAGGGGATGTCATCTGTACTGTCGAGTATGACTACCCGAAGTTCCATCTGTATATGTACTGCATCAGATGTGAACTGATCTCTGCAGGCATCCGCCTTCTGGAGCACGAGTCGGCAAAATGGCTTGGAAGAGATGAGCTCGACTCTGTGAAGTGGCTTCCTTCAGATACAGCGGTAATCGAAGAGCTCAGAAAACTCATCTGATATTGTTGCAATCAGATGAGTTCCGTATATATTTTTCATCGAAATGACAAATTATTTTCCCTTTTGACCGTATAATGAAGCGGTAAGAGGGGTATAACTATAACAGGAGGAGATACAACCAATGAACGTTTATGATTTTACAGTAAAAGACAGAATTGGTAATGACGTAAGCCTCGGGGACTATGAGGGAAAAGTTCTTCTGATCGTAAACACTGCGACAGGAAGCGGCGTGTCCGCTTCCTTTTTTGTTACCAGCGGGTCATTAAAATACAAAGAAATACTCCGGCAGCCATCGAGTGTGTGCTATTATTGAATTAATAATTCCTGTATCCCGGGAGGGATACTTTTGTAGATATTGCAGGGAGGAAATAATGGATCAGGATACAAGACGGGAAAAGCTGATCAAGCTGGCGAACACCATGTGCAACGGCGAGCTCAGAACAGACCCTGGCACAGCTGAATATCAGGTGCTGGATTATCTTCTTACAGATGATGAACTGACTGTCATGAGCGAGATGAAACTCATAACACCATATACAGCAGGGATGATCGCCAAAAAGACAGGCTTCACCAAGGAAAAAAGCAAAAGGATTCTTGAGGATATAGCTGACAAGGCATACTTCATGGATGTGAAGGTGCCGCGTACTGATGCAAAGGTATACATGCTTGTACCTTTCGCTCCTGGACTGTTCGAGTTCCAGATGGTAAGACCGGGATTCGCAGAAGAGAATCCTGAAATAGCATATCTATTTGCAAGACATGCCTTTGAGTCACATGACGTAGCCAAAGACTGGCCGATGGGCGTTGGCATCATGAGAGTAGTTCCTGTTGAAGCTTCTCTGCCGGCTGATACCAAGAAGATGACGATGGATAGACTTTCTACTCTCATCGATACTACTATCGGCGGATCGTTCTGCCTCGTACCTTGCCAGTGCCGCAGGGTGCGCAAGATCATGGGAGAGGGTGACGGAACTCAGGTTGACGGAATGTGCGTATACATGGGACCTCTTGCTGACTCCATGCTCAGGCACGGACGCGGCAAGAAAATCACCAGAGAAGAAGTATATGAGCACCTTAAGAAGATGGAAGCACAGGGCTGCATCCATCAGATCACGACTCTTGAGAATGGCGTCACATTCGCGATCTGTAACTGCCAGCCAAGCAGCTGTATGGCCATAGGCGGCTCATCATATTACGGAACACCTAATCTTTCAAGGAGCAACTATGTTTCCGAGATCGACGCTGAGAAGTGCGTTGCCTGCGGACAGTGTGTTGAGGTATGCGCCAATAATGCGCTCAGGCTCGGACAGAAGATTTGCTCAAAGACTCCTATAGTTCACAAGAATGTGGATCTCCCGGATGATCTTGAGTGGGGTCCGGAAAGATATGATCCGGATTACCGTGATCACAGACAGAATGTCGTAGAGACCGGTACTTCACCATGCAAAACACAGTGTCCGGCACACATAGCAGTTCAGGGATACATCAGACTGGCTGCTCAGGGCAAGTATACGGAAGCTCTCGATCTGATCAAGAAAGAGAACCCGCTGCCTGCTATCTGCGGCAGAATCTGCCCGCATACATGCGAGAATGAGTGCACAAGAGGACAGATCGACCAGGCGGTTTCCATAGACGAGATCAAGAAATTCATCGCTGACAGGGAAATCGAGCAGGCAAACAGATATATACCTGAAAAGATACATAATTTCGGCAACAAGATTGCTGTTATCGGCTCGGGCCCGGCAGGCCTTTCATGCGCATACTTCCTTGCTCTTGACGGGCACAATGTCACAGTATTCGAGAAAGACACCAAGCCGGGCGGACTTCTTACAAGCGCTATCCCTGCATTCAGACTTGAGAAGGATGTAGTAGATGCAGAGATCGACGTGATAAGAGCACTGGGCGTCAAGTTCGTATGCAACACTGAAGTAGGCAAGGATGTGACGATCCCTGAGCTCCGTGAGCAGGGGTTCGAAGCATTCTATCTCGGCATAGGTCTCCAGAGCGGAGGCAAGCTCGGAATCCCTGGCGATGATGCTCAGGGTGTAATGCCTGGTGTTGATTTCATCAAGAGCATCAACAGAGGCAACGATGTGAAGCTCAGCGGCAAAGTAGTTGTCATCGGTGGCGGAAACATCGGTGCTGATGTCGCACGTACTGCAGTCAGATACGGAGCTAAGAGCGTAGATCTCTACTGCCTTGAATCCTATGATGAAATGCCAATGGGTGAAGAGGATCAGGAATACTGCAAGGCTGACGGCGTTACCATCCACGATGGCTGGGGACAGACTGAGATCATCAAGAAGGCAGGCAAGTGCAAAGGCATCAAGTTCAGAAAGTGCGTATCTGTTAAGAACAAAGAGGGCAGATTCGACCCTAAGTTCGACGACAGCATCACAGAGGAAGCTGAATGCTCAACAGTACTCTACTGCATAGGACAGAAGCCTGACTGGAAGAACCTCCTCAAGGGCGTAAATGTAGAGCTCGACAAGAGAGGTCTCGTCATAGCAGATGAGCTGACATATCAGACAAGCGAGCCTGATATCTTCGCAGGAGGAGACATCTATACAGGAATGAAGTTCTGCATCGATGCTGTAGCTGCCGGAAAGCAGGGCGCTATATCGATTAATCGTTTTGTGCAGGAAGGCTGCAGCCTGACGATCGGAAGAGACCGCCGCGTATTCAAGGCTCTTGACAAGTCTGATCTTGATTATGACCATATCAGCTATGACAACACATCAAGACAGAAGCCTCACATCGATAAGAGCAAAACTCTGACCAAGTACGACGACAGGCTCACATTCACTGAGGAGCAGCTCAAGGCTGAGACTGAGCGCTGCCTCAAGTGCGGAGCTACCATCGTTGATCAGAATAAGTGCCTCGGATGCGGTATCTGCACGACCAGATGCAAATTTGACGCTATTCACCTGATCAGGAAATTCGATGAACCTATCCGCGGAATGCGTTTCCGTAAGGGCTACATGGAGAAGTACAAGGCAGACAGGCAGATGAAGATCGCCGTCAGAAAGTTCAGAGAGTATGACAATAACCGTACTCCTAAGGAATAGAGCGATTCTGCGGGAAGCAAAAGAGTTTGATCAAGAAAGCAGCTGAGAGGCAATTATGCATGAACTTACACTTCTGTTCGGCGTAGCTGAGCAGGTTGGAAAGGTAACAGAAGAAAACGGCATCGATCATATCGATGCCGTTGTACTTGATATCGGAGATCTGACCGCAGTCATACCTGAATTCATGATGGACGGATATCAGGTCATTTCCGATGAATATGATTTTCTGAGAGGATCAGAGCTGATCATCAACAGGATAAAGGGAATCGCCCGCTGCAATGACTGCGGCGAAGATTATTACGTTGTTGAGAACGAGGGCATATGCCCTGAGTGCGGCAGCTCGAAGAAGGAGATCCTTACCGGAAAAGAATTTCTGATAAGAGAGGTACGGGTGCTTGAGCACGGGAAACCTGATCTTTGAATGTCCTTGTTTTTCTGTCCATTTGCACTGATTACAGCGTATATGTGAAAGGAATTCATCAAATGTTCACTCAAAGAAGTGGAGATACGGATATTTACTGTGATAAAATCTCTTTGTAAGTTGCAACACGATAGTTGACGGATAAGCATTATTTGACAAATATATCATCTGTATGAAAAAACACCGCAAATCCCTGAAAAGATTGATAATAGGATTTCTGTTTGCTGCACTGATCACTGCAGATGTGATAATGTGGGCGGGTCATATAGGCACGCTTACGCCTTATGCCATCTCATATGAGAATCAGGAGATATGCAGGGTCAGAAATAAAGAGACTGCAAGCAAGGTCCTTAATAATGTTTTCGAGGACATGACTCAGGACGATACGAACATTGCCGCCATCAGCTCGGATTTTCATATAAAGAAGGGCGGGACAGGAGAGATCGTTTCTGAAGAAGAAGCTGTCGATGCGGTTATCACTTCTGCTGAGGACTGCGGTGCGACTATCAGGATCGCTTCCTCGAAGACATCAACGGAGACTTTTACACCTGCACCTGACTACAAGGAGAACGGGCAGATGTTTGCCGGCGATGCAGAAGTAATAAGTGAGGGCAGCGACGGAGAGAAAGAGGTAGGTGTCACTTATACTACCGTCAACGGTACTGTCGAGAATAAGGATAAGACCGACATCGAAGTACTCGATGAAGGAGTACCGGCGGTCATAGAGAAGGGCACGCTCGGACTTCCGAAAGGAGAGACATGGCAGGAGTATGAAGGGGAGCCTGTTGCCAACAGCGGTGATGATATCATCACAACAGCCAAGCAGTATCTCGGACTCCGTTATGTGTGGGGAGGCAAGAGCCTTGAGACAGGAGTTGACTGTTCGGGCTTTGTAATAGCCCTGTACAGAGAGTACGGAATGAACCTGAACTATCCGCTGTATGAGGAGGGAAGAGGCATTTCATACAGTGAAGCTCAGCCGGGAGATCTTCTCTATTTCCCTGGACACTACGCACTCTATCTGGGAGACGGAAAGATAATACACGCCTCAAATAAGAGGACCGGTGTAATAATAAGCGGTATCGGAAACAGAAAGATCCTTGCAGTCAGACGACTGGTGAGTGATCAGTAATTAGATCACAGGGCAGGCTTCCAGACAAAAAGACCTTCACTGGAAGCAATCTGCCTGATCAGGTCCAGAAGTTGTGCTCTGGTATCGGATTGACCACAGTTTCATCGCTTTTTGATATGTCTCTATAGCAATTCAGTTTCAGAATCAGATTGATATGCTTTTGCTTTATCTCTTCCAGCCGATCGCCTTGCAGGAAATACTTTTCAACAGTAAAGTACTGCCCGGGACTGCCCTCAGGCACTTGTGACGGCAATATGTCAATAATCCAGTATGGGCATTGCAGCAGTTCTTCTATCGTTTTCATCATTTCAAAGACCTCCTCAGACAGGATTTCCTTCAAATACTTACAAATCTGACCCGAAGGCGCCTATGAATGAGGTGATATCTGTTATAACTTCCTCTCCGATACGTCTCTCCGTGCTGTATTCCTTAGCTGCCTTACCTATATCGTCGTAAATGGCATCAACAAATACATGATTCAGCTGAGGATATAATTTGTAGAAAGTATTACTGCGTTCCGCCAGCAGTTCTTTGAACTTCTGATAATCTTCATCTGCCAGAACCTGGAAGTCTCTTCCGCCCTGCATTATCAATACCGGTTTCTCGCTTTGAAGCAGGTAATCTGCGGCTGTCTTCTGCCCCATTTCCTTGAAGTAATAAAGAGTCGTGCCGCCGGCAAATTTTTTGCTCTTTGCCTCTTCATCGCTCATTTCATAAAGACTGTCGATCTTTTTCGTAAACACTTTATCTTCTATGATGGCGGCCAATTTCATATATGATTTGCTGCCCTTTGCCTGCCCGAACTGTCTCACCATGATATCCTCAAGCCTGTACGGCGAGCCTGCCATCAATATGAGGCCTCTGACATTCCCGCCCTCGCTGTCTATCCTTGGTGCAAGCATGGCTCCCATGCTGTGCCCGAGAATAAAGATCCGCTCTGCATCAATACGAGGATCGGATTTCAGAATATTGATCGCAAGTACCGCATCATCTATGGTCTCTTCCTTAACTGTGATTATCTGCTTCAGCATTTTCTTTGCATGGACGAATGACCTCTTATCATATCGGATGGACGCTATGCCATGCCTTGCAAGCCCTTCAGCAAGGTCACGGAACGGAGTCAGTTTCATTACTTTTTCGTCCATGTTGCTTGAGCCGGAGCCGTGCACCATAACAACTGCAGGAACAGGACCTTTCGTACCATCAGGTAAAGTAAGCAAGCCGTCCAGCGGAAACTCAGTTCCCTTTCCTACGATGATCTTTTCGCTATACATTATGCCAACCTCCTTATCGTCCCCAGCAGCATGTTCCATACCATTCATGTCCTGCATCAAAAGAATTCTTTGATTTCTTTCATAATAACATATTCATTGTAAACAAAATGTCCCGGAGTTTGATGATCCGGGACATTTATAGTGATTCTTTTTACTCTTTCCTTGGAGCAATTCTGTACAGATATAGCAAGTATCCACCGAGTACTATAACAATAAGTATCAGATTTATTATCATTTCAGTCCGCTGATCCAGTTGTCCTTCTGCTCCAAAGGCCCCAAGTGCGTTATTCACTGAATGAAATACTATGCATGGGATCAAAGATCCTCCACGGTAAAAAATAGTTACAAGTACTAACCCTACGAGTACAGCAAATATGATCTGTACTGCCGATGACGCAGGCGTGCGCCCGCTTCCGTTAAACAGATTAGAGATATGTCCCAGACCGAAAGTCAGCGATGATACTATGATCGCAGTCCTGAGATTGTCCTTTTCCATGGCTCTGAAGAGGAACCCTCTAAAAATCACTTCCTCAATGAACCCGACGCAGCACATGCTGACAACGAAGCATATCGTCTCCGGGATTGTGAAACGAAGCCCTATGCCTGTCCACAGGGATGCCGATGCTATTACTGCCAATGGGATGTAATACAAAAAGTTCTTTGCCGGCACAGATGATCTGCAAAGGCCATATTTTTTCATCAGTCCGTTTTTCCCGATCCAGAAGAAGAGGATCAACGCCATAACAACATGGAGAACTGCTGTAATCGATTTGGCAACCCCGAGTTCTAAGGAAACATTGTCTGCCAGGCTGCTCAGCACCACATATGCTGCGATCCACACTATAGTAAAAGTGATCTCACTTTTCTTATACAATTTTGTCATTATAACTATTCATCCTTTCCTGTTATTGCCTCTGCCAGAGATATCAGAGTCCTGCGTATCGCGGCGGGGTCATAATCCATTCCGTTATTTGCGATAAGGCTTGCATATCCATGTACTGCCGCGTATAGGGGTTCAAAATAAGACATTGCTTCTTCCAAAGTCAGCCCCTCTTCATTACTTGCAATTTCCAGCAAAGGGGCCGCATCCGGCGTCTTCAGAAGGTCTTCGAGCCTGAGCCCTGCAAAATGGCCGGACTGAAAGAGAAACCTGAACAGCATGGGCTCATCAGCAGCAAACTTTACATACCGCAGTCCTATTTCCAGCAAGTTTGCGCCGGACAGTATGTATTCGCTATGGAAGCTGTCTGCCTTTTGATATGCAAGTTCTTTCAGTTCTGCCAGATTTGGAAACTGATACATGATCGGCTGTGTGGAGCACCCCAGAAAAGCTGCGAGATTCCTTGCCGAAAAAGCTTCATATCCATTATGCCGTATCAGCTGGAAGGTGCCTTCTATCATGTTTTCTTTGGTAGTTGTGGGTTTCTTTGGCATGACTAGACCTCAGATATATTATAACAGTTGTTATTATATTTTGTCTTTCATTTTTCTGTCAATATAAAAAACGGGCAATCATGGTCGCCCGCTCCGGAAACCGGAATTTACTAAATTCTTTCAATAATAAATTCTGTTGATCCTTCTTCAAGAGCATTGTTTTCATCATAATGTATGTGATCACCAGGCATTCCATCCGCGAGTGCCGTCAGGTGATTGGCTAGCGAGAGCATTCCTTCTCTGTTTGCAGATATCACGATCTCTCCGTTTTCAGAAACGGTCTTGATTTCAAATCCATCGACCCATTCGATTTTCATTATCCAACCTCCACAAATCAGATTTGCCGCTGTCTTTTCTACAGCATGCTGCTCGACAAATTGCTTAGGAGACAATCGAAGTTGGCTGAAGAAATGACTCCCAAGTAATAACGTTAGGAGCCAATTTCGATTTCTCCTGATTGAACCAAGTCG
>OMZI01000020.1:50412-50761 GCA_900315485.1 uncultured Eubacteriales bacterium | reverse complement strand
ACTTAAGGACGGCGGCTTCGTAAAGGGAACAGATGGCAAGTACACCAAGACCTTCAAGGACGTAGCACCTGGAGAGTACACGGTCACAGAGACAAACAGTGCAGTTGAGGGATATAATCTGGTCGCTGCTCAGAGTACTACATCAGGTAAAGGAACAGTCGAGGATGGCAAGACAGCAACAGTCGAACTCAAGGACGTATACGAAGAAGCTACTAAGACAACAAAACTGGTCATCACGAAGACAGTTGATGGAGACAACATCACAGAGTCTGAGTTCGAGGGCGCACTGAAGTTCACAGTCCAGAACGAGGACGGCAAGTACCTGGATAAGGACGGCAACCTGAGTGAT